>CAZQAP010000154.1:0-6064 GCA_964591365.1 uncultured Planctomycetales bacterium
ACCACCTGGCGCTGGAGATCGAGCTTCTCCGCCGTCATGGCGTCGGCCAGGGCCTCCATCCGGTCGGCCTCCAGCCAGAGCAGCGTCGGCAGCAGCCTCGCGGGCCCGATTTCGAAATAGTTGGTGCGGTCCTCGCTGGTCGAGGCGTTGTTGTAGCCGCCGCCGGCTTCCATCAGGTTGTCGAAGTCGCTCCCCGGCACGCGGTTCGTGCCCATGAACATCAGGTGCTCGAAGAGGTGCGCGAACCCCGAGCGGCGGGGAGCCTCGTCCTTGGATCCCACCCGGTACCAGACGTTGACGCAGGCGATCGGCAGGGAACGGTCCTCATGCAGGATCACGGTCAGGTCGTTGGGAAGCTGGAACTTCTCGTAAGTGAGACTCTGGGCGCGTAGAAGCGGTGCGGTCATGAGGAGGAACAGGATTCCGGTTGCAGTCGCTCGGGTCATCTCGGGGTTTTCCTTGGGAGGCGGGTCAGTTCCCGCTGGCGGAGCCCGCCTGGGCCGGAGCCTGCACCACGAGGTCGTGGCGGGCGCCCAGGGTGGAACCGGGGATCGCCGGCAGGCCGAGGAGCTGGAGCCCCAGGTTACCGATCTCTCCGTTGCGGATGGGGGGCGGGCCGGCGGACCCAGTGGCCGGATTGGAAAGGCCCGGGTCGCGGCGCGTGGCGGGGTTGAGTTCGTAGAGATCGGCCGGCGGGGCATCCCGGCCGGTCCAGACCAGGAAGGGAATGATGTAGTTGACCCAGAGATGAATGTTGTAGTGGCTCAACAACGGCCCGCCCCCGCCGTGGTCGGCGGTGAGAAGCAGCGCGGTGCGGCCCTCAAGAGCCGGATCGGAATCGATCGCAGCCAGGATCCGGCCCAGTTCCTTGTCCACGGCGGCCACGGACTGCATGTAGGGCGAATCGGAGGTCAGGTTCCAGCCGAAACGGTGGCCGGCGCCGTCAGGCGCGGGATAGTGGATGAAGACCAGGCTGCGGGCGAAGCCTCCCTCGAGATCCTTGAGGGCGGCATCCGTGATGTGGCTCTGGGCCCCCGAGAGGAAGAAGGCGTCGAGCTTGTCGCGGCCATCGTCCGGCCCGCTCGTGTCGGGGGCCCCGTTCTCCCCGTTCCAGGTGCGGTCGAAGAGGCTGAACTTGGTCTTGCCTCCGAAGAAGGCGGTGTGCAGGCCGTGGTCGTGGGCCACGTCGAAGATCCCGGCGAAGTAGGCGTGGTCCTTGCCGCGGAGGAGGCTGCCTGGAAGGGGTTCGTTCACGATCCAGCCGTGCCCGGCCGGGCCCGTCACGCTGCGGCCGGTGACCATGCAGATGTGGTTGGGGGCGGTCACGGTCTGGGTTGGATCGGTGCGCGCGTTGAGGGTGTGGGGGCCCTTCATGAGACGCCGGAGGTTGGGGATCGAGCCCCGCGGGGCCGCGATCAGGGCGTCGCTGCGCAGACCGTCCACGCTCACGATCACGACGTGGTCGAACGGCCGGGGATCGGTTCCGGCAGGATGGACGAAGGCCAGGAGATTGAGGAGGAGCAGGAACATGGAGCGGGGTGGCTGCCGAGGCGGGCCTGATTCTAGCCGGAACCGGTTCACCCAGGCGTTTATCGGCCGTTTTCGCGAAGGCTTCTGTGGTATCTTTGGGTGGCTCCTTCCCCTCCTCCTGCAATGCGCACCCCCCTCCTTCCCCTCCCCTCGCTTGCCTTTCTTGGAGCGGCCTTCCTGCTGGTTCCTTCCCCCGCCCGCGCGCAGCTCTCCTTCAGCGACCAGACGGCTGCCGCCGGCCTGACCCACGTCCAAACCCCCGCTGCGGACCATCCCGGCGCCGCCATGCACGCCGGCGGGACGGTGGGGGACTTCAACAACGACGGCTGGCCGGACCTCTTCGTGGTCGGGGCCGGAAGTCCCGATGCGCTCTTCATCAACAACCAGGACGGCACCTTCACCGACCAGGCCGCCGCCTGGGGCCTCACCGATCTCTACCGGGGCTGCGGCTGCATCTCCGGCGACTACGACGGCGACGGCTGGGAGGATCTTTTCGTCACCAGCTTTGGAGACATGAGCGGAGCCCCGGCCCCGGGCCAGCACCGCCTCTACCACAACAACGGCAACGGCACCTTCACCAACCTGGCCGTGCAGGCGGGGGTGAATTTCACCATTGCAACCCCCTCCGCCTGGGGGGCGGTCTTCGGCGATTACGACCTCGACGGCAACCTCGACCTCTTCGTCTGCTCCTGGGAACGGCTTTCCGGGGGCAACCGGCTCTTCCACAACAACGGGGACGGCACCTTCACCGACGTCACCGTGAAGGCCGGCGCCTTCGCGCTCAAAATGAAGGGTTTCGCCCCGCGCTTCGTGGACATGGACGGCGACCGCTATCCGGAACTCCTGATCGCTGCCGATTTCAACTCCAGCCACTATTTTCACAACAATGGGGACGGCACCTTCACCAACCTCACCCAGGCCGCCGGCGTGAATGAGGAGCAGAACGGGATGGGCAGTGCGGTGGGGGATTTCAACGGAGACGGCCGGTTCGACTGGTTCGTGACAGCCATCATGGAGCCGCTCGGAATCCGCACCGGCAACCGTCTCTACCTCAACCAGGGCGGCAATCTCTTCCAGGCGCTTCCCGAAAGCGCCGGGGTGAACGCCAGCGGCTGGGCCTGGGGCGCGACTGCCGTCGACGTGGACCACGACGGTTTTGCGGACATCGTGGGCACGAACGGCTGGCCGGTGGGAGCGGATTTCCAGTTCGACCGCTCCTTCATCTTCCACAACGACGGGACCGGGACCTCCTGGACCGACGTCGGGTGGTCCAGCGGCTTCCGGCACACCGGCCAGGGGCGCGGCCTCTACCATCTGGACTACGACCAGGACGGGGACATGGACATCGTCATATGCTGCTGGCAGGAGCCCCTGGTCCTGTTCCGCAACGATCTCCAGGGGCCCGCCACCCACTGGCTGCAAGTCGATCTGGAAACCCGTTCCCATCCCGGCCTGGCTCCCCGCGGCATGGGCGCGCGGGTCGAGGTCACCGCGGGCGGTTTCACCCGCCACGTCTTCGTGGACGGAGGCTGCACCTATCTCGGGCGCAGCCAGCGCACCGCGCATTTCGGGCTGGGAGCCAGTTCGGTGGCCGACGTCGTGAGGGTGGAATGGCCCGACGGTTTCCAGACCGTCATGAGCGGGGTCGCCGCCGACCAGACCCTGACGGTGCATGCGACACCGCCCCTCACCCAGGGGCCCCTCCAGCGGGGGCAACCCGCGGTCCTCACCGTCCGCGGCGCCCGTCCCGGGGAGGAAGTGATCTTCCTGGCCAGCTTTCAGGGCGCGGGGGCCGGCCCCTGCAAGGGGCTGCTCGGTTTCCGCTGTCTCGGACTTCTTCGCCCCGTGCACGAGTTGGGGAGGGTGATTGCGGCGGCCGACGGCACCGCAGTCCTGACCCTCGCGGTCCCTGCGCATCTGGCGCACACCACGGTCTCCACCCAGGCTGTGATTCCCCGCGGGACCGGAGGCCGGGAATCGGCCTTGAGCAACGTCCTGACCGCCCCGATCCTGCCGTGAAGTACTGAAGTACTGTGCCGGAGCAATTTGTTCTCGATAGGCTTCCGGGTTTTGCGTGGGTAGGCAGGGAGTTTCCTTGAGTGCTGGGGCAACGTAGAACCGGCGGCCTCTGGAGCGGTCGGAATTGAGGGGAACACCAGGAACCCCGGCAGTCCCGCCCTCGATGGGTCTGGGGGAATTGATCTGGCCGCCCGAGATCCAATCCAGAACAAATTGCTCCGGCACGGTACTTCGGTACTTCGGTACTTAGGAAGTTGTAAATCCAGCTTCCGGGGCTCCGGCGAGGGTGCTAATCTGGTTTTCCCTGCGAGGGTCCGTCTTCCGGGTTTCCCAACCCCTTGCAGGCCGTCGCCATGAGTTTGAACCACTCTTTTTCCCTTCCGCTCTTCGCCGGATTGCTTGCCTTTCTGGCGTCCGCCCCGCCTGTGCAGGCCCAGTACCACCAGGACGATCGCCTGGGCTACAAGATCCGGTATCCCAAGGGCTGGAAGGAGATCCCCATCCAGACGAACGAAGGCTGGGTGGTGGCCCATTTCCTCTCCAACAAATCCTACTTCTACACCGACAAGAACCTGGGCTACACAATGGAGCAGAAGCCCACGATGAAGGTCATCGCCTTCGTCGAAGCTGCGAACCAGCAGACGAAGATCGAATCCGATGACAAGAAAAAAACCGTCACGGTCACCTTTTCGAACCCGTTCAAGACCTACGAAGAGTATCTGAAAGGGACCTACAGCGGCGGCGGCTTCTACATTTCGGACGAAAAAACAGCCAAAGTGGGAGGGCTCGACGTCACCCAGCTCGAGATCAAGGTCGAGCGCAATTCCCGATCCGGACCGATGCGGATCGAAACCTGGGTCTACCACCTGGATGGCGTCGATCTCGCGGTCCAGTTCGAGGTGCTTGAAAACGCCTGGCCGAAGCTAAAACGCCAGATCCTCGCCGATCTGAAATCCCTCAAGACGGTGGCCCGGACCGAAGGGGGCATGGCCTCGGCCACTACCCGGCTCGGGAGCGAAATCATCCTCGACAGCGAGGAGTTGACCCCCGCGGAACGCGCCAAGCGTCGCAAGCAGCTCGAACGGTCCGCCCACGACAAGGCCGGCCAGGGCCTCCCGGCCGATTGGAAGGTCAAGGAGATGGGCGGTTTCCTGATCCTGAACCACTCCGACGACAAGCAGGCCAAGCGCGTCGTCCAGCAGGCCAAGGCCCTCTTCGCGTGGATGGAGAAGACCTTTCCCTACGTGGGCAAGGGGGAATACGTGCGTTCACCCATCATCCGCATCTGCAAGAACCTGGATGAAGAGATGGCCTTTCGTACTGGAACCACGTGGGGAGGGCCTGGCATCGAGGTGACCACCCACAAGAGTTCCGTCGGCGCAAACAGCTTCGAAAACACCTGGCTCAACCAGCGCCTTTCCGCCATCTGGTTCCAGGAACGCGACTCCGCCCTCTTCCTGGCCCTGCCGGGCTGGCTCTCCTTCGGTTTTCGCCAGGTGGTCGGCGCGGCCATCCCCAAGGGGTCCAAGCTCGATTTCCGGCCCTCCACACCGGAGATGAACCGGATTCGCGAGTCGATACGGGCCGGAAACCCGGCCACCCCCCAGGAGATCTTCCACTACGGCTGGGCCAATCTCTCCGACGGAGACGGGCAGCGGCTCGACCAGCAGAAGCTGGCCGAAGCGTCGGCCCTGACGCGCTTCCTCATGACAGGCGCCGGTTCGCGCAACCGCAAGACCAAGGGGCTCCTGGAGGAATACCTCAAGAATCTCAAGACGGTCGTGGAGAAGATTCGCGAGGAACGCAAGAAGGAGGGCGGCAAGAAAGATGAAAAGCCCAAGACCGAAGCGGAGGAGGAGGAGTACTTCAAGAATCAGCGCAACGCCTGGAAGGAAAGAGAGAAGGAAGTGATCGACGAAACATTCGAAAAAACCTTCGGCGAGTGGACCGAAAAGGACTGGGCCACGCTGCGCAAAGCCTACTTCAAGGAGATCGGATAGGAGGAGAAGCATGAAACTCACCGCCGCCCTGTTCCTGTTCCTGGGAGGACCCCTTTTCGGGGCTCCCATGCAGAACGACACCATCTTCCTCAAGGATGGGAGGATCCTGGACGGACTCGAGATCCAGCGCGCGGAGGGCGGAGTGCGGATCACCTACCCTCATGGGGAGGTCTTCGTGCCCGAGTCGCAATACCTCGAGATCGCCATCGCGGGGGACCCCAGTTTCGTCCCCAGGACCGAAGCCGAGAAGGCCAAGGCGGCCAAAGGGCTGGTGCCCTTCCAGGGCAGGTGGATGAGTCCCGAGAAACGCAAGAAGCTCGTCGCCAAGGAAGTCGAGGAACGGCACAAGGCCATCGAGGATCTTGCCGCCCACAAGCTCTGGAGGAACCGCTATCAGGAAGATACTTCCCACTTCCACTTCGAATACACCGTCCCTCCCCGCATCTACGACTACTATCGCGACTTGATGGAAGCCTACTTCAAGGCTTTCGCCAAGGACTGGAAGGTGAAGCAGC
>CAZQAP010000154.1:6164-7225 GCA_964591365.1 uncultured Planctomycetales bacterium
GACTTGATGGAAGCCTACTTCAAGGCTTTCGCCAAGGACTGGAAGGTGAAGCAGCCCCGGGAGCTCGGCCGGCTGCACGTCTGCTTCTACGACGACGCCGACAGCTTCCACCAGGTGAGCGGGGCTGGTATCTACGTGCTGGGCTACTTCCGCTTCATCCCTCCCCTGGAGCTGGACATCTACTACGACCCGAATGACCCCAAATCCACGGAAGACACCCTCTTCCACGAAGCCAACCACTACCTCCAGAAGCTGGTCAACGTCGATTTCGCCTACCCGCACTGGCCGGGAGAAGCCCTGGCCGAGTACTACGGGGCCAGCAATTTCGACCCCAAGACCGGAAAGCTGACCACCGGGCTGGTCCAGGAGGGGCGTTTGACCGAGATCCAGACCGACATCGCCTCGGGGAAGATGCTGGGCCTGGAGGAGCTCATCTCCAGCGACGGGATCTACCGCCATTACACCTGGGGCTGGTCCCTGGTGCATTTTCTCATGCACAGCAAGGCGTATTCGAAGAAGTTCCAGAAGTTCTTCCTGGCCCTCGCCCACGCCAAGGACGTCAAGCGGGAGGCCATGGGGTTCAAGGCGCTCAAAGGCGTACGCGCCGAAGAGGTCTACCGCGTCTTCCGCAAGTATCTCGGCCTGCGCAGCGACAAGGACGTCCAGAAAATGGAGGCCCAGTGGCACGACTACGTGAAGAACAAGCTGGGGGTCGCCACTGTGCGGGGATTGGAGGAGGCGGGGCTGAACGCCCTGCGGACCAGCCCGCCGCGGCCGATCCGCGCCAAGCGGATCCTCCAGGAAGCCATCGACAAGGGGAGCGAGAACGCCCAGGTCTATTACCGCATGGGCCGGCTGCTCGAGGACGACAAGAAGTACGAAGAGACCATCGGGAACTTCCGCAAGGCGGTCACCTTCGCACCTCTCAACCCCCGCTACTACCTGGCCCTGGGAGATGCGCTTCTCGAACACGGGGACGAACAGGAAGGGGCCCGCATGGTCCGGCTGGCCCGGGAGATCGACCCCGAGGCCTTCGAGTTGAGCGACCGGATGAAGGCCCT
>CAZQAP010000155.1:0-7202 GCA_964591365.1 uncultured Planctomycetales bacterium
GGCGTGTTCCGAAGATGAAGAACGGCAGGACCAGCTCGATGAAGAACATCGCGGCTACCGAGAATCCATGGAACCATCCGGGCAGATGATGGAAGAAGAAGCTGGTGCCCGAAGGCAGGGGCTGGGTCCAGTAGTGATAACCGAGGGCGGTCCCGTCGTGCCAGGAAGGATCGCCGCTGAGAAGTTTTCCCGTCCCCGAAAGGAACATCAACCGGAAGAGCAGCCAACGGAGCAGGAACAGCGCGGGTCCGGAGGGCGGGGTGCGCCGCCGTCCCCGCGAAGAGAAGGACCACGGCGTAAGGAATACCGCCAGAAGGCCGGCCTCGAGAAGCAGGGCATCCCACTGATAGCCGAGAAAGACGTTTCCGGCCACGGTGAGGGAAAGATAGAAGGCCCATAGAAGAAGGAGCACCGCCTTCTGGGCGAATCCGAAGACGAGAAGGATGGCGAGGGCGGCGCCTCCCGCGCAAAGGGCATGCAGGAGGGAGTCGCCGGCGTCGAACCAGAGCAGGGTGGGAAAGGAAGGCCATCCTCCCGGTCCGAAGTAGTCGCGGGCGCGCGCCATCAACTCGGCAGCCGGAAGGATTCCCTTCTCTCCGACAAGGCCGTCGATCTGGATCCGGAGTGAGAGGAAGGCGCAGAGGAAGACGGCGCCGAGCGCGCGCAGGAAGAGTGCCCGGGTAAGGAACCAGGTCGGCGGTTCGAAATCCGGTCCCGAGATCCAGCGATTGACCCGGGAAACAGGAATCCGGTGGCGGGCCACCCGGGCGTAGCACGCTTCCGCGAAAAAGCGGAATCCGGGCAGGCGCCGGTAGGCCCACCAGAGGAGGCTGCGTCCCTTGGCGAGATGACGAACGCGGAAGACCGCTTCCGCGCCCCGCGTGATCCGGCCATCGGGTTCCACCAGGTGGATCGCCTCGGCGAACCGCTCGACCGCCGCGCCCGGGAAGCGTTCGCCCACTTCCTGGAAGGGCAGGGTCTCGATCCGGTCGCCGAACCACCGTTTCCAGCGGTTCACCCACCGCCGGCAGAACCCGCACGCTCCGTCGAAGAGCAGAAGCGGTTTCCCGGGATTGATCTCGTCCCTCACCCGGCCTTCCAGCCTACCTTTTCCCTTCCCCGGAACCCGCCCTTACAATCCCAAGCTCCCATGCTGGGCCTCGAGGGGGTTTCCAAGTTCTTCGACGGGAGCCCGGCTCTCGCGGGGATCGATCTCCACATTTCCGCCGGAAAGACCACCATCCTCCTGGGGCCGAGCGGCTGCGGGAAATCGACCCTGCTCAAGCTGGCGGCCGGTCTTCTCTGGCCGGAAGCGGGCAGCATTCGTTTCGAGGATTGCCCGCTGACGCGGAACAATGCCCCGCAACTGCGCCAGAAGATGGGATACGTCATCCAGGAAGGCGGTCTCTTCCCGCACCTCACCGCCCGCCGGAACGTCTCCCTCATGGCCTGCCACCTCGGCTGGGACCGGGAGCGGATCGCGGGCCGCATCGAGGAACTCCTTACGCTCACCCGGTTCCCGCCCGAGGGCCTCGACCGCTATCCCGCCCAGTTGTCCGGGGGCCAGCGCCAGAGGGTGGGGATCATGCGGGCCTTGATGCTCGACCCGGATCTCCTCCTGCTCGACGAGCCGCTCGGAGCGCTGGATCCCATGATCCGCTCGGAACTCCAGGAAGATCTGCGCGCCATCTTCCGGGAATTGGGGAAGACCGTTCTCATGGTGACCCACGACCTGGGAGAGGCGGACTACCTGGGAGACCGGATCGTCTTGATGCGCGGCGGAAAGATCGTGCAGATCGGCGGCTTGACGGATCTCTTTCGTTCGCCCGTCGAGCCCTTCGTCTCCCGTTTCCTGGCCGCGCAGCGAAGCCCTCTCGAGGGGATCGGGGAGCAGGGGGCGTGATCTTCGCCGCCGTGCTGCTTTTCTGCCAGGACGCACCGCATGTCGACGTCGGATCCAAGAAGTTCACCGAATCGGTCATTCTGGGCGAGATCGCGGCCGCGCTGGCCCGGGAAGGGGGGGCCGTGGCGGAGCACCGGCGGGAATTGGGCGGAACGCGCATCCTCTTCGACGCCCTCCTCGCCGGGGATATCGATCTCTACCCGGACTACACCGGCACCATTCGCGAAGAGCTTCTCAAGGATGCCGAGGTCGGGACGGATGCAGAGATGCGTGCGGCCCTCTCCGAAAGAGGAATCCGCATGAGCGCTTCCCTCGGTTTCCAAAACAACTACGTGATCGGCGTGACCGCCCCGACTGCCGAACGCCTGGGACTTCGCACGATCTCCGATCTTAAGGACCATCCCGCCCTGCGCTTCGGATTCAGCAACGAGTTCATGGACCGCCGGGACGGCTGGCCGGGCCTGCAGGCCCGCTACGGTCTTCCCCAGCGGAACGTGCGCGGCCTCGACCACGATCTCGCCTATCGGGGCCTGGTATCAGGGGGCATCGACGCGACCGATCTCTACTCCACCGATCCCGAGATCGGCATCCATCACCTGGCGCTCCTGGAGGACGACCGGCGCTGGTTTCCCGACTACACCGCGGTCCTCCTCTACCGCTCCGACCTGAAAACACGCGCGCCCGAAGCCCTGCGCTCCATCCTCCGGATGGAGGGCCGGATCCCGCGGGAGGAAATGGTCCGCCTCAACCTGGAGGTCGAGAAGCACGGCATCCCCGAAGGGCGGGCGGCCGGGGAGTTCCTTGCAGAAGAATTCTCGCTGGCTTCCTCCTATGACGCCCCGTCGCTGTGGGAGCGGATCCTGGCGCGCACCCTCGAGCACCTGCGCCTGGTGGGGCTTTCCCTGGCTGCCGCCATCCTGCTGGCGGTTCCGCTGGGCATCCTCGCGGCGGGCCATCCCCTGCTGGGCCAGTTCACCCAGGGCGCGGTCGGCATTCTCCAGACCATCCCCACCCTGGTCCTTCTGGTGGCCTTCATTCCGCTGCTCGGAATCGGGGCGCTTCCCGCCATGGCGGCGCTTTTCCTCTACAGCCTGCTACCGATCGTCGTGAACACCCACGCGGGCCTGCGCGGGATTCCCATCGAGCTTCGCGAATCGGCCCGCGCGCTGGGACTGCCGCGCATGGCGCGCTTAAGGCGCATCGAACTCCCCCTGGCAGCGCCTTCCATCCTGACGGGCATCCGCACCGCCGCCGTGATCAATATCGGGACGGCGACTCTCGGTGCCTTGATCGGTGCCGGCGGTTACGGCCAGCCGATCCTCAGCGGGATCCGCCTGGCGGACAACGGCCTCATCCTTGAAGGGGCCGTGCCGGCGGCCCTCCTGGCGCTGGGGGCCCAGGGTCTTTTCCACTGGAGCGAACGCTGGCTGGTCCCCAAGGGACTGCGACTCTGATCCGCCCTCGGCTTGACAGATCGGGGCATTCCCCTAATCTGGGAAGAAGCCTTCGGAGAAAGCAAGCTCGTTTTTCCTCCGGGGCCGCCAGAACGAGATTCCTTCCGGTGCGATCCCAGGATCCCCCCGTCGCGACCAGGGAAGAACCTCCCCACTCCCGGGCCCCGCTCGCCGAACGCTATCGGAAGATCCGCCGGGCCACCGAAGATCTCTGCACGCCCCTGGAAAAGGAGGACTGCGTAGTCCAATCCATGGACGACGTGAGTCCCACGAAGTGGCACCTGGCGCACACGAGCTGGTTCTTCGAGGAGTTCCTTCTCGGGAAGGAGCTGCCGGACTACTGCCTCTTCCATCCCGGATTCGGATATCTCTTCAATTCCTACTACCAGCAGGTCGGGGCCATGCATCCCCGACCCCGGCGGGGCCTCCTCTCCCGGCCCACGGTGGATGAAGTCCTGCGCTACCGGGGCCACGTGGACGAGGGGATGGAGCGCCTGCTCGCCGGGGCTTCCCCCGAAACGCGGGAGCGCCTCGATCCCGTGGTGGAACTCGGCCTCCAGCACGAACAGCAGCACCAGGAGCTGATCCTCACCGACATCAAGCACGTCCTCTCGTGCAATCCGCTGCGTCCGGCCTACAAGGAAACTCCGGCCTCTCCGGGAAGAACCCCGGCCGAAATCGGCTGGGTCTCCTTCGACGGCGGCCTTGTCGAAATCGGATACGAGGAGTCGGGGTTCGCCTTCGACAACGAGTCTCCGCGCCACAAGACCTGGCTCGAACCCTTCCGGCTGGCCGGCCGGCTGGTGACCAACGCGGAGTTCCTGGAATTCGTCCAGGACGGCGGCTACGCACGGTCGGAACACTGGCTTTCCGACGGCTGGGAGACCATTCGCCGCGAAGGCTGGCAGGCTCCGCTCTACTGGAGGAAGGGTTCCGCCGGTTGGGAGGTCTTCACCTTGTCGGGCATGCGGCCGCTCGACCCGGCCGAACCGATCTGCCACGTCAGCTTCTTCGAGGCCGACGCCTTCGCCCGCTGGAAGGGTTTCCGGCTCCCCACCGAGGCGGAATGGGAATGCGCGGCCGCCGGCCGGCCCATCGAGGGGAACTTCCGGGAAAGCGGGAACCTGCATCCTCTCCCCGCCGGCGGAGCGACGGAAGCCCCCCCGGTCCAGCTCTTCGGCGACGTCTGGGAGTGGACCGCCAGCCCCTACTCGCCCTACCCCGGCTACCGGCCGGCGTCCGGGGCCATCGGCGAATACAACGGCAAGTTCATGTGCAACCAGTTCGTCCTGCGCGGCGGATCGTGCGTCACGCCTTCGGACCACGTCCGCGCCACCTACCGCAACTTCTTCTACCCCCACTGCCGCTGGCAGTTCATGGGCTTGCGCTTGGCCGCCGATGCCTGAACCCGCCTTCACCCTCACGGGCACGGCGCGCGAAGATCACCTTTCCGACTTCGCTGAGGCCGTCCGGGCCGGCCTCAGCGGTTCTCCTCGTTCGCTCCCCTGCCGGTTCCTCTACGACGAGGAGGGTTCGCGGCTCTTCGAGGAGATCTGCCGCCTTCCCGAGTACTACCCCACCCGCGCGGAGGACGAGATCCTGCGCGATCACGCCGGCGAGATCGCGGCCCTCTTTCCGGCGGCCACCACCCTGGTGGAGTTGGGCAGTGGAAGCGCCGAGAAGACCTGCCGCCTGATCGAGGCCTTTCTGAAGAAGGGGCGGGGACTCCGCTTCCTGCCGATCGACATCTCGCGCTCCGCCCTGGAGCAGAGCGCCAGGGCCCTGGTGGCCCGCTATCCTGACCTGGAAGTCGCTGGAGTCGCTGCGGAATACGAGGTGGGCCTGCATCAGGTCGCCCGTGAAGACGGTCCTTCCAAGCTGATCCTCTGGCTGGGTTCCAACGTCGGAAACCTCGACCACGCCGAGGCGGTTGGTTTTCTTGCCCGTGTCCGGAAAACCATGGCCCCCGGGGACGGACTTCTCATCGGGATCGATCTGCTCAAGGACCAGGGGATCCTCGAGCGGGCCTACGACGATCCCGGGGGCGTGACCTCGCGCTTCAACCTGAACCTTCTGGCGCGCATCAACCGCGAACTGGGGGGCGATTTCGACTTGCGGGGCTTCCGCCACCGGGCCGTCTTCCACCCCGACCCCGGACGCATGGAGATGGCACTCGTGAGCCTGCGGCCGCAAAAGGTCTCCATCCCCGCCCTGGGCCTCGACCTCGCCTTCGGGGCCGGCGAGGCGATCCACACCGAATCCTCCTACAAGTATTCCCCCGCCGAGATCCGGGCCCTGGCCGCGGGTTCCGGGTTCACGGTGGAGCACCAGTGGCACGACCGCCAGAACCGCTTCTGCGAGAGCCTTTTCCGTCCTGAGGCCTGAAATCGGAATTCCCATTGACTTTTTCCCCGGAGGTCCCGAAAATAAAACGGTCGTTTGACTGAATTCCCCTGGAGGCCGGAGAGCCTCCGGCCTCCCCCATGGCCCTCCCCGACACCCGCACCCGCCTCCTGGAGGCCGCCGAGGCCCTCTTCGCCGAGAAGGGCTTCGCGGCCACCTCGCTGCGAGCCATCACCGCGGCAGCCGAGGCCAACCTGGCGGCCGTCCACTACCACTTCGGCTCCAAGGAGGGCCTGTTCACGGCCGTCTTCGCGCGCCGGGTGGAGCCCCTCAACCGCGAACGCCTGGCCCTCCTCGACCGCGCCGAGATCAAGGCCGCCCCCGCGCCCCCCGCCGTCGAAGCCATCCTGAAGGCTTTCCTGCGCCCGCTCTTCCAGATGGCCGGAGCTTCGGAAGAAGCTGGCCGCTTCGTACGCTCGATGTCGAGCCGCTTTTACACCGAGCCCGGCAACCACTGGATCCCCGTCATCCACTCCTTCGACGAGGTCAAGAAACGCTTCTTCGCGGCCCTGAAAGGGGCCCTGCCAGGTCTCCGGGACGAGGAAATCTTCTGGCGCATCCACTTCATGATCGGAGTGATGTGCCACACCCTGGCCGACACTGGGCGTCTGACCCTGATTTCGGAAGGCCTGTGCGATCCCTCCGCCACCGAGGATGTGTTGAACCGTTTGATTGGATTCGTTGCCGCTGGAATGAACGCCCCGGCTGGGAAACGCAGTCGCAGGAAGACCCCCCGGACATGAAACCGACACCCCCCGCGCTCACCGTCTTCCTGCTTGCGGGATGCGCCGCTCCGCCCCCCTTCCAGGCGCCGGAGCTGGACCTCGAACTTCCCGCAAAATGGGAAGCCGGCGAGGCCGTCGCGGAACCACCGCCGCTCCGCTGGTGGACCGAATTCGGAGATCCGGGCCTCGACCGGATAGAAGAGGAGGCCCTGACCCGCAATCGCGACCTCGCGGCGGCCGCGGAACGGATCGCCGCCGCCGAGGCCCAGGCGACCATCGCCGGCGCGGATCTCTACCCCCAGGCCATCGCCGGCGGAAACTCCATCCGCCAGCGCCTGAACTTCATCGGCTTTCCGATCCCGGGCGCTCCTTCGGGAAGCGTCCTCACCACGAAATCCACCACCTTCGGAATCTCGCTGCAGATGAGCTGGGAGGTGGATCTGTGGGGCCGCATCCGCGCCGGCCAGGAGGCCGCCCTGGCCGACTACCAATCGCTGCAGGCCGACTACGCCGGTGCCCGGCTTTCGCTCGCCGGTCAGACCGCCAAGGCCTGGTTCGCCCTGACCGAGGCCCGGCTGCAAGAGGAACTGGCCCGTTCAACCCTTTCGATCTTCCAGTCCACCACGGACGTGGTTCGCGCGCGCTTCGAAAAGGGGTTGACTCCCTCCCTCGACCTGCGCCTGGCCCTCACCAACGCCGAAGACGCGCGCGCGCTTC
>CAZQAP010000156.1:0-7186 GCA_964591365.1 uncultured Planctomycetales bacterium
GTCTTCTTCCTGGGACCGCGCCCGGAGCTTCAGGCCACCGAATTGCGGACCGGCCGGCATGCCGTCCTGCGGGTCGAGAAGGCCGCTCCCCTGGCCCCGGTCACCTTCCACCTCTCCTTCACCGGGTTCGCCGAAAAGCTCCTGGGCGGCCTGCCCGGAAGCCTCCGCAAGCCGGTTCATCTTTTCGGAACCGTGACGGCGGATGCCGCGGGCACCGCCGAACTCCGGCTGGTCGTTCCCGCCGGCTCGCGCGGAAGACGGGCCCATCTCCAGGCTCTGGAGTGGCAGAATGGCCTGCCGGGGCGCTTCACCAACGCCCTCATGCGCTACGTCCAGTAGCCGCGGCAGGAGCAGCCGGTCAGGGCCGGGGTTCCACCGCGCGGCGGGCCTGCTCCAGAAGCCGGCGGAAGCCCGCGCGGTCGCGCGCCGCGACGCGCGCTTCCAGTTCCTCGAGCGCTCGGCGCGCCGCGTCGTAGACCTCTTCGCGGTGGGGGTTGAGGTGCTGGATGTCGAGATAGAGATCTGGATCCTCCTCCAGCACCGAAAGGGCCGTGGCGGCCTGACGCCGGAAGGTGGTGGAGGCCAGATCGTGGAACTCGTCCGCCTCGATCCCCGAGCGCGTGAGCGCGCTGCCGAAGAGCATGCTGGTCAGGTGGGCCAGCCCCAGCAGCCAGCCCATCAGCCGGTCGTGGTGGTCGAAGGGGATCGGAACGACGCGCGTGTAGGGATGGCGCAGGAGCGGCTCGAGTTCCTTGCGCTCCTCTTCGGCCGGCCTGCGGCAGGCGAGCACGAAGGTGAGCGGCTGGTAGGGATGCTTGCCGGGTCCGAACATGGGGTGCAGGCTGGAGACCTTCACGCCCCCGCTTTCCGCGCGGGCCAGCACCGCCTTGAGCGGTGACTTGATCGAGGCGATCTCCACCACGAGCCCGCGGGGACCGCGCGCGATCACCCGCTCCAGTACCTCCGCGGTCCCTGCCAGCGGCGTGGCGAGCACCACCGCTTCGTAGACGTCCAGGTCGGCGACCTCCTCCAGCCTCGAAAAGGCGCCCTCGCGCGGCGAGGGATCTTTCCAGGCGGGATCGACCGTTTCCACCCGATGGCCCACCAGTTCGAAAAAGTTGCGCAGCCAGCCTCCCATCGCCCCGGCCCCGCCCAGGATCAGGAGCCGTCCGCCGCGGGAAGCCCGGCCGGCGACCCCGATGCGGTGCTGGCGCTCCACCGAAGCGTTGAGGATCTCCCGGAAGATGGCATCCAGGGCGGCTTCGGAAATCCCGCAGGCGGCCGCCGCATCCCGGGCCCGCCCCCGGATGCGTTCCTCGACGTCGGGCACCACGACCGGCACGCCCGCTTCCGCCTTGGTGCGGCCGACCCGGGCGGCCAGCTCCATGCGCCGGCGGAGCAGATCGAGAAGCTCCGAGTCGAGACGGCGGATCTCCTCGCGCAGGACGGGAAGGGGTTCGGGGGGCTTCATGGGGGTGGCGGGGCCGGCCCGAGAAGGTAGCAGCCCCTCCGGAACGCCTCGGGCGGATTGCTACGATTCCGGGCCGTTCCTTGGAGGCTCCCCCCATGATCGCACCCCCCCCTCGCCCGCTCCCCTTCCTTCTGCTTCTCCTGGCGGCCGGGTTTTCCGGCTGCCGGATGGAATCCGACCACGCCTCTTCCGCCGCCGCGGAAGGACAGCGCCCGGGCGCACCGGGCGACTGGATCACGATCTGGAACGGCCGTGATCTCCAGGGCTGGAAGATGAGCGGGCCGGGGCGCTTCGTGGTCGAGAACGGAACCCTCAAGGCCGAAGGCGGCATGGGGCTCCTCTGGTACGCCGGACGCCCCTTCACCGATTTCGTCTTCGACCTGGAATGGAAGGTCACCAGTCCGGAAGACAACTCGGGCGTATTCGTCCGCTTCCCCGATCCGGGCAAGGATCCCTGGGTGGCGGTCAACAACGGCTACGAGATCCAGATCTGCGATTCGGAGAAGCCGCAGCACAACACCGGTTCGATCTACTCCTTCCAGGCACCCACGGAAGTCCCCACGAATCCTCCCGGCCAGTGGAACCGCATGGAGATCACGGTGCGCGGCCAGGACTACCAGGTGGCCGTCAACGGCAAGACCGTCAACCACTACCAGGGCGAACGATCCCGGAGCGGCTACGTGGGCATCCAGAACCACGACGACGGATCCCCGGTCCGTTTCCGCAACCTGCGGGTGAAGATCCTCGATTGAACCGCCCGGCGACGGCCCCTCCCGCGGCGCTTCGTTCCCGGCTCTCGGGGATGATGTTCCTGCAGTACGCCATCTGGGGGGCGTGGCTGCCGCTCTTCTTCCCCTTCCTGACCGAACACCGCCACCTTTCCGACTCCCAGGTGGGCGCCCTGGCCGCTTTGGGAGCCTGCGGCGCGCTGGTGGCCCCCTTCCTGGCGGGGCAGATCGCCGACCGCTGGTTCGCCACCGAGAAGTTCCTGGCCGTGAGCCATCTGCTGGGGGCCGTGCTGGTCTGGCAGCTCGCCACCTTGACGACCTTCGGTTCGCTGCTTCTCTTCTCGCTGCTCTACTCTCTTCTCTATGCGCCCACCCTTCCGCTGACGAATTCGATCGCCTTCCACCACCTCCCCGACCGCGACCGCGATTTCGGCAAGGTGCGCGTCTGGGGCACGGTCGGCTGGATCGCAGCGGGAATCGGGGTCGGACAGTGGCTCTACCACCGCCACACTCCCGGCGATCCCTCCGCCACGGCGGAAATCGTCCGCGCGGCGCAGGTGGCGGGCATGGCGGACGCCTTCCGGTTGAGCGCCATCCTCGGCGCCCTCCTCGGGCTCTACTGCCTGACACTCCCCCACACCCCCCCGCAGCCGGGGCGCTCCCGGTTCGCCCCGGGAGAGGCGATCGCCGAACTGCGGCGGAATCCCACCCTGCGGGCGCTCTTCCTGATCGCGTTTCCGGTCAGTTGCATCCACCAGTTCTACTTCGTGCGCACCGCCGGCTTCCTCGGCCATCTGAACCTTCGATCGCCCTTCATCGACCAGGTCTTCGGCGTGGGCGGCGGCGGGCTCATGACCCTCGGCCAAGTTTCCGAGATCGGCGTCCTGGCGCTGATCCCGATGGTGGCCGGCCGCGTCTCCCGAAAGACCTTCCTCGCCGTGGGAATCCTGGCCTACTTCCTGCGCTTCGCGGTCTTCGCCTGGCTGCCCGCTCCCGCGGCGGTGATCCCCGCCCTGGCGCTGCACGGCGTCTGCTTCGGCTGCTTCTTCTTCATCGCCTTCCTGATCGTGGATGAAGAGACCTCCCCCGACGTGCGCGCCAGCGCCCAGGGGCTCTTCAACCTGGTCGTGGTCGGGCTGGGCGTGATCGCCGGCAACTGGGCCGCCGGCATCGTGGGCGACGCCACCCGCACCCCGGCCGGGGTGGACTGGCCGCTCCTCTTCGGCCTGCCGGCCTGGGTGGCCCTGGGCTGTCTTCTGGCCCTGCTTTTCTTCTATCCTCGAAGCTCCCGTTCCGCCTCCCCCGCCCCGCCAGCCGGATGACCCGCTCCGCTCCCCCCCTCTCCCTCGGCTTCCTCGGTTCCGGGTTCATCACCCGCTTCCACCTCCGGGCGCTCGCCGCGGTGCGCGACTGCACCGTGGGCGGAATCTTCAGCCCGCGGAGCGCGCACGCGGAAGAAGCGGCGGCGCTTGCGAAGAAGCTGGGGCTCGGCGCCCCGCGGGTCTTCACCTCGCCGGAGGAGCTGGCCGCGGACCCGGGGATCGATGCGGTCTGGAACTGCGCGCCCAACTTCACGCGCATCGAACTCCAGGAGGCCCTGGCCGCGGGGAACGCCCGCCGCAAGGCCCCGCTCCGCGGAGTGGCCTGCGAGAAGCCCCTGGCGCGCACCCTGAAGGAAGCCGCGAGGGTCGCAGAGATCGCCGCCGGCATGGACGTTCCCACCGGCTACCTCGAGGACATGCTCTTCGTCCCCCACCTCGTTCGGGCCAAGGAGATCCTCTGGGCGCGGGCCGTCGGGGCGGCCGGCCTTCCCTACCTGGCCCGCGGGGCCGAGGAGCACGCCGGACCGCACGAGGCGTGGTTCTGGCGGGGAGAGAAGTCCGGGGGGGGGGCGCTTCTCGACATGATGTGCCACAGCTTGGAAGCCGCGCGCTGGCTGCTCACCCCGCCGGGGGCCCCGCGTTCCGTCATGATCCCCGTCACGGTCACCGCGACCACCGCCACCCTGAAATGGTCCCGGCCGGATGGGGTCGCCGAACTCCGCCGGCGCTACGGCGGCGTGGTGGACTACGCGCGCCGGCCCAGCGAGGACTACGCGCGGGCCACCGTGCGCTGGCGCCGGGAGGACGGCCAGGAGGCCATCACCGAGTCGACCACCTCCTGGTGTTTCGTCGGCTCCGGAATCCGGCACACCTTCGAGCTGCTGGGTCCCGAGTATTCCTTCAAGGCCGACCTCTCCAAGACGGGTGCGGAGGTTTTCCTCTCGCGCGCCCTCTCTGCCGCTCCCGGCGAGGACATGGTCGAGAAGCAGAACGCTGAGCAGGGCCTGCTCCCCTTCGTGCCCGAGGAGACCGCGACCTACGGCTACGTCGGCGAGGACCGCCATTTCGTGCGCGCCTTCCGGGAAGGGACTCCCCCGGGCCTCACCTACGCGGACGGCGTCGAGGTGGTGCGCCTGATGATGGCCTGCTACAAGGCTGCCGAGACGGGCAAGGCCGTGGATCCGGACGATCCGGACCTGGTGGACTACGTGCCGGTCCCGGCGCGGCCGGACTGATTCTCCCCCTTCCCTGCAACCTCCCGGAGGAGACTTTCGATCTTCTCGATGTAGGGTTCGAGGGCGAAATGCTCTTCCACCATCCGGCGGGCGTTGCGGGCCAGTTCGCGCGCCCGGTCCGGATCCCGGATCAGCAGGTGGATCCGTTCCGCGAGCCCGCGGGAATCCCCGGGCTCGAAGACCAGGCAGTTCTCCCCGTCCGCCAGGAACTCTCCCGCTCCGCCGTGGGCGGTCGCCACCACCGCCGTTCCGGAGGCCATGGCCTCCAGCAGCACCCCGCCGAAGGCCTCCGGAATGACGGTGGAGAAAACGAAGATGTCGTGCTCGCGGAAGATGCCCGCCACCTTGGCATGCGGGACCCCTCCCCGGAAGGTGACCGGGGAAGAGAGGCTCGCGGCGAGGGATTCCAGTCTTGCCCGGTAGTTCGGGTCCCCCGTCCCCACCAGGGTGATATCCAGAAGACCGGGGCCGTCTTCCTTCTCGAGAATGCCGGCCGCCTCAAGCAGGGTATGGGCCCCCTTGTAGTCGTGGAGCTGTCCCAGGAAGAGGATCCGCGCAGGCTTGCGGATCTCTCCCGGGCGGTCCTTGAGCGGAAAACCCCGGAGATCCACGGCGCGATGGAGCACGGTGGAATGGGTGAACTCGATTCCCGCCTCCTTGAGGTGGTCCCGGTTCGTCCCGCTGATGAAGAGGGCGTTCTCCAGCCGCAGGCCGGGCAGGGTGGCTCCGGGAAAGAGGAACCGGTCGGCCAGGAATCCCGCCAGCCGCTTGGGAGCGAGCCCGAAGGGGACCGGGCGGTAGGAGGCCAGATGGTCGTCGCCGAAGGAGTAGAGCACCGGGATGCCGGCCTCCTGGGCGGCACGGGCGGCGCCGAGCGAGAGCCGGAGCTGGCTCCAGACGAAGACGAGATCGGGCCTCCATTCCCGCAGGACTGCGTGCGTGCGGCGGCGGTTGCGGCGGGTCCCCCGCCAGCGGCGCCACCGCCTCGCGCCCTGGATGGGCCGGTCGAAGGGGAGAAAGAGTGCGAGGCTCCGGTCCACCCGGGGAAACTCCTCTTCCAGAGGCCTGAATCCATCGGGCGGCGGCGTGGTGAGGACGCACACCTCGTGGCCGCGCTCCAGAAGGCCCTGGCAGACCATCCGGCAACGGCGCTCGTAGCCGCCCAGGGCGGCCGGGGGGAAGAGGTTGGAAACCACCAGGATCTTGAGAGGTCCCCCCTCCCCTCCTTCCGGATGCTTGTCTTGCGGCACGGCCGGGTTCATTCTGGACCTGCGCGGCCGTCATGCAAATTCCGCCCCATCCCCCTCTTCCTCCCCTCCCCCGGATCGTGGGCCACCGGGGCGTGCGCGGGCGGGCGCCCGAGAACACGCTGGCCGGTTTCCGCAAGGCGGCCGCCCTGGGCCTCTCCTGGGTCGAGTTCGACGTGGCCCTGACGGCCGACGGCCTGCCGGTCCTCCTGCACGATGCGACCCTCGACCGCACCACCGACGGCAAGGGGCCGCTGGCGGAAGCGGATTGGGCGCAGATCCGCGAGTTGGATGCGGGGAGCTGGTTCGGCCCGGAGTTCGCCGGGGAAAAGATCCCCTCTCTCGAAGAGGCGATGGGGCTTCTGGAAGAACTCGGCCTGGGCGCCAACGTGGAGATCAAGCCGGCCCCTGGCCGGGACGCGGCCACCGGGGAGCGGGTCGCGGAGGGACTCGCCTTGCTTCCCGTCACGGCCACCGGCCCCCCGATCCTCTCCAGCTTCTCGACGGATGCCCTGCGCGCCGCGCGCGAAACCGCGCCCCGCTTCCCCCGCGCACTCCTCGTGCGCGAGGTCGGGCCGGGCTGGCAGGAGGCCCTCGAGGAGCTGGGCTGCGGCCTTCTCCATTCCGGCCATCAGGCCCTGACCGAGGAAATCGTGGCGAGTGTCCGCCGGGCCGGCTTCCCCCTGGCGGCCTTCACGGTCAACGAGCGCGCCCGCGCCCGGGAACTCTTCTCCTGGGGCGTTCAGTCCGTCTTCAGCGACGACCCCGATGCCCTTCTTCCCTTGGACGACTGAATCTTTTCCTTTTGGGGCTTCCGGGTTTCGTTCGGGTCGGGCGCCCTCCTTGGAGCCCTGGGGAAACCGTTGGAGAAAGGGGGAGGAAAACGGAAGAAGAATAACCGCGGAGACGCGGAGAGCGCGGAGAAAAAAACCAAGAGAAAAAACCGGCGAAGGCGGAACCCCCGTCCTCTTTTTGTCTTTGTCTTTTTCTTCTCCGCGCTCTCCGCGTCTCCGCGGTTTATATTCCTTCTTTCTTCGGAGATCCCCGTCTCCCAGCGTTCCCCGGCGCCGGGGAGCCACCTCCTACCGGCCCAGGAATGTCCGCAGGCGTTCCCGCTGGACCTGGGTGGCGTGCAGGCCGGCCTTGGTGCGCCGCCAGAGGACGTCTTCGAGGGTGCGCGCCC
>CAZQAP010000157.1:0-7178 GCA_964591365.1 uncultured Planctomycetales bacterium
CCCAACCGCATCCTGGTGGCCCACGGCCTGAAGACCTTCCTGCACTCCAGCTTTCCCGGGCTGCGGGCCCTGGCCCGAAGCGCGGGAGTGCGGGCCGCCCCCACGGCCCGGGACCTCGGCTTCCGCCTGGCGCCGCGGCTCAACGCCGCCGGCCGGATGGCGCAAGCGGAGGAAGCCTTCCGCCTGCTCGTCACGGCGCGGCCCGCGGAAGCAGACGGCCAGGCGGCCCGTCTCGAGACGCTCAATGAAGAACGCCGGCGGGTGGAACAACGCGAGTTCCAGGCCTTGGAGGGGGAGGCCCGGGCCTGCGCAGTGCGGGGCGACGGGGTCCTCTTCCTGGGCCGTCCTGGAGGTCACTTCGGCGTGCTGGGCATCGTGGCCAGCCGCCTGCGGGAGGCCACCGGGCTGCCGGCGCTGCTCTGGACGGAATGCGCCCCGGGAATCGCACGCGGCAGCGGACGCGGCCCCAAGGGCTGCAACTTGGTGGAACTCCTCGGCCGGGTCCAGTCCCATCTCCTCTCCTTCGGAGGCCATGCGCGTGCCGCCGGATTCGCCTTCGACCCGTGCCAGGCCGGGCTCCTGGGAGACCGGCTGCGGGAGGCAGCACGGGAAATGCAGACGCCCCGCACCCCGTCGGGACTCGAGATCGACCTGGAGGTCGATCTCCGCGACCTGACCCGCACCCGCGTCGAATCCCTGGCCCGGCTGGCGCCTTTCGGGGAGCAGAATCCCGAGCCGGTCTTCTTGAGCACCGGGCTCCGGCTGGCCGCCCCCCCCCGGCGCATCGGCGACGGTTCCCACGCCGCCCTGCTTCTTGAACAGGGCGGCGGAAACATGCGCGCCCTCGGCTGGAGGATGGGAGACCGGCTGGCGGACCTCCAGGCCGGCGACCGGCTCGACGTGGTCTTCCATCCGGGAATCAACGACTTCCGCGGCCGTCGTACGGTGGAGTTGACCCTCCAGGATCTTCGCTCCTCCCTTTCGTGATCCTCGCCCACGCCGCCCGCTCCCCCTTCCGCTGGATGAGGCGGATCTACGACTGGATGCTTCATTTCGCGGACAAACCGTACGCCGAAAAGGCTCTTTTCGGCCTGGCCTTCGCCGAGGCATCCTTCTTCCCCATTCCGCCCGACCCCCTGCTGCTGGCCATGGGAGCTGGGCGCCCCCGGAAGGCCCTGCGCTTCGCCCTGGTCACCTCGCTCGCCTCGGTGAGCGGGGCGGTGCTCGGGTACCTCATCGGCGCCTTCCTGATGGATGCGGTCGGCAACCCGCTCCTCGATCTCTATGATCCCAGCCGGGCCACCTGGGGCCGCATCGAAACCTGGTACGCCGAGTACGGCATGCTGGCCCTGCTGCTCGCCGCCCTCACGCCGATCCCCTTCAAGGTCTTCACCATCGCCAGCGGCGCGTTCGGATACGCCTTCGCTCCATTCTTGTTCGCATGCGCCTTGGGACGATCCTTCCGGTTCTTCGCGGAAGGCCTGCTCCTGAAGCGCTTCGGCCCCCCGATCGTCGCCTGGATCGACCGCTGGTTCAATCTGGCCGCGGTCGGGTTCGTGGTTCTTCTGGTGGGAGGCTTCTTCCTCGTCCGCTACCTGGGGGGGTGACATGAGCCTGCGCGACCTCGACCTGGTCCTGATCGACGGAACCGCGGTCGCTTTCCGGGCCTTCTTCGCCATACCCCGCCTGACCGACGGGCAGGGCCGGCCCTCCGGAGCCCTCTACGGGTTCCTGATGATGCTGATGCGCATGCTGGAGGAACTTCCCGCCCCCCACGCGGCGCTCGCCTGGGACCGCCCGGAACCCACCTTCCGCCACAAACTGTGCCCCGCCTACAAGGAGACACGCGAGCGCATGGACGAGGAGCTTCTCGCGCAGCTCCCCTGGCTGCGGGAAGCGGCCGGACTTCTCGGGATTCCCCAGATGGACCGTGCGGGTTTCGAGGCCGACGACATCCTGGCCACCCTGGCCCGCCGCGGCGAGGCGCAGGGCTGGAAGGTGGGCCTTCTTGCCGGCGACAAGGATTTCGCCCAGGTGGTGAGCCCGGCGGTGCACCTCATTCCGCCCGCCAAAGCGGGCGAACCGTGGCGCGAACTGGGCCCGGAGGAGATCGAGGCCCGCTTCGGAGTGCTTCCGGAGAAGATGATCGACTGGCAGGCCCTGGTCGGAGACACGAGCGACAACGTGAAGGGCATTCCCGGAGTGGGTCCCAAACGGGCGACCATGCTGCTCAAGAAGTACCACGACCTGGACAGCGTGCTCGCGAGAGGCCCGAAGGAGGAGAAGGGCAAGCTTCGCGAAAACCTGGAAGCACACGCGGACACGGCCCGGTTGGCGCGCAAGCTGGTGACCCTGCGGACCGACCTCGATCTCGACGCCGATCCGGCCGCCCTCGCCCGGCGCCCGCTGGACACTGCCGGAATGCAGGCCTTCTGCCAAGCCCACTCCTTCCAGACTCTTCTGGACCGTTTCTCCAAGAAGGGCGGCTCCCGCGGCGATGCACCTCAAGTTCCCGCGGAGGAGCGCGACTACCGCCTGGTCAATTCCCCGGCGCTGCTGGAGAAGCTCCGCGCAGGCCTGCGGACGAGCGGCGGTTTCGTCGTGGACACGGAGACCACGGGACTGGATCCGCTGCAGGCCCGTCTGGTGGGGATCTCCTTCTCCTGGGAAGACGGCATCGCCTGGTACGTGCCCCTCAACCTGGATCCGCCCCTGAAGGGCCCGGGGGGAGAGGATCCGGTGGCTTTCCTGGCCCCCGTGCTGGCCGATCCAGAGATCCCCAAGGCCGGTCAGAACATCAAGTACGACGCCCACATCCTCGAGCGGGCCGGCGGGCGGGTGGCGGGCTGGGAGTTCGACACCATGCTGGCGCATTTCCTGGCCGACCCGCTCTCCCCCCACAACCTCGACGCTCTGGCCCTGACCTATCTGGGACTGCGCAAGATCCCCACCAAATCCCTGATCGGAACCGGAAAAAAGCAGATCACCATGGACCGGGTTCCGGTCGCCGAGGTCTGCCGTTACGCCTGCGAAGATGCCGACGCCACTCACCGCCTGCTCGCGCCCCTGCGGAAGCAGCTGCGCGAATCCGGCGCCGAAAAGCTCTTTCGCGAGGTGGAAATGCCGCTGGTTCCCGTTCTCCAACGGATGGAAGCCTGCGGAGTTCGGCTGGACACGGCCGCGATCCACAAGCTGGAGAAGCGCCTGGAGCGGGAGGAGCAGAAACTCGAGGCCAGGGTTCGGGACCTTGCCGGGGAGGAGGTGAACCTCAACTCCCCGCGCCAGCTCGGCCCGCTCCTTTTCGAAAAGCTGCGCATCCAGGTTCAGGCCGGAATCAAGCGGGTGCGCCGCACCAAGACAGGCTACAGCACCGATGCAGCCACCTTGGAGAGCTACCAGGGGATTCCCATTGTGGATGCCCTGCTCGAGTTCCGCAGCATCAACAAGCTGCGCAACACCTACCTTGCGGCCCTGCCGCAGTACGTGAACCCCGAAACGGGGTGCATCCACACCTCCTTCAACCAGGCGGTGGCGAGCACAGGGCGGCTTTCGAGCAGCGACCCCAACCTCCAGAACATCCCGGTGCGCAGCGGGACCGGCCGCGAGATCCGCGCGGCCTTCATCCCCTGGAAGCCGGGCTGGGTGATGGTTTCGGCCGACTATTCGCAGATCGAGCTGCGAATTGTGGCGCATCTTTCGGGCGACAAGGCCCTGAGCCGGGCCTTCCGGGAAGGGGCCGACGTGCATGCCCGCACCGCCGCCCTGGTATTCGGAGTCGCGGAGGAGGAAGTCACTCCCGCGATGCGGGCGCAGGCCAAAACGATCAACTTCGGCATCCTCTACGGCATGGGGGCCGTCCGCCTGGCGCGGACGCTGAAGATCCCCTTCGCGGAAGCCCGCCGCTTCATCGAGGCCTACTTCGAGGCCCTGCCGGGAGTGCGCGCCTGGCTCGACCGCACGTTGGAGGAGGCCCGGGAAGCGGGCGAGGTGCGCACCCTCCTCGGCCGGCGGCGGCCCATCCCCGACCTCGCTTCGCGGGACGGGCGGGTGCGCGCCCAGGCGGAGAACGTGGCGGTGAACACCCCTGTCCAGGGTTCGGCCGCCGATCTGATCAAGATGGCCATGATCCGCATGGACCAGCGGATCCGCAAGGAGGGACTGCCTGCCCGGATGCTGCTCCAGGTGCACGACGAACTGGTCTTCGACTGCCCCGCCGATGCCGCCCAGGAACTCGGCGACCTCGCGCGGGAAGTCATGGAGCAGGCCTGGGAATCGCGTGTTCCCCTGAAGGTCCCCCTGAAGGTGGATGTCGGCCGGGGAGAAAACTGGGCTCAATCGAGTCCGCACTGACCCGTGGAGTGGAACCTCGCCCTGACCGCCGGTCTGATCCTGGCCGCGGGGACCCTGGGGGGCGCCCTGGCCCGGGCGGTGCGACTCCCCGCCCTGACCGGTTATCTGGTCGCCGGAGTCCTCCTGGGACGCCAGGGATTCGACGTCCTCTCGCACAGCAAGATGGAAGCCCTGTCGGGACCGGTGGACAGTTTCACCATGGCGCTGGTGCTCTTCCTTCTGGGCGGGCAGTTCCACGGCGAAGTCCTGAAACAGAAGCCCGCCCGGCTCTTTTCCGCCTCCGTCCTGGAAGCTTTCTTCACCATCACCGTGGTCACCCTGTTGACCTGGATCGGCCTGGGCGAGTTCTTTCCCGCTCTTCTCCTGGGGATCCTGGCCGTTGCCGTCGCCCCCGCGACCACGCTGCTCGTCCTGGAGGAGTATGACGCCCGCGGACCGCTGACCAGCCGCCTGATGCTCTTCACCAGTTTTTCCAATTTCCTGACCGTCTTCCTGTTCGAAGCAGCGCTCTTGTTCCTGGCGGCCCTGCGCACCGGGACGGTCCCTGAAGGGAGCGTCCTTTCCATCGCCTGGGATCTGGCGGGCTCGCTCCTCTTCGGTCTGGTGGCGGGCCACGCCTTGATCCTGCTCCAATCCCGTTTCGGCCGCGGCCATTTTGCCCTCCCTCTCCTCACGGTGATCTTCCTCACGATCGGGCTTTCCCGCCAGACCGGAGTCCCCCCCATGCTCACTTTTTTGATCGCCGGCGCGGTGGTCGCCAATCGTTCCCATTTTTTCGAACACATCGCCGCCTCCATCGACGTCTTCGCCCGGCCGGCCTACGTCGTCTTTTTCGTCCTGGGGGGCTGGCACCTCGACTTCGCCCTCTTTCCGATGGTGGGCCTGACGGCGGGGCTCTACGTGGGAGGGCGGACCCTGGGCAAGGTCCTGGGCACCCACCTGGGACTGCGCGCCCTGGGCCTCAGGCAGCATCCCCCGCTGCAGGCCGGTCCCGGCCTTCTCTGCCAGGCCGGTGCGGCCATCGCGCTGGCGGGCCTGGTTGCGCCCCTCGATCCAGATTTGAGCGCGCAGCTTCTCAACATCATCCTGGCCGCCGTTGCGGTGTTCGAGCTCGCGGGCCCTCTGTTCGTCCGCAACGTTGTGGTCGCCGCGGGCGAGGTCGCGGTGGGAAGCCTGCTTGCGCGGGGGACCGGTTCCGGGGAAGGGCCTTCCTGGAGCACCCTGCTGCGGCGGGTCTTCCGCGGGCGCCGGCGTCCCCGCGGGGAAGAGCTGGAAGCCATGACGGTGGGCGAGGTGATGCGGTCGGGAGCGGGACGCATTGCCGCCGACGACCGCCTGGATGCCGTCCTGCGCTTTGCGAATCACTCGCCCTTCAACCAGTTCCCGGTGGTGGACCCGGCCGGCTGCCTGCTGGGCATGATCACCCTTGCCGAACTGGACGAAGTGGTCTTCGATCCGCGGCTGTCCCGAATCGTGATCGCCGCCGACCTGATCACCCACTCCCCTGAGGAATCCTCGCTCCCGCCCGGAGCAACCATCCGGGAAGCGGCCGCCTTTTTCCAGGAGTTCGAGGGCAACACCGCCGCCGTCCGGGATCGGGAAACCGGCCGGTTCCTGGGAATGATCCCCCGTTCGGAGGTCCTGCTCCTGGCCCGCCATCTGGGAAAACCATGAGGATCCTGGAAAAACCATCCGGCCGGCCCTAGGCTATTCTGCCGGATTGCCTCTGCCACCATGGCCGATTCCTTCGCCGTCGACCCCGAAAAGTGCATCGCCTGCGATGCCTGTGCGAACGAGTTCACCGACATCTTCGAGATGTTCGGCGTGGGGGATGAACGCAAGGCCCATGCCCGCAAGGGGCATGAGCCCTTCGTGGAATCGGTCAACCCCCGCAATGTCGTGGACATCTGTCCGACCGGGGCGATCGGCTTTTCGGGCGAACTCCCCCCCCCCGAAGAGGGCGAGGCCATCCGGCTCAAGCCGGTGGAAGGCTGGGAGGAGTCCTGGGAAGCGTTCCTCAAGGCGGGTCATGAAGAGGACCCCGCCGAGTTCGACCGCCGCTACGGGCGCGACTACGCCTTCGAAGAGGTCGAGAACGGCCACTTCAAGCTGACGGTGCAGTTCGCACGCAGCCTGCCCCCCACCCGGGATCGGTTCAAATACGGCCTGGGGGCCGCCATGCCGCATTACCAGACCACCGTGTCGGTTGCTGGCAGGCGGCTCTACCTTGCCGCCCTGGTTGGCGACCCACGAGTCCGGGCGGCCCTCTGCAACCATTCCGCGGCCTTCCCCGACCGCTTCACGATCGCGGTCGATCTTCCCGCGGTCCCGGTCGACGTGCAGGAACACCTCGACGCCCACGGCTTCCTGGAGATGCATATCCTCACCACGGAAGAGGCGCTGGCTGCGTTCCGCTGGCACAGCCACTTCATCACCGATCTCTGCACCGGCTGCTCCGTCTGCGAGAAGGTCTGCCCCACCAACGCCATCACCGGCGCGTCGAAGGAGATCTTCCACATCGAGCCCAAGTTGTGCATCAACTGTTCCGTGTGCGGCATCTACTGCCCCTTCGACGCCATCACCGGCCGGGACGGAGAAATCGTCGAGCGCATCAAGCCCAAGCAGATCCCCAAGGCGGAGGTGGTTGAGGAACTCTGCACCGGCTGCGATTTTTGCGTGGACGTCTGCCCCTTCGACTGCATCGAGACGGTGGCGCGCGAAGGCTGCGAGGATGAAGGCGGCCACATGAGCGCCAAGGTCGCCGTGGTCGACAAGAAGGCCTGCATCTCCTGCAAGCTCTGCGAGCAGGTCTGCATGAAGAACGCCAT
>CAZQAP010000158.1:0-7141 GCA_964591365.1 uncultured Planctomycetales bacterium
TTCATACCGAGAAACGGATCTCGAGGATGTCCCCGTCCTGGACGACGTAGTCCTTCCCTTCAAGCCGGCCCCCCCCTTCGGCCTTGAACCGGCGCAGATCGCCGGCTGCGTGCAGTTTTTCCCAGGGGGTCACGTCGGCGCGGATGAAGCCGCGCGCCAGATCGCTGTGGATCTTCCCGGCGGCCGTCACCGCGTCGGCGCCTTGCGGGATCGTCCAGGCACGCACCTCGTCCTCGCCCGCGGTGAAGAAGGATTGCACCCCGCAGGCGCGGTAGGCGGCCCGGACCAGCGCCTCGGAAGCGGGCTGTTCGACCCCGTAGGCCGCCAGGAACTCGCCGCGTTCCGCCGGTTCCAGCCCGCCGACCTCCTCCTCCACGAGCGCGCTCAAGCGGAGCTCGGGCCCCGCGCCGAGCGGGGCGGGCGCTTCCCCGCGGAGATCGCTTTCGCCCACGTTGCGCAC
Organism: uncultured Planctomycetales bacterium; assembly: GCA_964591365.1. Taxonomy (GTDB): domain Bacteria; phylum Planctomycetota; class UBA1135; order UBA1135; family UBA1135; genus CAZQAP01. Next base: position 461 of record CAZQAP010000158.1, read on the forward strand.
CACCAGGGTCGGCTTGCCGGAAAGGAAGGCGAAGCCGGCCACGAGCCGGGCCTCCTCGCGTCCCATCCCGAATTCCTGCAGCCCCTGCATGCTTTCCAGGCAGGGAAGCATGCGGCGCAGAAGCGCGAGTTCCTTCTCGTCCCGGGCCTTGTCCTTGAGCGGACGCTTGAGTTTGGCCTGCAGGCGTTCGATGCGCCCCTCGACCACCGCCTGGTCGGCAAGCAGGAACTCCGCCCGCAGGGTGTCGAGATCGCGGGCCGCGGAGGGCGGGCCGGCCCCGTAGGGGTCTTCCCCGAAATCGCGCAGGATCAGCGCCAGGGCGTCGCATTCCCGCACCGCCGCCATCAGCTCCGGCTTCCCCTTGACCGCCTGGACCGGGATGCCGGGCAGGTCCTGGAACTCGACCCGCGCCGGGGTGAATTTCCGCGGCTGGTAGAGATCGCGCAGCCATTCCAGGCGCGGATCGGGGACCTCCACGCTGACCAGCGGGCGCTCGTCGCCCGGAGCGTGAGGCACCTTCTCCCGCTTCCCGCCCAGGGCCCCGAAGAGGGAGGTCTTGCCGCTGCCGGAAAGTCCAACCAGGCCGACTCTCACGCGCGGGCCTCCCCGCCGGCCGATGCCGCTTCCGCCGCCCGGCGCCCGCGGATGGAGACCAGCAGAATGCTCAGTTCGAAGAGCAGCACGGTGGGGACCGCCATGAGCACCTGGCTGATGGGATCGGGCGGGGTGATGACGGCCGACACGATGAAGGCCCCCAGGATGAAGTGCCGGCGGTGCGTGCGCAGGGCGCGGGCATCCACCAGTCCGGCCGCGTTGAGTCCCAGGAGGATCAGGGGGAGCTGGAAGACGATCGCAAGCGCCAGGGTCAGCAGAAGAAGCAGATTGAAATAGAAGTCGAGCCGCAGGCTGGGCACCAGAAGGCTCGAATCGGGGATCTGGAGCAGGTACCCGAGCACCGTCGGGATCATGAAGAAGTAGCCGAAGAGGACCCCGGCCACGGCGAAGAGAAGCGACCAGGGGATGTAGCGCGTCACGGCGCGCCGTTCGCGGGGATAAAGGCCGACCCCCACGAAGAGCCACATCTGGTAGAGAAGGAAAGGGAAGCCCAGGATCAGGGCGGCCAGCCCGGAGGCCTTCATCGTGAAGAAGATCGGCTCAAGATAGGAAAAATAGGCCAGCCGCTCGTCGATGTCGAAATCGGGATGGGCCGCCTTCACCGCCTCCACCGCAAGCCGGTGGGGCCGCATGATGATGGCGGTCATCTCGTTGGAGAAGAGCAGCCAGCCTGCCAGAAAGAGGCCCGCCAGGACGAGGATCGAAACCCAGAGACGCTTGCGCAGCTCCTCCAGGTGCGCCCCGAAGGGCATGCGCACCTGTTCCGGGTCGTCAGGCAGGTGGGCCATCTTCCACCTCAGGAAAAGAAGCCGGCCCGGCGGAGGGGCCGGTCAGATTCCCAGCCAGCCGATGAGATCGCGCATCGGAATGATCTTCACGCTGAGGGATTCGGCCTCCTTGTAGGCCTCCTTGTTCGCCCAGGGCACCATTTCCCGGGTGTCCTCATCGAAGAACGGCGTGCCGAGGATCAGGTAGTCGGCCTGCTCGTCCACCTTGGAACGCACGCTGATTCCCAGCTCCGCGAGCATGGCGCGCATGTCGGCCTCCGTGTATTGGCCGAAGCCGTCGCCAAGCAGCACGGCCACAGGCTTGCGGTCGGGGCTGTAGAGGGCGTTGAGGATCTGGTCGGAGGGGGAGACCGGGTCGTAGGGATCGGCCTGCTGGACGATGTCCACCTCGGCGCGGTGATCCTGGAGGCGGCGCACCCGCACGCGCCCCTTGCTGATTCCCCGCACGGGGTCGCGGACCTCGAACTCCATCCCGCTGCGGATGCGGTCGAGGCGTCCCAGGTCGATCCAGGCCATGTGCAGGGCCGGGCTGACCGAGAGGATCGTGCCGTCGGGCTTGTCCGCCTCCCTTTCAAGGCCGTTGAGCTGCTCGCTCAGGATGTCGTTGCGCTGATGGGTGAGCTGGTTCTCGGCCTGCATCTGGCGGCGTTCCGCGTCGAACTGGGTGCGCAGAGCCGTCAGCCGCCCGTCGAGATCGCGCTGCTGGTCCCGCAAAGCCTCCCGCTCGCGCTCCAGGTCGGCGATGCGGGTGTTGAGGGAGGTCCGCGTGTCCTCCACCTCGCTGCGGAGCTTGCTGATCGTGCCGTCCTTCTCCTGGCTCACCGACTGAAGCTCCTTCTGCCGGGCGGCCAGATCGCCGCGGAGCTGGGCCACTTGGCCCTTCAGCTTGTTGTTGGCCGAAAGCAAGGTGTCGAAATCGCTCGAGATCGGGCCCAGGGCCTCTTCCAGATTCTTGGGAGGGCTGTCGGGCTTCAGGGACGGAAACTTGTTGGCCAGCGCTTCGAGCTGGGTCTGGACCGCAGGGAGACTGGTGAGGCCGCTCGCGCCCGTCCCGGCGAACCCGACGGTCTTGGACAGGCTGGTGAGCTGGTCGCTCTCCTTCACCCGGGCCGCGCGCTCGGCTTGGAAGCTGGTCCGCAGGGAGGTGTTCTCCTCTTCCAGGCGGGCATTCTGCTGCATCTGCAGGAAACCGAAACCGGCCATGGCCAGCAGGAGGACGACAAGGATGATGACCCAGGTGAGGCCGACGTGGGCGGCTCCGCGGTTTCTGGACATGGGGCTTCTCGAAGGCGGTTCAGGGGGGGGTGGGAAGGCTGCGGGCCCGGCTGGGCCGGGGCGCGCCTTCACCTCTAGCCGGGCTGCATCGTACAGGGAACGGGTTTTTTACGGGCGGCTTGCCCGCGGGTCAACCCGCGCCCATCATGCCGGGGTGGAGAAGAAGGCGGAAAAGCCGGGGCTCCGGGTTGTGGGGCTCCTGGGCGGGATCGGCGCAGGGAAGAGCACCGCGGCGGGGCTCCTGGCCCGGCGGCTCCCCGGCGCGGTGCTCGACGCCGACGCGGAGGTGGCCCGCCTGCTCGGAGATCCGGGCATCCAGGCCCGCATCGAGGCCGCCCTGGGGGGGGATCTGCGCACCCCGGAGGGGGCCCTGGACCGGAAGCGGCTCGGGGCGCGGGTCTTCTCCGACCCGGACGCCCGCAGGCGGCTGGAGGAGATCCTGCACCCGGAGGTCCGAAAAGCTCATTTTGGGGCCCTGGAACGCCTTGAGGCCTCCGGAAAGGCGGTCTGGGCCCTCCTGGACATCCCCCTGCTCCTGGAGAAGGGGCTCCACCGGGTCTGCGATTTCCTGGTTTTCGTGGCCGCCCCGGAGGCCGTCCGGGCCGCCCGGGCCTGCGCCCGCCACGGCTGGAGCGCCGGGGAATGGGCCGCCCGCGAGGGGGAGCAGAAGAACTTGACGCAAAAACGGGCTCTGGCCGATGTTATCCTTGAGAACGGGGACGGCCCCCGGCACCTGGAAGACCAGGTGGATGCCTTGATCCCGCGCCTGAGGGCCCTTTCACCCCGGCCGCTTTCCGACCGCTGGCCTGCCTGGGATCAGGGACCCCAGCCGGGCGCCTGACCCCAATCCCCGGGCCCTATTCCCCGGGAACCCATTCCTCTCCATGACCCACGACCCAAGGGAAAGAAAACTGAATCCTTCCGTCGAATCCGCACGCCGCTCCCGCAGCCGCCACCGCCGCCCGGGGGGCGGAGGAAGGGCCCCGGGCCCCCCGCCCGCCTACCGCCCCAAGGCGGCCCAGCTCCCGCCCCCTCCGGAGGAGCCGTGGTCCCAGGACCAGGTGGCCGACTTCGCCAAATTGCGCCGCAAGAAGGAACTGCACCTCTCCTCGCTGATCCCGGTCCTGCTTCCCGACCTGCAGAAGATCGCGCGCAAGGAGGGGATCTCCGAAGCCCTGGGCATGTCGCGCCACCAGGTGCTGCGGCGGCTGGTCGCCACGCGCATGGCGAAGCACGGGGTCTTCTTCACCAAGGGGGTCCTCGACATCCTTCCCGACGGCAACGCCTTCCTGCGCCACAATCACAACGACTACACCCCCAACCCGGCCACCGACGCGCTGCTGCACGCCGGGCTGGTCCAGCGCCACAAGCTGAAGCAGGGTCAGGAAGTGAGCGGCGTCCTGGCCCCCCTGCGGGAGGACGACCGCTTCCTTGTGCTGCACGAGGTCCTGACCGTGTTCGGAGAGGCGCCCGCGCGCCAGCTCGCGCTGCCGCCCTTCAGCGATCTCGTGCCCCTCTATCCCGACCAGCGCCTGCGGCTGGAGACCGACCCGGAGGGGATCGAGATGCGCATCGTGGACATGATCTCGCCGATCGGCAAGGGCCAGCGCGGGATCATCGTGGCGCCGCCGCGCACCGGCAAGACGGTGCTGCTTCAGATGATCGCCAACGCCATCGTCACCAACCACCCCGAGTGCCACCTGATCATCCTGCTGGTGGACGAGCGCCCCGAGGAGGTGACCGACTTCGACCGCACCGTCTTGGGTGAAACGCGCGAGATCATCTCAAGCACCTTCGACGAGCCTCCCGCGCGGCACATCAAGGTGGCCGAGATGGTGACCGACCGCGCCAAGCGCATGGTCGAGCAGGGCCGCGACGTGGTGATCCTGCTCGACTCGATCACGCGCCTGGCGCGCTCCTACAACAACGAGGCGCCGGCCAACTCGAAGATCCTCTCGGGCGGGATCGTGGCGGAGGCGCTGCAGAAGCCCAAGCGTTTCTTCGGCGCCGCCCGCAACCTCGAGAACGGCGGCTCGCTCACGATCCTGGCCACCGCCCTGATCGACACCAACTCCAAGATGGACGAGGTGATCTTCGAGGAGTTCAAGGGGACCGGCAACATGGAGCTGGTGCTCGACCGCCAGCTCGCCGACCGGCGCGTCTGGCCGGCGATCGACATCAACCGCTCGGGAACCCGCAAGGAGGACCTGCTCTTCACCAAGGAGGAGCTGCAGCGCGTCTGGCTCCTGCGCAAGGTCCTCAACGAGATGAACTCGGTCGAAGCGATGGAGCTGCTCATCGAACGCATCCGCAAGTCGAAGGACAACGCCGACTTCCTGATCAACCTGAACGTCGGTTAGAAGAAGTACCGTGCCGGAGCAATTTGTTCACGATTGGGAATACGGTGCCTGGGAATACGGTGCCGGAGGGATGCGTTTCGCTCTTCCGAGGCCGAGGAGGAGCTGAAGGTCCCGATCCCGGAAGAGGAGGGATCCCCGGAAAGGTGGATAATGGGCGCTCCTTTTCGCCATGACCAAGACTCCCGCGTGGATGGATTCGATCCTCAAGCTGGTCTTCCGGGGCCAGAAGGCGCGGGCGCTGAAGAGGCTGGACGCCATCATCGAAAAGGAGTTCCCGCTCTTCTGGGGCGAGCCGACCGTCGACCGCACCCGGCGGATGGCCTGGCGGCTGCGCATCCACTTCCTGATGGAGTGGCGCCGCTACGGAGAGGCCCTGGCCTGGACCTGCCTGGAATGCGAGTTCGGGGGCGAGGATCCCTGGGCCCGGGCCAAGAAGGATTCCCTCATGAAGGGGCTGCGCCTGGGCCCTGGCGCGGGCCGGAAGGTCTTCCGACTGGAAGGGCTCGGCGCTGGGACCTGGAAGGGGGTCCACGGCATGCGCGCAGTCAAGGTGCAGCTCGAGGATGAGGTCGTCGGCCCCTTCGCCGACCCCGACACCTACCGCAAATACAAGCTGAAACCCTGCGCCGGGGTGCTCTTCTACGGGCCGCCGGGGTGCGGCAAGACCCACTTGGCACGCGGCCTGGCACGCCGCATCGACATTCCTTTCCTGGAAGCCTCGCCCGGAGAACTCTCCACGCCCTACGTGCACGGCGCCAAGGGGAATCTCGTGCGTCTCTTCGGGAAGGCGGCTTCGCAGGCACCCTGTCTCCTCTTTCTCGACGAGATCGACGCCCTGGCTCCGCACCGCGACGGGCGGCTCGATTCCACCTACGCCGGCGAGGTCACCGAACTCCTGATCCAGATGGAGAAGGCGGCGAAACACGGGGTTCTCGTCGTGGCCGCCACCAACCGCCGCGAGGTCCTCGATCCCGCCCTGTTGCGCCCGGGGCGCTTCGATCTGCAGGTCGAAATCGGCCCGCCCGATCTCGAGGCCCGCGCGGAGTTCTTCCGCGCCGATCTGTCCGGGCGGCCGGCTGAAGAAAAGCTCGACTCCCTGATCCCCGCCCAGGCCACGGACGGGGCCACCTTCTCCCAGATCCGTCGCATCGTCGAGGTGGCCGCCCGCCGGGCCCTGCGTGCCAAGGCACCCATCGCCCAGACCCATCTCGCCGGGGCCATCGGCGAGGTGCTATACGGGAAGAAGTCGGCCCGGTCCTGACCTCCCGCCGCGCAGGAGCGACCGGGGCCCATCTTCGTCAGGAACCCGCCACGGCGCGCGCGACGCGCCAGGCGAGGCGGGTGGCGGGCGCGGAGTCGCAGTTGGAAAGCACGACGACGGCCAAGCCTCTGTCGGGCAGGCGCAGGAACTCCGCGTTGAATCCGCTCCAGGACCCTCCGTGGGAGATCGCCCGGCCGAGCGGGGTCCCCGTGCGGATCTCCAGACCGAAGGCGTAGCCCTCCCGCACGCGCGGCCCCGGGCCGAAGTCCCAGCCCGGCGTGGTCATGAGCGCCAGCCACTCCGGCCCGCCGACGACCGGGTTCCGGAAGTTGGCGGCCCAGCGGGCCAGATCCCCGGCGGTCGTGAAAAGCCCCCCGTCGCC
>CAZQAP010000159.1:0-7121 GCA_964591365.1 uncultured Planctomycetales bacterium
CCGCGCTCTCCGCCTCCTCCGCGGTTGATCTCTTGTTCTTCCCGCTTTCCGGAGAATGGCTGCCAGGAGAAGCGGAAACCGATCGCGGGAAGGGGAGGAAAACCCGCCAGGGGCCGGAGAGTCATCGGGGGGATGAGTCTCCCGCAAAAAAACCCGGCAGCTCCTTTTTTCTCCTTTCCCGCCGCCCTTTCAGCCCTTATCCCATTCATGGATCCTGCGGGTCCCCCCCCATGAGCCTCTTCGTCCTGATGCGCTTCCTCGAATCGGCGCCGGAGCGCTACGACCGGGGGATGCACCTCCTCTTCCGGGGCGGGCTGGAAGAGGCCTACCAGCGTCTGGCCGAGCGCATCCTCCCCGGCCAAAAGGTCCTGGATCTGGGCTGTGGAACGGGCTCTTTCGGACTCTGCGCCGTGCGGCGGGGGGCCCGGGTCCTGGGGATCGATCGGGACAGCGCCATGCTGGCCGTGGCGGCACGGCGGATCGAGGCCCAAGGATGCCAGGAGCTTTTCGCCCTTGAGGAGCGCGGTGCGGCCGAGCTGGATCGGGAAGAACCGTGCAGCCTGGATGCGGTCCTGGCGGGCCTGGTCTTCTCGGAACTGGGGGCCGGCGAACTGGCCTTCACCCTCCGCCAGGTGGAACGCACTCTGAAGCCTGGCGGCCTCCTGCTGGTCGCCGAGGAGGTGACCGCCCGGTCGGCCGGGCTGCGGGCCCTGCACGCTCTCGCCCGGGCCCCGGTGGCGCTGCTGACCTGGATCCTGACGCATCGCGTCAGCCGGCCGGTGCGCAATCTGCCGGAACAAGTCTCCCAAGCGGGTTTGGCCCCCTGCTCCGCCCGCTGGAGCCGGGCCGGCGGCTTCCTGGAACTGGTGGCCCGAAAACCGGAGCGGGCCGCATGAGCCTGCTGCGCCGGACGGGCGGTTTCCTGATGGAAACCTTGCAGACTCTTCTGCGGGTCCTGCCGGTCCCCACCCGCAAGGGCCGCATCGGAATCGGAAACCCCGGCCGGGATTCCCCGGTCCTCCTGACGGGGAACTACCGCCTCACCGTTTCCCGGGTCCGCCGCGCCCTCCAGGGTCTGAACGTCCATCTCCTCGTGGCGGACAGCCGCGGAATCAACGTCTGGTGTGCGGCTGCCGGCGGCCATTTCACCGATCACGACGTCATCGCCGCGCTCAAGGTCTCGGGCATCGGATCCCTCGTGGATCACCGCCGGGTGATCCTGCCGCAGCTTGCCGCAACGGGCATCGACGGCCGCCACGTCCGCGAAGCCACCGGATGGAAGGTGCTGTGGGGGCCGGTCCGCGCGCGGGATTTGCCGGCCTTCCTGTCCGGCGGCTGCCGCGCCGCCCCCGGCATGCGCACGGTGGACTTCCCCTGGCCCGCCCGCATGGAGATGGCCGCGGCCTGGGCCTTCCCCATCTCCCTGCTGGCTCTCCTTTTGATCCCCTTCTGGCCCCGGGGAGTGCTCCCCGTGGCTGCGCTCGTCTGGACCCTGGCCTTCGTGGTCTTCTCGGCCTTTCCACTCCTTTTCCGGCGGAATCCAGCCCCGGAAAAACGGGTCGGCTTCGTGCTTTTCGACTTCGGACCTCACGGGGCTCTGCTGATCGCCTGGGGGCTCTTCCTCCTCGGACTGGCGGCTGTTGCGGTCCTGCAGAGCGGCTTCTCCTGGGAATGGATGGCCCGCTGGAGCGCGGCCTCCTTCCTCATCCTCCTGATCCTGGGACTCGACCTGATGGGGAGCACGCCGACCCTCAAGAGCGGGCTGCACGAGGAACGCCGGTTCGCCATCCGACTCGATCCCGCGAAGTGCCGCGGCGCGGGGTGGTGTTTGCAGGTCTGTCCCAAGAACGTCTTCACCTTCGATACGCAACGCCGCCTGGCCGTCCCCGCGCGTGCGGACGAATGCGTGCAGTGCGGCGCCTGCATCGTCCAGTGTCCCTGCGACGCGCTCGAATTCCAGGCGCCGGATGGAGGACGGGTTCCCCCGGCGGCCATCCGCAAATTCAAACTGAACCTGCTCGGCCGGCGCATGGCCCCCCGGGATCCGGCCGGCTGACCCCGCCCGGCGCTGGTCAGACGTGGACGGCCCCCTCGGGGGCGGCAACCTTGCGGCGTTCCTTCAGCACGGGCGCCAGTTCCTCTTCGAGGAACTCGTCCACCTGTTCCGAAGCGCGGCCGGTGAAGCGGGCGGGATCGGCAAGCTCGCCCAGGCGCTCTTCCACGGCCGCGAAAGCCGGATCGGCGGCAAGCCTTTCGAAGAAATCGTTGCCCGCAGCCCCCTCCTTGAGCCGTGCGGCCGTCTCGCGGGCGTGGATGCGCAGGCGCTCGTGCAGTTCCTGGCGGTCCCCCCCGGCCTGGACCGCCGCCATGAGCACGCTTTCGGTCGCCAGGAAGGGGAGTTCCTCGCGCAGGTGCGCTTCGATCACCGCGGTATGGACCACAAGCCCCGGAATCACGTCCTCGAGCAGCAGCAGGATGGCATCCGCGGCCAGGAAGGCTTCCGGAAGCACGATGCGCCGGTTGGCGGAGTCGTCGAGCGAGCGCTCCAGCCACTGGTTCGCGGCCGTGTCGAGTGCGTTGGGGAGCAGGTTGCGCAGGAAACGGGCCAGCGCGGTGATCCGCTCGCAGCGCATCGGGTTGCGCTTGTAGGGCATCGCGGAGGATCCGACCTGCTGCTTTCCGAGCGGCTCCTCCAGTTCGCGGCGGTGGGCCAGGAGGCGCACGTCGCCGGCGAACTTGGCGGCCGACACCCCGATCCCGGCCACCGCCTGGAGGATCTGCACGTCCCACTTGCGCGGATAGGTCTGTCCCGTGACCGCCGCCGTGCGCGCGAACCCCATCCGTTCGGCGACCATCGCATCCAGGCGGCGCACCTTTTCGGAATCGCCGCCGAAAAGCTGCAGGAAGGAGGCCTGAGTGCCGGTGGTCCCCTTCACCCCGCGGAAAGGAAGCCAGGTGCGCACCCGCTCGATCTCGTGCAGATCGAGCAGAAGGTCCTGAAGCCAGAGGCAGGCCCGTTTGCCGAGGGTGGTCGGCTGGGCGGGCTGGAAATGGGTGAAGCCGAGGACGGGAAGCCGGCCGTGCTGTCGCGCGAAGTCCCTCAAAGAACGCAGAACGCCCAGAAGGCGGCCGCGCAGCAGGTCGAGGCCCGCACGCAGAATCACCAAGTCGGCCCCATCGGCGACGAAACAGGAGGTGGCCCCCAGATGCAGGATCCCACGCGCGGAAGGCGCCTTTTCCCCGAAGGCGTGCACATGGGCCATCACGTCGTGGCGCAATTCGCGTTCCAGCTCGGCGACCCGGCCGAGATCGACGTCGTCGCGGGCCTGTCGAAGGGCTTCGATCTGCTCCCCGGAAATGCCGAGCCCGAGTTCGCGCTGGCAATCGGCCAGGGCGATCCAGAGATCCCGCCAGACCAGAGCGCGGCGGCGGGGCGAGAAGTTCTCCAGCATGGCCGGGCTGGCGTAACGGGAAACGAGCGGCGAGCGGAAGGAGTTTTCGGAGGAGTTCACTGCAGGAAGCGGGGCAGGGCCAGGGGAGCGAACACGGGGACGAACCCCCAGGCGAACATGGCGAAAGCGCAGAGCAGGATGAGGTGGATCCCCTCGCCGCGGGAAGCGCCCGGGGTGGCGGCCCAGCGCGCCAGGTTGAGAGCGATCAAGGCGCCCAGGAGATCGCTGCCGATATCGGCCAGCGAAGAGGTGCGCCCCGCCATGAAACCCTGGTGCAGCTCGTCGGCCAGCCCGATCGCCAGGATCAGGAGCAGGACCAGGGCCCAGTTGAAGACCCGCCGCGGAGCGTGCGGCCCTTGCAGGAGGAGGACCTGGAAGGCCAGCAGACCGTAAAGAGGGACGTGACCGAGGTTGAAGAGATAACCCATGGTGAAGGACTTCCCCCCCCCGTGGAAAGTCAGGAAGGAAGCACCGCCGACCAGGGAGAAAGCCAGGAAGAAACCCGTCAGACGCCAGCCCAGGGGCAGGCGGGCGACCCTTTCGAAGAAAGTGGTCACTCGGCCGCCTCCGGCCCGGGCACGATCAGGCTCACCCGCACCCAGCCCTGTTCGGTCATCTCCACCCGCAGCCCGCGGGAAAGAGTGAGGATCAGCCAGAGTCCCCGCCCGCGTTCGCTGCTGGGGGACGGGAGTTCGGTGCTGCTTTCCAGGGCCTTCTGAAGACCCTCCAGATCGCGATTGGTTTCGCATTCCACCAGCAGCCGCACACCATCGGGGACCTTCTCCACCTCCACCATGAGGCTGCGTCCGCCCTGGGAGGCGGAAACCGCGTTGTGAGCCAGTTCGCTGAGCAGAAGGCCGGTGTTGTTCACCACCGCATCGCCCACTCCGGCCAGACGGAGCCGTTCCTGGACCTTGTGCCGGAGCTGGGGCAGGCGTTCCTCCTCCGCCAGGGCCACGAAACGCTCGGACCAGTTCAAGAACAGGCCTCCAGGAGGAAGGAGAAGTCGCAGGCGGGAGCCGAATGGGTCAAGGCCCCCAGAGAGACCCGGTCCAGCCCGACGCCGGCCAGGGTGGCAAGATCGTCCGGCCGCAACCCTCCGCTGGCTTCCAGAACCGCGGATGGAAACTCCGCGCGGAGGGCGGCCGCCACCGCGGCGAGTTCCCCGGGCTGGAAGTTGTCGAGCAGCACGTAGTCGGCCCCGGCCCGCAGGGCGGCGCGGGCCTCTTCCAGGTTGCGCGCTTCGGCTCCGACCTGCCGGGTTCCGGCCGCGGCCCGGGCACGAACGACGGTCTCCTCGTAACCCAGCGGCGAAAGGGCGAAGTGGTTCTCCTTGAGAAGCAGGCCGTCGGCCAGATCGCGGCGGTGGTTGACGCCCCCGCCCGCGCGGACGGCGTCTTTTTCCGCCTGCCGCAGGCCGGGCAGCGTCTTGCGCGTTTCGAGCACCGCCACGCCGCGGGCATGCTCCACCGCCTGGGCGGTGAGGGTGGCCACCCCGCTCAAGTGCTGGAGGAAGTTCAGGGCCGTGCGCTCGGCCGCCAGCAGGGCGCGGGCATTCCCTTCACAACAGAGAATCCGGTCCCCCGGGGCCACGCGCTGGCCGTCCCGAAAGAGCCAATCCAAGCGGACCCCGGGATCGCAGGAACGAAACACGGCCTCCGCATGGGCGCAGCCGGCCAGGATCCCAGGAGTGCCGGCGGAGATGAAACCCCGGGCACGCGCCTCCGGGGAGACCACGGCCTGGCTCGTGGCATCCTCGCCGGCACGATCCTCCGCAAGGGCAAGATCCACGATCCGCTGCAGAGCCGCACGCTCCTCTTCCGCGGCGATCACCGCATCATTCTACCTGCACGTCCGGCTCTCTTTTCTCCCCCACCGCCGGGGGCTCCTTCGGCCGGTTGGCCGAAGCCTCCTGGGAGTACCAATCCATGACCCTCTGACCCGCCAGGGGCCCGAATCCTGGAATCCATTCCAGCCGCCGAGGATCGAGGGGCACCCCCAGGAAAGGGCGCAAGGAGACCAACCGGCGGGCCCGTTCCGGGCCGATCTCGGGAAGAAGACTCAAACGATGCCAGCCGTCGTGGGCCAGATCGGGCAGCACCGTGGGGAGCGCCGCGGAAGGGGTGAGCAGATCGGCCGGGGGCGCGGCCAGCATGGCCGCCCAGGTGCGCAGAGCCGCCAGGAAGACCAGGGCCGCGAGAACCCGGCGGTGAAGGACCGGCTCCATCGGATGAGGGGACGGCCGAAGCGTGAAGAAGCTACAGGAAAAGCCGGAGTCCGCTCCGTCAGGCGGAAACCGCTTCCCACTGCTCGGCAAGCAGCAACCCCAGGACCTTGTCGGAGGAATCCTCACTGGTGAGCGGCAGGGTCTCGCGCCGGGAGGCGAACACCAGCGTCTTGCCGTCGAGGTGCAGCGCGGCGAAGGGACCCTCCCGGCCTGCGAGAATCAGGGGCCATCCGCGGCCCTGCACCTCGAGCGGAGGCTGCAGCGATTTCACCGTCCGCAACAGCCGGCCGCCGAAGAGCGCCGCGGAACCGGACAGTTCGCTGAGGATCTCCTGCGCGGCCGGCCGGCCCTGGGGATGTTCCAGGCGGAATGGATTCTCCCGTCCTTCCTCCGGATCGAAACGGAAGGGGCTGGGATACGACCAGGCCCGCAGAGGAATGGCCTCGCCCAGGATCCGGAAGCGTTGCAGGACTGCGTCGGGAAGGACGGGTGCCAGGACCAGCACGCGCGGATCCCCGGGGCGCGGCCAAAGAGAGGAGAAACGTCCGGGCTCTTCCCGCAGGCAGGCCACGGCTTCCAGCACGCGGTCGAGAAAGGAGGCCGGAAAGGTCTCCTCGACGAAAAGAAGGACGGGACGCCCCAGGGGATCGCTGCCGGTCAGGGTCGCTTCGATCCCTTCTCCCAGGACCGTGGGATCGGGACGGAACGAGAGGCCGGGTTCGAGCAGGTCGGGCCGCTGTCGCAGGCGCTGCAGAAGAAGTTCCAGGCGGGGATCGGATGAATTCATTGCGGCAGGGCTCCGGGTGGGATGGAGGAAGAGAGGCGCTGCCCGGACCGGCGGACGGAGGCCGCGGCAACCCGCGCTCCTTCCGGATCGTCCGCCTCGAGCAGCGCGCACAGGGCGACGGCCACCGCATCGCTTTCGTCGGGACTGGAGAACTCCCCCGCGAGGCCGAGCTGGAGCGCGGCCAGGCGGCCGACCTGCTCCTTGGTGGCCGCGCCGTTCCCCGCCACGCGGCGTTTCACCTGGGCAGGCGGCAGTTCCACGACTTCCAGGCCGGCCTCCAGGGCGGTGACGAGGATCACGCCGCGCGCCTCCCCCAGGCGAAGCGCCGAGCGAGCGTTCTTTCCGAAAAAGGCGGCCTCCACGGCGACGAGCCGCGGCTTCCAGGGCCGGATGAGGGCAAGAAGTTCCTGGCGCAGGCGTTGCAGCCGCTTGGGAACAGGCTCCTTGGAAGCGCCCAGGGAACAGGCCCCCGAATCCAGGCGGGCGGGGGGCCGGCCCGGCCCGCCTTCCAGCACGGACCAGCCGAAGACCCGCGTGCCGGGATCCACACCGAGAACGCGCAGAACGGCCATTTCCTTCATCCTAGCCCCGGGCCCCCTGCGGACGGAATAAAATCGGCCCATGCCCGGCGACACGGCAGCGATCGTCCTGGCGG
>CAZQAP010000160.1:0-7113 GCA_964591365.1 uncultured Planctomycetales bacterium
GCCCGGCGATCGCAGGGAGAAGGAAGAATGTTTTCATGGGTTCCGCCCCTTTCGAAGGGGGCGGGGTCGTTCGATTCCGCTCACCGCCCGTGCGGAAAATGACAGAGGGAAAGGGGGACCGGCCGGAATCCGGAGCCGACACTCCCTCTCCCGCTTTACGCCGACGGGTTCATCGACGAGGGTGGCAAAAAACGTGCCGGATCTTCGGCCGCGCGGGCGGCCCTTCCTCCTCCGGCCGGGCCTTTCTATCAGGGTTGGAAGACGAGCCGGCGGGCGACGGAGGAAAAGTCGAGGCTCTTGTTGACCGCGGCGAGGAAGAGCGTGCGGCCGATCAGCTTGGCGGGAAGGGTGGAAGGAGCGGCCTGGATCCGGGCGGAGGCCCGGCCGGCCGGATCAAGAAGACCCTGGAAGCCGGTGGCTGCGGGTGGGGTGCGGCCTTTTTCGGAAGCCAGGAAGAGCGGGTCGGGAGTGAGCGGGACCGCGAGACCGTCCAGGATCGTCGGGCCGGCCCCGCGGGCGGAGAGGAGGATCCGGTAGGCGAGGCCGGCATCCTGATCGGGGAAATCGATGGTGTAGTCGATGGCGCCTCCCGCGGAGAGGGAGAGGGTTTCGGCCGAAGCGGTCAGGATGGGGTTGAAGGTGTAGACGAAAGCCGAGCCGGCTGTTGAAAAGCCGTTGGGGTCGGCGCCCCGAGCCCCGACGAACAGGTCCGGACGCCCGTCGCCGTCCAAATCCCCGGCGCCTGCCACGAAAGAACCAAAATCATCTCCGCGGGCCGGGCCGTTGATGCGGAAGATCAGGTCTCCGGTCGCTCCCGAGAAAACGAGGACCGAACCGGCATAACTGGAGTCACCATTGGAGTCGATGGTTGCGGCTCCCACGATCAGGTCGGGGCAACCGTCCCCATCCATGTCCGCTCCACCGGCTACGCTCAATCCCAATTTATCCCTTTCGGCCCGGCCGTCGAAACGGAAGATCTGGGCCCCGGTCGCACCGGAGAAGACGTACGCCGAGCCAGAGTCCTGAAACCCATAGAAATCCGCGGCAGCCGCTCCAATGATCAGGTCGGGGGTTCCATCTCCATCCACGTCCCCGGCACCCGCCACGCTGTTCCCCAATTGGTCTTCAATTTCTTCGCCGTCGAAGCGGAAGATCAGGTTTCCGGTCGCTCCCGAAAAGAGAAAGGCCGAACCCGCAGAACGGAGACCACCGGGGTCAGCCAGGGGAGCGCCAACGATCAGATCGGGGACCCCGTCGCCGTCCACGTCCCCTGAATTGGCGACGGAAAACCCCAGCTTCTCTCCAGCGACCAGCCCGTCCAACCGCAGGATCTGGGCCCCCGTGGCCCCGGAAAAGACGAAGACCGAACCCGCGTCGGTTCGCCCCTGGGGATCGGCGCCGCGGGCTCCGAGGACAAGATCGGGGACCCCGTCGCGATCCACGTCCCCTCCGTTCGCGATGGAATTCCCCATGTCGTCCAAAGGGGCGGAGCCGTCAAAGCGGAAAAGCTGGGCTCCCGTAGCTCCGGAAAAGATGAAGACCGAACCTGCCGCCCGGAGGTGGCGGGGGTGTGCCCCCACCGCTCCCACGATCAGGTCCGGGACTCCGTCGCCGTCTAGGTCTCCAGCGCCGGCCACGGCCCACCCTATCTCGTCCCCGGCCCGTTGGCCCGCGAATCGCCGGATCACGGCCCCCGTCGCGCCGGAATAGACGAGCACTGCGCCGGCCAGCCTGCGGCCCTTGGGGTGGGCGTTCGGTGCTCCCACGATCAGGTCGTCGACTCCGTCGCCGTCCAGGTCACCAGCGGAGGCCACGGAAAAACCCAGCATCTGGGCTGAAGCCCGGCCATCGAAGCGGAATCGTTGCTGGAGATCTCCGCCCACGGTCCAGACCTGGGAGGCCTGGGCCGGGTAGAGGGGATGGGGAAGAAAGGCCAGGGCCAGCGCGGCGGGAAGGAACAGGGAAAGAATGGATTTCATGGTGCTTCCGGTTTGGATCAAGGAAGGAAAGCCAGCTTGCGGGCGACCGAAGCGAAGTCGAGCTTGTCGTTGACAGCGGCGAGGAAGAAGGTGCGGCCGATCAGCTTGCCGGGGAGGGTGCCGGGTGGGGCGGCGAAACGGGCCTGGGAGCGGCCCTGGGGATCCAGGATGCCCTGGAAACCGATTCCCTGGGGCGGGGTGTTCCCTGTGAGGGAGGCCCGGAAGAAGCGGTCGTTCGTCAGAGGGATCGGCAGGCCCTTGAAGAGGGTCGGACCGGTCCCGGTCGCGGAGAGAAGGAGCCCGTATTCCCGGCCGGCATCCGCGTCGGGGAAATCGATGGAGTAATCGACCGCCCCGCCCGCGGCGACCGAGAAGGTTTCCGCCGAGGCGTCCAGGATGGGGTTGAAGGTGAAGACGACGGCCGTACCTGCCCAGCGTTGATCGCCGACGTCGGCCCGCGGGATCCCGAAGAAGAGTTCCGGGGAGCCGTCCCCATCCAAGTCGCCGGCGCCGGCGACCGGGTCCCCAAGCATCTTGCCCGCATCCGAACCGTCGAAACGGAAGATCAGCTTTCCGGTCGCCCCGGAGTAGAGGAAGACCGATCCGGCGTCGGTGCGCCCGCCGGGATCCGCGCGGTTGGCGCCGATGAGGAGGTCGGGCACCCCGTCGCCGTCCGCATCCCCCGCGGAGGCCACGGAAGAACCGAAGAAGTCGTTGATCCCGGTTCCATCGAAACGGCGGATCACGGCCCCGCTCGCCCCGGAGAAGACCAAGACCGAACCCGCATTGACGATCCCCTGCGGGTCGGAGCCCCGGGCCGCGACGAGGAGGTCGGGCACGCCGTCGCCGTCCAGATCGCCGGCGGAGGCCACCGAACTCCCCATCAGGTCGCTGGCATCCGCGCCGTCGAAGCGGAAGAGCTGCGCGCCGGTGGCCCCGGAGAAGACAAAGGCCGACCCGGCGAAGGTGAGGCCGCCGGGGTCGGCGCTGAGGGCGCCGATGAGGAGGTCGTCGTGCCCGTCGCCGTCCAGGTCGCCGGCCGTGGAAACGGCGTTGCCCAGGAAGTCCTGGGGTTCCGAGCCGTCGAACCGGAAGAGCTGCGCGCGGGTGGCGCCGGAGAAAACGAACGCTGAACCCGCACTGCGGATGCCGTTGGGATCGGCGAAGATGGCTCCCACGAGAAGATCGGGCACCCCGTCCCCGTCGACGTCGCCCGCGGGAGCGAGCCGGCTCCCGAAGTAGTCCCCCATCACCGGGCCGTCCAGGCGGTCCATGGGTCTTCCCGTCGCCCCGGAGACGAGGAAGACGGAACCGGCATAGCCCCGGTCGCCGGGGCTCGCCGAAGGGTTGCCGACCGCCACGTCGGCCAGACCATCTCCGTCCAGGTCGCCAAGGATGGCGACGGCTTCGCCGAATTCGCCCTGTTTCAGACTGTTCAGATTCCAGAGAAGGCCCCCGTTCGCTCCGGAAAAGGCCCGGGCTGCGCCATAGGGGTAGGAGCGCGGCGCTCCGGCGACCAGATCGGTCACGCCGTCTCCGTCGAGGTCCCGGCCGGCCGCAATGGAGAAGCCGAGTTGGTCCCCTCCGTAGGTCCCTTCCAAGCGGAACAGGGTCTCGAAGGTTCCGCCATCCGCCTGGGCGGAAAGCCTCGAGGAGGGCAGGACCAGGAAAAGACCGGCCGGAAGGAGGAGGAGGAGGAAGAGAAGGCGGATCATGGTTTGCGGCTCACGGAAGAAAGACGAGCTTGCGGGCCACCGAGGCCAGGTCGAGGCGCTTGTCCACGGCGGAGAGGTAGAGGGTCCGTCCTGCCAGCTTGGCGGGCAGGCCCCCCGGGAGGGCGGAGAAGCGAGCGGAAGCCCTTCCCAGGGCGTCGAGCCGTCCCTGGAAACCCCGGGCCTGGGGCGGAGTGTGGCCCTTCAGCGAGGCGAGGAAGAAGCGGTCCCGGGTCAAGGGGACCGCAAGGCCCCGCAGGCCGGTGGGGCCGGTGCCGCCCAAGGAAAGGAGAACGGCGTAGGAAGAAAAGGCCTCCTTCCCGGAGAAATCGATCGCGTAGTCGATGGTTCCGCCCGATGCGACCGAAAGCTCCTCGGCGGAAGCCTCCAGGATGGGGTTGAAGGTGAAGACCAGGGCGGAACCCGTTTCCAAATAGGACACCGGGTGGGCGAACGGGGCTCCAAGGATCATGTCGGCCCGGCCGTCGGCGTTCACGTCGCCGGCGCAGGAAACCGCAAACCCGAAACCGTCTGAGGATTCCCGGCCGTCGAAGCGGAAGAGCTGGGATCCTGTCGCGCCGGAGAAGACGAAGGCGGATCCTGCCCCGGGGATGCCGTCCGGGCTGGAATGCGGAGCCCCTGCCGCAAGATCGGGAATTCCATCGCCGTCGAAATCCCCAAGCCCGGCAACCGAGCTGCCCAAGGCTCCGTTGTCCATGGTTCCGTCGATGCGGAGGATCAGATTTCCCGTGGCTCCGGAATAGAGGAAAACCGCGCCGGCGGATGCCAAGCCTTTCACCTTCAAGGCCGGGGCGCCGACGATCAGGTCGGGGACGCCGTCGCCGTCCACATCTTCCGTCCCCGCCACGGAGATTCCGAAAGAGTCCGATTTTGCGGGCCCGTTCAGGCGCCGTATCAGGTTTCCCGTGGCTCCGGAATAGAGGAACACCGACCCCACCGAGGGATTGCCGGGGGGCGAGGAGCCCGGCACCCCCAGGATCAGGTCCGCAAAACCGTCCCCATCGACGTCTCCCGCCCCGGCAACGACCCGGCCGACGCCGCGGTTCGTGCTGGAGCCGTCGAAACGATGAAGGAGCGCGCCGCTTCTCCCCGAGAAGACGAAAGCCGATCCGGCCAGGGAATCTCCCTGGACGGTCGTCCCGTGCGCTCCAATGATCAGTTCGGCAACCCCGTCTCCGTCCATGTCGCCCGCAAACGCGACGGAATTGCCGAAGAGATCGTCCTTCTCGGCGCCGCCGAAACGATGGATGGTCATCCCGGTGGCTCCCGAGAAGAGAAAGACCGAACCGGCGTCGTAGAGGCCGTTCGGGTTGGCATGCGGGGAGCCCACCAGGAGGTCGGGCACACCGTCCCCGTCCACGTCGCGGCCGCCCGAGACCGAAGCTCCCATCTGGTCGAAAGTCAGGAAGCCGTCGAACTGGCGGATCAGGTTTCCGGTTCTTCCAGAATAGAGATCGGCGATGCCGGTTTCGGAGAACCCGTCCGGTCTGGCGAAAGGAGCCCCGACGATCAGGTCGTCGAACCCGTCCTGGTCGACGTCTCCCGCGGAGGAGACCGCATAGCCCAGTTCCTCGCCCTGGGAAAAGCCGTCGAAGCGGAAGCGTTGGGCCAGGTCGCCGCCCACGGTCTGGGCCGGGAGGGGAAGCGACAGGAAAACCAACGCCAGTCCATCCAGGAGGATCCAAGGGGTCGAAGCGGCAGAGTTCAAGGGCGTCTCCGTTCGGTGGTGGGGGACTGGAGGATGCAAAAACCGTGCCAGAACCCGCGGCGCCCCAACCCGTGGAAATGTAACCGCAAGGAAACGCACCAGGCCAGGAATCAAGGAAGGAAGTCGATCCGGCGGGCCACGGAGGCGAAGTCGAGCTTCTTGTCTACCGCGGCGAGGAAGAGCGTGCGGCCGATCAGCTTTGCGGGCAGCCCTCCTGGCGGGGCGATGAAGCGGGCGGAAGCCCTTCCCAGGGCGTCGAGCCGTCCCTGGAAATCCCGGGCCTGGGGTGGAGTGTGGCCCTTCAGCGAGGCGAGGAAGAAGCGGTCCCGCGTCAAGGGGACTGCAAGGCCCCGCAGGCCGGTGGGGCCGGTCCCGCCGAAGGAGAGGAGCATGGCGTAGGAGGAAAAGGCCTCCTTCCCGAAGAAATCGATCGCGTAGTCGATGGTGCCTCCCGATGCGACCGAAAGCTCCTCCGAGGAAGCCTCCAGGATGGGGTTGAAGGTGAAGACGAAGGCCGCACCCTGATCGGGGGAGGTTTCGGTCTGTTCGTAGGGGGCGCCCAGGATCAGGTCCGCCCGGCCGTCTCCGTTCACGTCGCCGGCTCCCGAAACGGACAGGCCGAGCCCGCTTCGGGGGCTCATTTCGTCGAAGCGGAAAAGGAGCGCCCCGGTCGCACCGGAGAAGAGGAAGGCGGAATTGCCGGATCTTGCATCGAAGGAATCGGAGAAGGTGGCTCCGACCAGGATGTCGGGGACGAGGTCCCCATCCACATCCCCGGGACCGGCGACTGATCGGCCGAAGGAGGGGGTGTCCGTATCGCCGTCGAACCGGAGGATCTGGCTGCCGGTCGCCCCCGAGAATGCGAACACGGTGCCCGGCTGGTTGCGGGGAGTGGAACCGGTGCGGTTTCCAGCGAGCAGATCACCGAGACCGTCCCCGTCCAGGTCTCCGGCGCCGGCGACCGTAGTCCCCAATAGGAAACCAGTGGATGGCCCGTTCAACCGAAAGCAGAGATGGCCCGTGGCGCCGGAATAGAGAAAGACGGCTCCCGTTCCGGATTTGTTGTTGCCAAGGGTGTTGGGAGTGCCCACCAGGAAGTCGGAGAACCCATCGCCATCGGTGTCCCCCGCACCGGCAACGGCCCACCCGAAGGCGCGGATCCTGTCGGAGCCGTCGAGGCGATAGAGAAGCGCGCCGCTCCCGCCCGAAAAGACGAAGACGGAGCCGGCCTGGGAGACTCCGTTGACGGTCGTATCGCGATCTCCGACGATCAGTTCGGCCAGGCCGTCGCCGTCCATGTCGCCCGCCAGGGCGACGGCGGTTCCGAAAGAATCGTTGGTCGCCGCGCCGTCGAAACGATGGATCTGAAGGCCCGTCGCTCCCGAGAAGAGGAAGGCTGAACCGGCGTTGAAGAGACCGTTCGGATCGGCATGCGGCGCTCCCACGAGGATGTCGGGCACACCGTCCCCGTTAACGTCTTTGCCCCCCGAGACGGAATATCCCATCAAGTCGAAGGTCAGGAAGCCGTAGAACTGGTGGATCAGGTTTCCCGTCCTTCCAGAGTAGATGGATGCGGAACCGGGCAAGGAAAGCCCGTCCGGACCGGCAAAGAGGGCTCCGACGACTAGATCGTCGAAACCGTCCTGATCGACGTCCCCGGCCGTGGAAACCGCGTATCCCAGTTCGTCGCCCC
>CAZQAP010000161.1:0-7102 GCA_964591365.1 uncultured Planctomycetales bacterium
TTTTCCTCCCGCCCCCCTGCGGTAGAAAGAAGCCTGCTCGCCGTGGGAAGCGCGGCGGGATCGAGAGGCGAACGGAGGAATCGAGAACAAATTGCTCCGGCACGGTACTTCGGTACTTCAGGGATAGATGCCGCGCAGTTCGTCGAAGCGCGCCACACGCTCGACGCCCAGGACGCATGCCGCAAGCCGCAGGCTGGCGCCGCGCTCCTCGGCCACCTTGCGCGCGCGCCGGTAGGCGTCCAGCACCATGCGGTCGAGGCGCTTGTGGACCAGGGCTTCGGGCCACTGGAAGCCGCCCCGGTTCTGGACCCATTCGAAGTAGGCGATCAGGATTGCGCCGGCGTTGCCCAGGATGTCCGGCACGATGGGAATCCCCTTTTCGAGCAGGATCCGCTCCCCGGCCGCGGTGGCCGGGCCGTTGGCGGCTTCCACCACAAGGCCGGCGCGGAGGCTGCCCGCGTTGTGGCGCGTGATCTGGTTGGCGGTGGCGGCGGGGATGAGGACGTCGCACTCGAGCGCCAGGAGTTCCGCGGGAGTGAGGTTCTCCGCCTCGCGGAAGCCGGCCACGGTGCGGTGGCGGGGATCGTTGCGGTAGGCCAGGGCGGCTTCGACGTCGAGCCCGTCCTCGCGGAAGAGGGCCCCGTGCAGGTCGCCGATCCCGATCACCGAATGGCCCCGGCGGACCATCTCGCGGGCCACCTGGGCGCCGACCTCGCCGGCGCCCTGGATCACCGCCCGGGCCGGTCCCTCACGGCCCAGATCGGCCAGGCGGGCCTCGGTCACCGCCGCCACGCCCCGGCCTATGGCGCTTTCGCGGCCGAGCGTGCCCCCCAGCCCGAGCGGCTTGCCGACCACGACCGCGTTTTCGGTGTGGCGCGCGTGCATCGACCAGGTGTCGAGCACCCAGGCCATGACCTGCTGGTCGCAGTGCAGATCGGGAAAGAGGATGTCGCGCTGCGGGCCGATGAGATCGAGGACCCCGGAGGTGTAGCGCCGCACCACCCGTTCGGTGGTCTCCGGCTTGTGGCGGCGGGGATTGAAGTTCACCCCGCCCATCGAACCTCCGAAGGGGACGTTCAAGGCCGCGCACTTCCAGGTGGTCCAGGCCGCCAGCGCGCGCAGTTCCTCGCGGGTGAGGTGCGCATCCAGCCGAAAACCGCCCAGGCAGGGCCCCAGCGAGATGTTGTGCTGGATGCGGAAGCCGTCGAAGACCTGGATCGAACCGTCGTCGCCGGCCACCGGAAGGGCGAAACGGAACTCCAGGTCGGGGGCGCGCAGCACGCGGTAGACGTCCGGAGCCAGGCCGATCAAGGCGGCGGCCTCGTCGAACTGCTTCATCATCGAGGAGAAGGGATCGTCCTCGTCCAGGCGCGGCGTCGGCGCCTGCGGCTCCTCCTCGACCGGCAGGATCGGTCTTCGCGTCTCAGGCATAGATTCCCCGCAATTTCAGGCAGTAGGCCACCCGGTCGAGCGCCAGGAGGTAGGCGCCGATGCGCGGGCTGACCTTGAAGCGTCCGGCGCGCTCCATCACCTCGCCGAAAGCCCGCACCAGGATGCGCTCCAGACGCTCGCGGACCTCCTCCTTCGACCAGAAGTAGCCCATGCGGTCCTGGACCCACTCGAAGTAGGAGACGGTCACCCCGCCGGCGTTGGCGAGGATGTCGGGCACCACCAGGACCCCCTTTTCTTCCAGGATCCGGTCGGCCTCGGCCGAGGTGGGTCCGTTGGCCCCCTCGACGATCACCCGCGCCCGGATGGCGGCCGCGTTGCCGCTGTGGATCTGGTTCTGGACGGCCGCGGGGACCAGCACGTCGCAGTCTGTTTCCAGCAGCGCGGCGTTGGAAAGCGGCTCCCCTTCGGGATACCCGGCCAGGGTCTTCTCGCGGGCGATATGCTCGAGAACGCGGGGGACGTCGAGCCCCTTCTCGTTGTGGATTCCGCCCTGGACGTCGGAAAGAGCCACCACCTTGTGTCCGGCCTCGTGGAAGAAGCGCGCCGCGTAGCCGCCCACGTTGCCGCTGCCCTGCACCGCCACGCGGGCGCTGCCTTCGATGCCGAGATGGCGCAGGGCCTCGCGCGCCATGAAGAAGACTCCCAGTCCGGTGGCGGTGCGCCGTCCATGCGAGCCGCCCAGCCCGATCGGCTTGCCCGTCACGATGGCCGGCTGGGTGCTGCGCCGGTGCATCGAGTAGGTGTCGAGCACCCACGCCATGATCTGCTCGTTGGTGTTCATGTCGGGCGCAGGCACGTCGCGTTCCGGACCGATGATGTCGAGCAGGTTGGCGGTGTAGCGCCGGGTCAGGCGTTCCATCTCGCGCGGGCTCAGGCGGGAGGGATCGCAGATCACCCCGCCCTTGCCGCCGCCGAAGGGGAGGTCCACCACGGCGCACTTCCAGGTCATCCAGGCGGCCAGGGCGCGCACCTCGTCGAGGTCCACGTCGGGAGCGAACCGGATGCCCCCCTTGGCCGGCCCCCGCGCCAGGGAATGCTGGACGCGGAAGCCGGTGAACACGTCCAGGCTGCCGTCGTCGCGGCGTACCGGCACGGCCATGATCAGCTCCTGGGCCGGGGTGGAGAGGATGGCGTAGAGCCCCGGGTCCATGCCGAGCAATGCCGCCGCCCGGTCCAGACGCGCCTGCATCTGGAAGTAGGGGTTCGATTCGGCCGGGGGCGCTTGAGGAAGAAGCTGGGCCATGACCGGAGGTCCGGCCGGGGGGCGCCGGGGAGGGGAGCGGGAAGCATATCCCTTCAGCCCGGATCCGGCATCCTTGGGGGCGGCTTGTGCCCTTCCGGCGCGGCACGCAGGATGCCCGTTCGAGCCGAAACCTTGGAGACGATTCGCCTGGATCATGGCCGGCTTCTGGCCGGCAAGCCTTTCGTGGAAGAGCTCCACGCTCTGGGGCTGGACACCCTCGAGGGGGCGCTCCGGTTCCGGGCGGGCCGGGTGGTCCGGGCGGCGGGGCGCCGCCAGACCCGCCGGGTGGAAAGCCCTTATGGCCGGGCCGCCCTGTTTCTCAAACAGCACCGCGGCGGTTCCTGGGGGGAACTGCTGGGCCGGCCCAGCCCAGCCCGGCGGGAATGGGACAATCTCCTGCGTCTTCGCCGGGAGAGGTTCCAGGTGGCGGATCCGGTGGCGATGGGGGGCGGAGGGGGCTTCCCCGGCCGGGGCGGTTCCTTCCTGCTCACCCGCGAGGTGCCGGGAACTCCTCTGGATGAACTGCTGGCCTCCGGCTGGCCGGCCCCCCCCGCGCGAGTGATCGGGGATCTGGCCGCGCTCGTGGCCCGCTTCCACGCCCTGGGCTTCTTCCACCGGGATCTCTACTGCGGGCACCTCCTGGTCCGGCCCGGGCACGATTCCTGGGGAGGCGTGGTCCTGATCGATCTCCAGCGGGTGGCCCGGCGGCGGCGCCCGCGGAGGCGCTGGCTGGTCAAGGACCTGGCCGCCCTGGCCCATTCCGCCCCCCCGGCCGTGACCCGCAGCCAAAAGCTGCGCTTTCTGTGCGACTACCTCGGCCGCAGCCGCCCCGACGCGCAGGTGCGCGCCTGGGCGCGCGCCATCGAGGCCAAGGTGGCCCGCATCCGCGCCCACGTGCCGCGTTACGGTTGACGCGCATGCAGATCGCCGTGCTGCTGGATCGATGGCGGGCGGGTGGGGGCGGCCTGGAGGCCTATCTGGAACAGGTCCTGCCCCCCCTGGCCGTGCAGCACGACCTTGTCCTCGTGGCCCGCGATGCGGACCGCGACCCGCCCCGGGGGGTGCGCCCGCTCCCCGTGCGGACCCGCTGGCCTCTCATGCGGCCCCTGCGCGATGCGGCCGATGCGCGCGCCCAGGGGCGGGCGGTGCGCGAGTTCGGGCCGGACCGCATCTGGAGCCTGCGGCGCACCCCCTGCAATGAGGCCCTCTTCCAGCCGCACGGAGGCTCGGCCCTCCACCTTCGCCGCGCCCGGGGCGGCCCGCGGGGGAACCTGCGGGCGGGGATCTTCGAACGCCTGGAAGCCGCCGCCCTGCAACGCTGTGCCGGCTTGCTCGCCATGAGCCCCAAGGTGATGCGCGAGTTCGCCGAGCGCCGTCCCGGCCTGAAGGCGGCCGTGCTGCCCCCCCCCATGCCCGGCGGCTTTTCCGCACCCCGCCCTCCGGCCCGCGAGGGGGATCCCCGCATCCTCTTCTGCGGCCGCGATGCGCGCCTCAAGGGGGCCCCGGAAGCCCTGGCCTGGTTTCTCGAGTTCCGCCGCCGGGAACCTGCCGCAACGCTCACGATGTGGGCGCGTTCGCGGGCCCACCTCCGGCGCGTGCTGCGGCGGGGGGACGCCGACCTTGCGCTCCATGGGGTCCGCCTGCGCGGCTGGGACGGCGGCTTCCGCGGCGCCCTTCCGGGAGCTGCCGCCCTTTTTCACCCCACGCGTTACGACGCCTGTTCCCTGGCCTGCCTGGAGGCCCTCGGAGCGGGGGTCCCGGTGGTGACCACTCCGGACAACGGCCTTGCGGAGCTGGTCCGCAGCCCTCTGCTCGTCGTGGCCGCCGGGCCGGATCCGGTCCTGGCGACGGAGGCGGCCCGGGAAGCCCTGGCCTGGGCCCGCGGAAATCGAGAGGGAGTCGTCCGGGAAGTCCGGGTATTGCAGCGGCAATTTTCGATGGAAGCCCATCTCGCCCGCCTGGAGAAGCTTCTCCGGCAGGGGCCCGCGGGGATGTCTACGATGCCGTCGCGGTCCTGACGGGCCGCGAACCCTCTTGCCCGGCCCCGAATCCATCCAGGTCTACGAGGTGGGCCCCCGGGACGGGCTCCAGAACGAGGCTGCAACCCTTCCGACGGCGGCCAAGCTGCGGCTGGTGGAGCTGTTGAGCGCCGCCGGACCCGCTGCGGTGGAGGTCACTTCTTTCGTGCGGCCCGATCGCATCCCGCAGCTCTCCGACGCCGATGCGCTGGCCGGGCTCCTCGCCGCCGCCCCGTTCCGGAAGTCCGCCCGCCGGAAAGGCGTTCGCTTCACGGCTCTGGTGCCCAACCGGCGCGGTTTCGAACGCTTCCAGGCCTCGGGACTGGATGGATTGGCGCTCTTTCTTTCGGTGAGCGAAGGCCACAACCGCGCCAATCTGAACGCTTCGGTGGCCCGCAGCATGGAGAACGTGCGCCAGGTGATCGAGGCCGCGCGCGCCTCCGGGGTCCCGGTGCGCTGCTATCTTTCCACCGCCTTCGGCTGCCCCTTCGAGGGGAAGGTTGCGCCGGAGAAGGTGCTCGACATGGTGGACTTCTTCGCCGCCCTCGGAGTGGACCAGGTGGTCCTGGGCGACACCATCGGCGTGGCCCACCCCCGCCAGGTGGCGGCACTCTGCGAGAAAGCCCAGACCCGGCTTCCCGCCGGTGCGCTCGGCCTGCACCTGCACGACACCTACGGGAGCGCACTGGCCAACGCGCTGGCCGGCTGGGAGACCGGCGTGGCCCTTTTCGACGCGGCGGTGGGGGGCGTGGGTGGCTGCCCTTATGCTCCCGGGGCCTCGGGCAACCTCGCCACCGGCGACCTTGTCCGCCTCTTCCAGGGGATGGGGGTCGCCTGCGGCGTGGATCTCGACAAGCTCCTGGAAGCGGGCCGCTTCCTGGAAGCCTCCCTCGGGCGGCGCCTTCCCGGGCGCGTGCACCGCGCACGCCTGGGCTCCTCCTGCACCCGTTGACCTCCATCCTGCGCATCCGTCCATGACCGATCCCCCGCTGGTGCTCCTGGAACGGGAGGGCCCCCTGGCCCGCCTGCGGCTGAACCGTCCCGAGGTCCGCAACGCCCTCTCGCTGCCCACCCTGAAGCGCCTGCGCGAACTTCTTTCCCGGGTGGCCGCCGAGGAGGGGATCTGGGTGGTGGAGATCACCGGTTCCGGCGAGAAGGCCTTCTGCGCGGGGGCCGACCTGAAGGAACGCCGCGGCATGAACGAAGCCCAGGTGCGGGAGTACGTGCGTGAGATCCGCGCCACCATGGATGCCGTGGCGGCCCTTCCCCAGCCGGCGGTGGCTGTGCTCAACGGCTCCGCCTTCGGCGGCGGGTGCGAGCTTGCCCTGGCCTGCGACCTGCGGGTCATGCAGAGCGGCGATCGAATCGGGCTGACCGAGACTTCGCTGGGAATCATTCCCGGCGCGGGGGGCTGCGTGCGCCTTCCGCGCCTGGTGGGCGCGGCACGCGCCAAGGAGATGATCCTCCTGGCGCGCCGCCTGGAAGCGGAGGAAGCCCGCTCCGTGGGTTTGATCCAGTTCCTTGCGCCCGCAGGGGAGGTCCGCCGGGTGGGCCGGGAAGTGCTCGCGGCCCTGCTGCGGAATGCCCCGCTGGCCCTGCGCGCCGCCAAGGCGGCCATCGACGGCGGGTTCGACCTCCCGCTTGCGGAAGCCCTGCAGCACGAGTCCGCCTGCTACCAGCGCATCCTGCCCACCCGCGACCGCCTGGAGGCCCTGGCGGCCTTCGCCGAGAAACGGCCGCCCCGTTTCGAAGGCCGCTGAAGGCGGGTTGACGGGAGGGCCGCCCCGGCCCGGTCAGTCGCCGTCTTCTTCGAGGGCCGCCTCGGCCGCCGCCGCCTGCCGTTCGATCTCGGCCTGGGGGACCCGGGGGCCGGCGCGGCTTCCCGGACAGAAGCTGCGCACCTCGGCTTCGTAGACTTCCGGGGAATCCAGGAGTTCGGACCAGAAGGGCCAGGTGCGGCACTGGGTGGGCCGGGCCGCATGGACCCGGCAGAGGCTGCCTTCCAGGAAGATGCAGGCCTCGCCCTGGAACTTGAGGACCGGGTAACCGTTCTCGTCCCGGGTCGTATAGGTCCGGGTGAAGACGGCGGTGGGGATCCCCAGGAAGGAAGCCAGCGCCCGGCGTTCCCGCAGGTTCACGTACACGTACTGATACTCCCCCCGGGCCGTGCAGCACTTGCCGCAGCGGGTGCAGGCGAAGGGCAGGCCCTTGCCGTACCAGGGGATGCCCGCGGTCGGGGGAGGGGGCGGGGATTTCGGGGGGGGCATGACCTTTCCCGGGGGTTTCCGGCCTCCCGGTCCTGAAAAGGTATCCTGGCAAGGATGACGGAACCCCTGGAAATCGTGGTCGAACGCGACAATCTCCAGCAGAAGATGCTGCTGGAGGGGGA
>CAZQAP010000162.1:0-7040 GCA_964591365.1 uncultured Planctomycetales bacterium
ATCAGATTCTCCTTCGGCCCTTGGCAAGCACGCAGACCGTGCCGGCCAGAGCCGCCAAGGCGACTGTTCCGTACCCGATCCGCCATATGAGCTGCTGATCCGGTTCGAGGGGCTCGAAGGTTGCAGCGAATCCGAAGACACAGACAGCTGCCGCCACAAGGAAAACCAAGGCAAGGACGATTCTCACAAGCTCCCGCTCACCCCAGGGCCTGGAGCAGGCGCGGAAGGCTCTGCTCGTAGCGGAAATCCATGTCGAAGTGGCCCCCGTCGAAGAACTCCGCATGGTGCGGGATTCGCAGGGCTGCGAGCTTCTTGACGAAGCGGCGCAGGCCCCACTGGAGGGCGAATTCGTCGCGCTCGCCGGCATCCAGGTAGAGGCAGCGGAGCTGGCGCAGACCGTCGGCGAACTCCGGCTTCTCCACCATGTGCAGGGGATCGTGTTCGAACCAGCGGGCGATCGTCTCCGGAACCGGCTCGCCGGTCTCCGGGTCGAGCGGGAGGTCGAATCCCAAGGGCGTTCCCGGATTCGGCGAGTAGCAGGCCGCCATCGCCAGGGTGTTCAGTGCGTGGATCTCGGGCGTGCCGACCGAAGCGAGGCCGGGCAGCGCTTCGAGAAATTTCCCGGGCCCCCCGTGCCGGCGCCAGACGTTCAGAGCGGCGGGAAAGTCACGGAAATAGCTGAATTCGAAGCCCATGTCCCCCGCGTGGCAGGCCGCCGCCGCCGCCCAGCCGGGATGGCGCATCGCCAGGGTGAGGGCGCCGTAGCCGCCGCTCGACTTGCCGGCCACGACCCTGCGTCCCGCCCCGCCGCAGCCGAACTCCGCCTCCACCCGGGGAACCAGTTCGTCGTGCAGGTAATCCTCGTAGCGGCCGGTGGCGGAGGAGTTGAGGTACTGGCTGCCGCCGATGCGGGTCTCGCAGGAGGGCCACAGGTAGACCGCGGGGGGCAGGCCGCCCTCGGAAGTCAGCCGCGCGATCCGTTCGGGAAGGTTTTCGTTCCAGAGGGCCTCGTTGAGCACCCGCCGCCCGAATCCCGTGAACCCCACCAGGATCACCACCAGAGGCAGCCCCCGCCCGCCGCCCGCCGGCATGAGCAGAGGATTCTCCCGCAGGGCCGGATCCCCCAGGGGATTGTTGCGTAACACCTTGCTCTCGAGGGGGAAAATCCGCAGAACCCCTCCCCCGGACAGAATCCGCTCGTAATGCGTCGGCATGGAACCAGGATAGAGGCCCCGGCGGGCCGGCCCGGACAGGCTGGCCCCGCGGCGGGAAAAACGCGAAGATAAGGCCCCTGCAGCCGTCCTTGACCCCATGAACGCAACTCCTTCGCTCGCTTCCCGGCCCCAGCCGGTCTACCCGCGCCGCTCCCACGAGATCGACTTCCGTATCCACGGCGACGACATGCAGTTCGTCGAGATCGACCTCGATCCCGGCGAGACGGCCATCGCCGAGGCGGGCGCCATGCTCTACATGACCGAGGGGGTCCGCATGGACACCGTCTTCGGGGACCCGAGCAAGGAGCAGGGGCTTCTCGGCAAGATCTTCAGCGCAGGCAAGCGCGCCATCACCGGCGAGTCGGTCTTCATGGCCACCTTCACCGCCGGCGGCACCCGCCTGGAAACGGTCGCTTTCGCGGCCCCCTTCGCCGGCAAGATCGTGGAGGCCGATCTGCGCGAACTGGGCGAAGACCTCCTCTGCCAGAAGAGTTCCTTCCTCTGCGCCGCCAAAGGAGTCTCGGTCGACATCGCCTTCAACAAGCGCATCGGCACCGGCCTTTTCGGGGGCGAAGGCTTCATCCTGGAACGCCTGCGCGGCGACGGCCTGGCTTTCCTGCACGCCGGCGGAACGGTCATCCGCCGCACCCTCAAACCCGGCGAGACCCTCAAGGTCGACACCGGCTGCCTGGTCGCCTTCCAGCCCTCGGTGGACTACGACATCCAGTTCGTGGGCGGCTTCAAGAACACCCTCTTCGGGGGCGAAGGGCTCTTCTTCGCGGTTCTGCGCGGGCCGGGCGAGATCTGGCTCCAGTCGCTGCCCTTCTCGCGGCTGGCCGATCGTATCGCCGCCGCGGTCCAGACCCGCAAGGGCGAAGGATCCATCCTTGGCGGGCTGGGCAACCTGCTCGACGGGCGCGAATGAATCCCGGCTCCCCTTCCAGTCCTCCGGCCGCCCTGCCCTCCGGGCCGGTGGTCCACCCCGCCGCCGTGCCGGGCGCGGCCGGAAGCGGAGAGTCCATCCTCCCCTCCAAGCGGCCGGAGCCGGGCACCTTCGTCCTCTTCGGTGCCAGCGGGGACCTCGCGCGCCGCAAGCTGATCCCCGCGCTCTACAAGCTCGAAACGCGCGGCTCCCTTCCCGAGCATTTCTCCCTTCTTGGCGTGAGCCGCCGGATCCCCGCATCCGATGAATACTGCGCCTGGCTGCGGAGTTCGCTGGAAGAACACCTCTCCGGAGAGGGCCTCGACGAAAAGGCCTGGGCCCGTTTCACCCGCCGGATCGACACCTGCCCGGGCGATTTCGGCGAAAAGGCCACTTATTCCGCCCTCCAGCGCAAGCTCGAGGAGCACGAAAGCCGTTTCGGGACCGCGGGCAACCGCCTCTTCTACCTCGCCACCCCATCGAGCGTCTTCCCCCTGGTCCTCGAAAAGCTGCATGCCGCGGGCCTCCTGCGGGAAGAGCGCGGCTGGGCCCGTGTGGTGATCGAAAAGCCCTTCGGCACCGATCTCGACTCCGCCCGCGCACTCAACGAGCTTGTAGCAGGTTTCCTGGAAGAAAAGCAGGTCTACCGCATCGATCACTACCTGGGCAAGGAAACCGTCCAGAACATCCTCGTCTTTCGCTTCGGCAACCCGATCCTGGAGCCGCTCTGGAACCGCAAATACATCGATCACGTCCAGATCACCGTGGCCGAGGACATCGGCGTGGGAACGCGCGGCCGCTTCTATGATGCAACGGGCGCTTTGCGCGACATGGTTCAGAACCACATGCTCCAGGTGCTGGCCCTGGTCGGCATGGAGGCGCCGCTCACCTTCCAGGCCGACGACATCCGCGACGAGAAGACGCAGGTCTTCCGCGCCCTGCGGCCGATCACCGGCTCCCAGGTGCTTTCGGAGACCGTGCGCGCCCAGTACAAAGGCTACCGGGAGGAGCCGAACGTGGATTCCGGCTCCCGCACCCCCACCTACACCGCCCTGCGGGTCTTTCTCGACAACTGGCGTTGGCAGGGAGTCCCCTTCTACCTGCGCACCGGGAAGAAACTGGCCCGGCGGCTCACCGAGGTGGCGATCCACTTCCAGGCCATCCCGCTCTGTCTCTTCGGCGACGAGGCGGTCTGCCGGCGGGTGGAGCCCAACGTGCTCACCCTGAGGATCCAGCCCGAGGAGGGGATCAGCCTGCGCTTCTCCACCAAGGTTCCCGGCGAAGACCTGCGGGTCAGCAACGTCCTGATGGACTTCCGCTACGAAGACGTCTTCCAATGCGCCATCGGCGACGCCTACGAACGCCTGCTGCTGGACGCCCTCTGCGGCGATCCGACCCTCTTCACCCGCCGGGACGGCGTGGAGGCCGCCTGGCGCTTCATCACCCCGATCCTCGAAACCTGGGAGCAGGACACCTCCTCTCCCCTGCCCACCTACCCGCCAGGGAGCCGCGGGCCCGCCGAAGCCGACCGGCTTCTCGGCCGGGACGGCCGCCGCTGGCGCGACCTTTCTTGAGTCGACAAGAACTGCAAATCGTCCAGGGGGCTGGAAACTTCGCGGCGGCGGCATCCGACCGCATCGCGGGACTGGTGCAGCATTCGGTGGAGACGCGGGGGAACTGCTCGCTGGTACTGGCGGGCGGCGGCACCCCGCGCCCGGTCTACCGTCACCTGGCCGCCACCCGCAAAGTGCCCGAATTCCCCTGGGAGCGGATCGAGTTCTACTTCGGCGATGAACGCCGGGTGCCGCCCGGGGATGCCGAAAGCAATTTCCACATGGCTGAGGAAGCCCTCTTTTCCTCCGCCCCGGTCCCGCCCGGGAACATCCACCGCATGGAGGGAGAGGATCCCGACGCCGAAGCGGCAGCGGCCCGCTACGAGGCCGTGCTTCCCGCCCGGCTCGACGTGGTGCTGCTCGGCATGGGCGCCGACGGTCACACCGCCTCGCTCTTTCCGCACTCCCCGGCCTTGAACGAGACCATCCGCCGGGTCGTTCCCGTCCGCGGGCCGAAGCCGCCCGTGGACCGGCTCACCGTGACGCCTGCCGCCCTCACCGGAGCCCGCAACCTCGTGGTCCTGGTGACGGGCGCGGACAAAGCACCCACCGTGGCGGAGGCCCTGAAGGGCCCCCGCGATCCCCTGCGCCTCCCCATCCAGTTCGCCGCCGAAGGCCTTTGGATCCTGGATGAGGCGGCTGCTTCCAAGCTCCAAGCAGAAACCCAATGAGTTCCTCCCGTTTCGGAATGATCGGTCTTGGCGTCATGGGCCGCAACCTGGCCCTCAACGTGGAAGAGCATGGCTTCCCGGTGGCCGTGTGGAACCTGGAAAAGGACTGGACCGCCCGCTTCCTCGAAGCGAACCGGGGCCGCAGTCTCCAAGGCGCCGACACCCTGCCGGAGTTCGTCACCCTGCTCGAAAAGCCGCGCCGGATCATGATGATGATCAAGGCGGGTTCCCCCGTGGATCAAACCATCGAGAAGCTCGCGCCGCTGCTCGAAAAGGGCGACGTGATCATCGACGGCGGCAATTCCTATTTCCAGGACACCCGCCGGCGCGAGGCCGCCCTCAGGAAACAAGGCGTCTTCTTCATCGGCACGGGAGTTTCCGGCGGGGAGGAGGGCGCCCGGCACGGCCCTTCGCTCATGCCCGGCGGAGACGCCGAAGCCTGGCGGATCGTGGCTCCGATTCTGACGGCAATCGCCGCACAGAGCGAAGCGGGAGCCTGCGTGGCCCACCTCGGCCCCGACGGCGCCGGACACTTCGTCAAGATGGTCCACAACGGCATCGAGTACGGAATCATGCAGCTCCTGGCCGAGAGCTACGACCTCCTCGCCCGCGGCGCCGGCCTGGAGGCTCCGGAACTCGCCGCCACCTTCGCGGGGTGGAACCAGGGGCATCTCTCCTCCTTCCTCCTGGAACTCACCGCGGCGATCTTCCGCAAGAAGGACGACCTCACCGGGGATCCCCTTGTCGAAAAGGTTCTCGACCGCGCCGGGCAGAAGGGGACCGGGCGCTGGACGGCCATGGAGGCCTTCGAACTGGGGGTTCCCGTGCCCACCCTGACCGCCGCGGTCGAGGCGCGCGTGATCTCCAGTCGCAAGGAGGAACGGGTCGCCGCCGGCAAGATCCTGTCCGGCTTCCAGAGCCCGGAACCCCAGGGCGGCCGGGATGCCTTCGTCTCCGATCTCCGCGACGCCCTCCTGGCGGGCAGCCTCTGCGCCTACGCCCAGGGCATGAACCTGATCCGTGAGGCCTCCGCGCACTTCGACTGGCAGGTGCCCCTCGACGAGGTGGCCCGCGTCTGGATGGGCGGCTGCATCATCCGTTCCGGGATGCTGGGCCCCACCCGCGAGGCCTTTCTCCGGGAGCCCGGGCTCGCGAACCTGATCCTGGCGGACACCTTCCGCGAGCTGCTCCAAGAAACGGAGGCCGGCTTCCGGCGCAGCGTCTCCGCCGCGGCGAAGCAGGGCATTCCCGCCCCAGCGCTCGCCTCCAGCCTGGCCTGGTTCGACGGCATGCGCACCCCCCGGCTGCCCCAGAACCTCACCCAGGCGCAGCGCGATGCCTTCGGCGCCCACACCTGGCTGCGTAAGGACCAGCCGGACGGCAAGCCGATCCACAGCGACTGGCTCGAGCAGCGGGCCGTCGCTCCCGGAAAGGGAAACGCTTGAGAAGGGTGAGGTCCGGCGGATAGCCTGCCCCCCATGGGGTTCCGCCCGTCCGCCGCCTTGCTCCTCGCCCTGGCCCTTCTGGCCTCCTGTTCTTCGCGCAAGGTCCGCGAAGAATCGCCGATGGAGGGCTTCACCCGCGAACTCCCGCCCGGAGAGCTGGGGCTCGTCCCGCTTCCCCCCGGAGAACCGCTGCCCGACCTCTCCATCGGCTGGCAGCAGCGCGACCGCCTGCTCGAAACGGTGGTCCACAGCCTCGACTTCCTCTCCCGGCCCT
The DNA here is from genome assembly GCA_964591365.1 of uncultured Planctomycetales bacterium. Taxonomy (GTDB): domain Bacteria; phylum Planctomycetota; class UBA1135; order UBA1135; family UBA1135; genus CAZQAP01. The sequence goes on from CAZQAP010000162.1 coordinate 6,140, forward strand.
CGACCCGCAAGCTCTATCCCTACGGCCCGATCACCCGCGAAAGGATGGTGGCGGGCCTCGAACGCTTCCAGGAGCTGCTCGAGACCAGCCGCAACGCGGAGGAGTTCCGCCGCGCCCTGGTGGAGGATTTCGAAGTCTGGATCGCCCGCGGCCGCGACAACAGCGGGGACGTGCTCTTCACCGGTTACGGGCGCCCCATCCTGGACGGCTCCCTCACGCGGACGGATCGGTTCCGCTACCCCCTCTACCGCCTGCCCGACGATCTGGTCAAGGGCCCCGACGGGAAGATCGCCGGCCGCCGGACCGAAAGCGGCGCCGTGGTCCCCTACTACACGCGCGCGGAACTCGAGAAGAACGGGGTTCTCGAGGGCCAGGAGATCGTCTGGCTGGCCGACCCCTTCGACGCCTACGTCGCCCACGTGCAGGGTTCGGCCCTGATCCGGCTTCCGGACGGGAAGTTCCTGGAACTGGGCTATGCCGGCAAGAACGGCCGCGAGTACAAGAGCATCGGCCTGCAGCTCGTCAAAGAGGGCAAGATCCCGTCCTGGAAGCTCTCGCTGGCCACCCTGCAGCAGTACTTCCGCCAGCACCCAGGCGAAAGCCGGCGGGTTCTCGACCAGAATCCCTCCTTCGTCTTCTTCCAGGAGAGTCCCGGCGGCCCCTACGGCAGCATTGGACAGCCGGTGGTGGAAGGGCGTTCGCTGGCCACCGACAAGGCGGTCTTCCCGCCCGGCGGGCTGGCCTACGTGGAGACGCGCCTGCCCGACTTCGACCCCCAGGGGAAGCTCGTGCAGCGTCCCATGCGTTTCTTCGCCCTCGACCAGGACCGCGGCGGCGCCATCCGCTCGGCGGGACGCTGCGACGTCTTCCTGGGCACCGGCAACGAGGCCATGGCGCGCGC
>CAZQAP010000163.1:0-6976 GCA_964591365.1 uncultured Planctomycetales bacterium
GGGAGGGTCAGGGGGAACTCGCGGTCGGCGGGGGGGAGGCAAATGCGGTCGTTGCAGGCCTGGTAGCGGAGTTTGACCTTGAGGGTGAGGGGGCCGGGCTTCAGGGTGTCGGCGGCCTGGAGGACGATGGCGTCGAGGGGCACGTCCTTTTCGTAGACCCGCAGGGTGCGGTTCAGGGTGGGGTCGTGGAGGGGGTGGGGCGCCGGGTAGCCGAGGGGTTTTTTGAGGGTCACGCCTTCGGGGAGGACGAGGTCCACCTGGAAGGGGATCATGGAGGTCTCTTCATGGGCGTAGAGGTGCCAGCCGGGGGCGAGGGTGGGGAGGAAGGCCAGCTTGAAGGCGTCGCCGGGGCGCACCTGGTTGTGCGAGAACATCCAGCGGGCTTCGAGGGGGTCCTTCGTCTTGATGGAGGCGGGCGGGAGCAGGCCCCCGCCGGCGGCGGGGGGATCGGCCGTGGGGTCCGCCGCCAGGGCGGGGGCGGGCACCCCTTCCAGATCGGCCAGCGCGCGGACCACCTCGGGGGCCGAGGGGCGCCCGTGCACCGAGCCGGGGATCCGAAGGCGCACCACGCCCTTGCGGTCGATCAGGTAGACCGAGGTCGGGCGGAAGACCTTGGCCGCCTCGTGCTCGGCGTCGGCCAGGATCGGGAAGGTGTTGTGCACGAAGGGCGTGATGCGGGCCAGGGAAGCGGCATCGGTCTCCTCCAGGGCCACGCCCACGATGCGGGCGTCAAGGGCGTCGAAGGCCGGCTGGTTCTCTTGCAGCTCAACGAGCTGCCGCAGGCAGAACAGTCACCACCAGGATCGCATGGTCAAGAGGACCAGGTTTCCGTCGCCCGCGTACTGGCGCAGGCTGACCGGGCGGCCGTCCGCAGCCGGGAGGGCCAGGTCGGGAAGCGGGATCTCGAGCTTCTCGAAGGCGAGCTTGCCGGCCTCCAGGGCCTTCTCGCGGGCCGCTTCGGGCGGGAGCTTGCTCAAACGGCCGGTCTTGAGGAAGAACTGGTAGTAGCCGGGGAGGCTCTTCTTCACGGGGGGCTCCTGGGCGGAGAGAAGCGGCGCAGAGGCGGCCAGGAGTCCGGCCAGGAGAAGGGCCCGACCGCCCGGGTGGCGCCGGCGGGTGGAACGGTACTCTGGTTGCATGGGTTGGATTCTAGCGGCACTTCTCCTCTCCCCGATCGTTCCGGACCTTCCGCGGCAGGCGGACGCGCTTCTCCTCCGCGGCGCCCGCGTCCTCGACCCCCGCGGGGAGAAGCTCATGGATGGACAGGCGATCCTCATCGAGAAGGGAAAAATCCTGAAGGTGGGGCCCGCCGCGGAACTGGCGCCGCCCCCCGGCGCCAAGGTCCTCGAACTCGGCGGGCTGGTCGTGGTGCCGGGCCTCATCGACCTGCACACCCATCTTCTGCTTCATCCCTACGACGAGGCCTCCTGGGAGGACCAGGTCCTGAAAGAAGCCCTCGAGCTGCGCACCCTGCGCGCGGTGCCGGCCGCGCGCGCCACCCTCCAGGCCGGCTTCACCACCATCCGCGATCTGGGCACCGAGGGGGCCGGCTTCGCCGACGTGGCGCTGCGCGACGCCATCCGCGCGGGGCTGATCGAGGGCCCGCGCGTCTTCGCCAGCACCCGCGCGCTCGTCGCCTCGTTCAGCTACGGGCCCTCGGGCTTCGATCCCCGCTGGGACGTCCCCCGCGGCGCAGAGCAGGTGACGGGCCCCGCCGCCATGCGGCGCGCGGTCCGCGAGCAGATCGCCGCCGGTGCCGACTGGATCAAGGTCTACGCCGACTACCGGCGCACCCCCGGCGCCCGCTCCACGGCCACCTTCACCGTGGAGGAACTCCATGCCGCCGTGCTCGAGGCCCGAAGCGCCGGGCTGCCCGTCTCGGCGCACGCCTCCACGCCGGAGGGGATCCGCCGCGCGGTCCTGGCCGGGGTGCGCACGATCGAGCACGGCTCCGGGGCCGACGAACAGGTCCTCACCCTGATGCGCGAACACGAGGTGACCCTCTGTCCGACACTCGCCGCCTCCGAGGCCATGGCGCGCTACGCCGGCTGGAAGCCGGGCCAGCCCGAGCCGGAGCGGATGCGCGCCGACCGGCTCTTGATCCAGCGCGCCCTCAAGATCGGGGTCTCCATCGCCTGCGGCTCGGACGCCGGGGTCTTCGCCCACGGGCAGAACGCCCGCGAGATCGAGCTGATGGCCGAGTACGGCCTGGGGCCGGTGCGGGCCCTTCAGGCCGCCACGATCGAGGCCGCGCGGGTGCTTGATCGCGGGCAGGAACTCGGCCGCATCGCCCCCGGCTTCACCGCCGACCTGATCGCGGTGCGGGGGAATCCGCTCGGGGACGCCCAAGCCCTGGAGAACCCCGTCCTGGTCCTGAAGGAGGGGCGGGTGGTCGCCGACCGGCGCGGGCAACCCTCGGCCAAGGAGCGCGAAGCGATCCTGGCCGTCTGCCGCAGGTTCCTGGACGACTATTCGGCCGGGCGTTTCGACGCGGTCGAGGCGATGGTGCTCCCGAACGCCACCGTGGCGGTGGACCGGATCGACGGGGGCGAGAAATCCCTGCTCTCTTTTTCCAGCTTCCTCGAGAACGTCCGTTCGCCTGCCCGCAAGGGGACGGCCTTCCGCGAATGGATCTCCGGCGAGCCCATCGTGGCCCTCGACCACGACCTGGCCATGGTCTGGGCCCCCTTCGCCCTGGAGAGCGACGCGGGGCGCGCCTCCGGAATCGACCTCTTCCAGCTCCTGCGCACGCCGAAGGGCTGGCGGATCTCCTCCCTGGCCTTCACCAACCGCGGCGACTGACTGCGGCGGGCCCTCTCCGGGTCACCCGTCGAGGCTCTGGAAGATCGTCTCGATCCAGCGATCGGTCTTGATGAAGCCCCGGCCCCAGGAATCCCACTTCGCGGGCAACCCCTCGGCCTGGATGGCCTCCAGCGTCTCGCCCTTCTGCTTCTTGCGCCCCACGATGCGCAGGGTCTCGGCAAGCATCGCGTGGAAGTTCTTGAGATCGTCGAGGGTCCCGAGCGACCCGTGGCCCGGGATGATCTTCACGTCGGCGGGCAGCTCCGCGATCACCTTGCGGACGTTGCGCTCCAGCCCCTCCACGCTCCCGCCGCTCGCCAGATCGACGAAGGGGAAGCTGTCCTTGAAGAAGTCGTCCCCCATGTGGACCACGTTGGAGCCCACGAACCAGACGACGCTGTCGCCGTCGGTGTGCCCGGCCGGAAGGTGGATCACGCGGATCTCCTCGCCGTTGAAGTGCAGCGTGACGCGGTCGGGGAAGGTGATCACCGGCAGCGCCGCAGGCGGCGAGGCCTCGGTCACCCCGAAGGAGGTCTCCTGGCGCGTGGAGAGGCGCTTGCGCACGTTCTCCTGGGCGAGGATCGTCCCCGTGCGCCCGAAGATGGCGTTGCCGCCGGTGTGATCGCCGTGCCAGTGGGTGTTGAGCACGAACTTGAGCGGGCCGTCCGCGATCTCCGCCAGGGCCTTCTTGATCTTGGGGGCGAGCGGGGCGAACTGGTCGTCCACGATCAAAAGCCCGTCGGGCCCCGCGGAGACGCCGATGTTGCCCCCGCGTCCGAGCAGCATGTGGACGCTGCCGGCCACGGGAACGTCGCGGATCTTCACGTCCTGCATAGACGGGTTCTGGGGGGTCCGGAAGCCGAAACCGGCGCCCAGGGCGAGCAGGCAGAGGAGGGGGACTTTCATGGTTCTCGGGGCGGTTCGTCCATCCCGTAGGGGGTGGCGGGATCGTCGGCGGAGGTGGGTTCGTAGGCGTGGAAGGTCTGCGCGAACTCCCAGACCTCCTCGGGGGGCCGGCGCGGGTGTTCCGAGCGGTCGGGAAGCCGGGCCGGGTCGGCATGGCCGATGGGAAGCACCGCCTGGGGCATGAATTCGGCCGGCACGTCCAGGATGCGGTTGAGGTAGCGCGTCTGGCCGGGGGTGTAGGGGAGCGAGGCCAGCCCCTCGGCGGCCGCGGCGAGAAGAATGTTGCCGATCGCGATCCAGACCGACTCCTTCCAGTAGGGGTTGCCGCGCCGCCCGAAGACGCAGATCAGCCACGGCACAGTGGTCAAGAACTCCTTGACCGGCAGGATCTCGTAGTCGGCGAAGAAGCCCTTCAGCCAGGCCGGGGCGTGGGCATGCCAGCGCGCGTCGGCGGCCTCGCAGTGGCGGCGGATCTCGGCCTTGGCGCGCGCCTCGCCGACCACCACGAACTTCCACGGCTGGCGGTTGGCCCCCGAGGGCGCCCAGCGGGCCGCCTCGAGGATGCGTTCGAGCTGTTCGCGCGGAACCGGCTCGCCGGTGAAATGCCGCACGCTGATCCGGCGCCGCACAAGCTCGAGAAACTCGAGCGGCCGCACCGGCCCCGTGGACGTGGTGGCTTCCATGACGCGGCGGCCATCCTAGCAGGGCTTTCGAACCCCTCCGCCCGCTACACTCCCCGGATGCCTTCCTCGCGGCGCTTTCCGGGGGCGGGAGTGCGCTGGATGGCCGCATCGGCGCTCGCCTTCACCCTCATGGCGGCCTGCGCCAAGGTGCTGGGCCCGCGCATCCCCACCGAGGAGAAGGTCTTCTTCCGCAGCCTCTTTTCGGTGGTGGTGACCTTCTGGGCGATCCGGCGTTGGAAAGTCCCCCTGCGTCCGCGAAGCCCGTTCCTGCTCCTCGCCAGGGCGCTGGTCGGCTTCTTCGCCTTGACCCTGTACTTCGAGGCCATCGCCCGCATCCCCCTGGGCAACGCGGTGGTTCTGCTCTACATCAACCCGGTGGTGGCCGGGATCCTGGCGGCGCTCTTCTTGGGCGAAGTCTTCCGCCGCGGGCAGATCGTCGCTTCGCTGGTCTGCCTGGCCGGGGTGGGGCTCGTGGCGCGCCCCTCTCCCGACGCACCGCTTCTCGGCTCGCTGTTGGGACTGGCCTGCGGATTGCTTTCGGGAACGGCCTACACGATCGTGCGCGCCCTGAACCGCCGCGGCGAGGATCCGCTGCGCATCGTCTTGAGCTTTCCGTTGGTTTCGCTCCCCTTGAGCCTGATCGTCGGCGCGGGCGCCTTCGTGATGCCGCACGGCAACGAGTGGATCTGGATCCTGGCCCTGGGCATCACCACCCAGGCCGGGCAGGTCTGCCTGACCCTGGCCCTGCGCCACGAGCAGGCCGCCCGCGCGGCCCAGGTCGGTTTCCTGGCGCCGGTCTTCGCCATGCTGCTCGGGATTCCGCTCGGCGACGGGCTGCCGGGCGGTTGGAGCCTGGGCGGCTCCGCCCTGATCGTCCTGGCGGTGCTCGGTTACCGGCCGCGCAGGGTGCCCCCGCCGCGGCCGATCGGCTGAACCGGCGGAGGTTTCTCGTCCCGCGCGGGGCGCCCCACGAGCACCACCCCGAACAGGATCAGGGCGCCGGCGAGAAGCGTTCGCGCGGAGGGCGCTTCGCCGAGGAGCAGCACCGCCAGAAGCACCGCCAGGACCGGCTGGAGGTTGGTGTAGGCGCCCACCACGGAGGCCGGCACGCGCCGCAGCGCCCAGGCGTTGAGGAAGTAGGCCAAAAGCGTTCCGCCGAGCACGATCCAGGCAAGCGCCAGCCAGGTCCCCGCGTCCCCGCCGGCGCGCAACTGCGCCAGCGCGGGGCCCAGCGTCAGCGGCTGCACTCCGATCGCTCCGAAGATGAGCAGCCAGGCGACCACGTTGACCGCGTTCATGCGCACCAGGATGTCGCGCGAAAGGACCAGGTAGGTGCCGTAGCAGAGACAGTTGAGCAGAACGAGCAGGTTGCCCAGCGCGAAGGACGACTGCAGCGAGAAGCGCTCGATACCGGTGACAAGGAGCGCCCCCGCCAGAGCGATCGCGAGCCCGATCCCCCGGCGCCCGCCGATCCGCTCGCGGCCGAGCAGGCGCGCCACCAGCACGGTGAAGACCGGGATGGTGGTCATCAGGATGGCGGCGTTGGCCGCCGTGGTGCGCGAAAGCCCCTCGAGGAAGAGGGTCTGGTTGAGCATGATCCCGAACAGGCTGTAGAGCGCCAGGCGCGCGAGATCGCGGGGGGCGGGAACGAAGAAGAGGCCGCGCGCGGCGGCGAAGGCGACGAAGATCAGGGCCGCGAAGGTGACCCGCAGCCCCATGGTGGCCAGCGGCGGGAATTCCTCCAGCACGCGCTTTCCGGCCACGGGCATGGTGGCGAAGAGGAACTGGATGAAGAAGAGGACCAGGTGGGCCCCGCGCCGGCCTTGGGGAGGGGGGCTCATGGGGCCCGTTCAGTCGCCGGCGGGTTCGATCTGGAGCCGCAGGATGGCGTAGCCGTCGAGTTCGAAGTGCTCCACCCGTACCGGGACCGTGCGCGCGGCGGGGAAATCGAGCACCGCCGTGTCGGTGGTGGGGCCGTGCCAGGTCCAGTCGTCGATGACCCGCTTGCCGTCCACCCAGACGCGCACGCCGTCGTCGCTGGTGACGACGAGGCGCCACCTGCCGGCCGGGAAGGGGACCTCGGCGCGGGCCAGGGTGCCGAAATGGTCGGGGGGCAGCCCGGGCGGGCCGCCGCCCCCGAAGACGAAGTCGAGCGCCGGGAAGGCGGCCGGGGCGGCCTCGCGGGCCTCGGCGCGCCAGGCTTCGGGGTCCTTGCGCGGGTCGGTCTTCCAGGCGAAGGAGGTCACCTGCCAGTCGGCCTTGAGGAGCTTGCGCTTGGGCTCGGGCGGGGGCCCGCCGGCGGGGTCCCAGGGCCCCCATTCGGTCACCACGATCTTCGCGCGCCCGCGAAGATCCTTGCGCGCGCCCACCGGCCGGGTCTTTCCGGGAAGGGGGCGCTGGGGTCGTTCCGCTTGCGGGGCGGGCGCCAGGCGCGCCTTGCCGGTCGAGCCCTCGGTGGCGTCGAGTTCGCGCCCGACCCCCTTCAGGGTGTTGCCTTCGAGTTCGGTGCGCCGGCATTGGCGCAACTGGATCGCCAGCTTGTCCCCTTCGAAGCGGTTGTCCGCGATGCGGTTGTCGGAGGAGGC
>CAZQAP010000164.1:0-6931 GCA_964591365.1 uncultured Planctomycetales bacterium
GAGCGCCATGCTCTTCTACGGGGCCGCGCAGGATCTGCGCGCCGGGATCGCCGCCTTTCGCTTGCAGGTCGTCCCCCGCTGGGAACAACCCGAAACCGCGCTCTGGATCCGCTGGAAGCCAGCCCGGGATCCCGACGCGGCGCTGCGCGCGTATCTGGATCTTTTCCAGCGCCGCTTCGGAACCCTTCCGGCCCGCAACCCGGCTTTCTGATCCCCGGCTATACTGGCTCTACCCATGAAAGCCCCTCTCGCCCTCGGTCCGTTTTTCCTCGCCGCCCTGCTCCTGGCCCCGTTATCCGCGCAGAGGCCGCATTTTCCGGGAGGGCCCGGCGGGCCGCGCGGGGAAGCCGGCGAGGGCGGCACGGGCGGCCCTTCCAAGAAGAAGGCCGGCATCCAGCCCTACGACAAGGTCATCAAGAAGGAGTTCCAGCACCAGCGCGGGCTCTTCCTGGTGCACCGGGGCACGGTGGACGGCGACGAGAAGGTCTTCTACGAGATTCCAGTGGACGCCTTCGGCAAGGATCTTCTCTGGGTGACCCAGATGGAGAAGACCGAGGCCGGCTTCGGCTACGGCGGCACTTCGGTCGGCAGCCGGGTGGTTCGCTGGGAACTGCGCGGCGAGAAGGTGCTCTTGCGCGACGTGAAGTTCTCCATCCGCGCCGAAGGCGAGGACACGATCCGCAACTCGGTCGAGGCGACCTCGCTGGCCCCGATCATCCAGGCCTTCCCCGTGCGGGCCTGGGGCAAGGACAAGGCGCCGGTCATCGAGGTCACCGGCCTCTTCACCGACGATCTGCCCGAGTTCAGCGCCAAGCGGCGCCTGAACGCCTCGGGGGTCGACAAGAAGCGCACCTTCTTCGACGCGGTCAAGGTCTTCCCGGGGAACATCGAGACCAAGGTGCTGATGACCTACAAGCTGAGCTCCAAGCCCGAACCGAACCGCAACCCCTTCTCGCGCGGCCGCCGCGACCCCTCCCAGGGAGCCGTCACGGTGCTCCTGCACCACAGCATGGTGAGGCTCCCCGGCAAGCCGATGCAGCCGCGGCGCTTCGACGACCGCGTGGGCTACTTCTCGGTCTCCTTCGAGGACTACGCCGACACCTCCGAGCACCAGGTCGAGGAGGTGAAGTACATCACCCGCTGGCGGCTCGAGAAGAAGGATCCCGAGGCCGAGGTCTCCGAGCCGGTGAAGCCGATCGTCTTCTACGTGGGGCGCGGGGTGCCCGAGAAGTGGCGCCCCTGGGTGAAGAAGGGGATCGAGGCCTGGCAGCCGGCCTTCGAGGCGGCCGGCTTCAAGAACGCCATCCTGGCCGAGGACGCGCCCTCCCCCGAGGAGGATCCCGACTGGGACGCCGAGGACGCGCGCTACTCCTCGATCCGCTGGCTCCCCTCGACGATCGAGAACGCCATGGGGCCGCACGTGAGCGACCCCCGCACGGGTGAGATCCTGGAGGCCGACATCCTCGTCTTCCACAATGTGATCAAGCTGATCCGCGACTGGTACTTCGTGCAGGCTTCGCCCAACGATCCGCGCGCGCAGAAGCTGCCGTTGCCCGACGATCTCGTCGGTGAGGCGCTGGCCTACGTGGTCTCCCACGAGGTCGGCCATTCGCTCGGCTTCCAGCACAACATGAAGGCCAGTTCGGCTTTCTCGGTGGAACAGCTCCGCGATCCCGAGTTCACCGCCAAGAACGGCACCGAGGCCTCGATCATGGATTACGGGCGCTTCAACTACGTGGCCCAGCCGGGCGACGGCGCGCGCTTGATCCCGATCATCGGGCCCTACGACTTCTTCGCGGTGGAATGGGGCTACAAGGAGTTTCCCGGCGCCGCGCCCGAGGAGGAGAAGGCCGCACTGGAGGAGATCGCCAAGCGCCAAATCGACCATCCCGAGCTTCGTTTCGGAAGCCCCAACCCGGCCGAGGATCCCTCCCAGCAGACCGAGGACCTCGGCTCCGACCCCATTGCGGCCACAACCCTGGGGCTCAAGAACCTCTCCCGCGTGGCGGGCTACCTGGTGAAGGCCACTTGCACCGAGGGGAAGGACTACAAACTCTTGCGCAACATGTACGAGCAGGTCCTGGGCCAGCGCAGCCGCGAGCTGGGACATGTGGCCAACCTGGTGGGCGGATTCGTGCGCGACAACGTCTGGTACGGGGACGGCGACCGGCAGTACCTGCCGGTCCAGGCCGAAAAACAGCGCCAGGCGGTCCGCTTCCTGAACACGAACGCCTTCCAGGCGCCGCGCGAACTCCTCGATCCGGAGATCCTGCTGCGGCTGGAATCGAGCGGCGCCGCCGACCGCATCCTTTCCAGCCAGAAGCGGCTGCTCGAATCGCTGGTGGCCCCCACGCGCATCAAGCGCATGGCCGAGCAGGACGCCCGTTCCGAAGGGACCTACCGCCCGGTCGAGATGCTGGGCGATCTGCGCGAGGGGATCTGGAGCGAGCTCGACCGGGACGTCGTGGCCATCGACCTCTACCGCCGCAACCTCCAGCGCGCCTTCATCGCCTTGATGGCCGATCGCATGAAGGACGAGGACGCCGGCTCCGATCTGCCCGCTCTGGCCCGCGGCCAGCTCGCCGCGCTCCTGTCCCGGGTCAATGCCGCTCTTCCGCGCGCCAAGGACGAGACCACGCGGCTCCACCTCGAAGAGGTGAAAGCCAGCATCCGCGAGGCCCTCGACCCGCGCCTGGAGAAGGAGTCCGCCCCGCCGGCGCGGCCGGTCTCCGAGGCCGAGACGGACGGGTAGTCCCTCGGCATGCCCGGGACGGCCACCGAGGCCGTCCCCGTCACGGTGTTGCCGTGAATAGGGGCCTTGGGGTTGGGACGGGATTGGCCCCCAGCAGGCCGGCAAAGTCTTGCACCCCCTTCCTTGGTCGCCATGCGGAAGGGAAGCGGCACCCTCCTTGCGGTTTTTCCTCTGGTCCATTCCCTTGGGATGGAAAACCGCGAATGGCATCCTGGCCCTGAAATTCTCGCGGGTGGGTGGTTCGGGGTATGGGTTGTTCCGCGTCTCTTGGTTCATCCTCCGGCCAGATCATCGACGGGGGGGTCTTTCCCGGCTGGATGGGGCCTGCCGAATCGGCAGGAGAGGCCGGGCGGGGAGGGCAGGCGCCATCCGGAAGGGGGTTTTGGGGCCGATTTTCCCCCTCCGGAAATTTTTTTCATTTTCCATCCTCTTTTTGGCCCTCTCGAGGAATGTATTAAGTGGAGGATCATGGATTCGGTCACCCGAGCCCTGGAGACCGAGGACGTCGAGGCCCACCAGAAGTGGGTCCGGTCGCTGGCCCGTTCCCCTTGGATCGAATGGGAGGCGGACGACGGGCCCAAGGATGCCCGGGCGGGAAACCGTCTTCTTGGGAGGCCGGCCTCATGAGGCGAAAAACCCCGGTTCTTTTCCTTGGGATCCTGCTTCTAATGTCCCTCGTTTTGGTTCTTCTTTTTTCCGAAAAGGGTGGCGGAACAGGGAAGGAAAGGAATCCGGTTTCCCCAAAAGGGAAGCGGTTTCCAGGGGTAACCGAACGGACCCTTGCTCCGATCCAGGATCCGGGAGCAAGGATGGCCCGCGAGGAGTTCGTTTCCTTTCGGGTCGTGGACCGGTTGACTGGGGAGCCGCTCTCCCTCTCGGATCTACGGCTCGTGGAAGGGGGGACCGTCCACAATCTGGAGGGACCTCCCTTCCAGGTTCGGCGCTTTCTCCTTGAGAAGTCCGGTTCCCTCTGGCGGTACCTCGTGCCCCTCGTCGGAGGCACCCTGGAATATCAGATCCCCGTGGCGGAGGCCATTCCGGATGACGGGAAGGTCGCCCTGCCCTACAAGAGCGGGGTCCGTGGAAGGATCGCCAAGGCCTTCGAAGGGGGCCCCATCTTTGGAGCGGAGATCAAGGTTTTTCTCTTCGAACGGAAAAAATTGGACCAACTTCAGGTGGAAATGGGTTTGTCTCCAGACGATTTGCCCCTTGCGGCCTTTTTCGCTTCAAGTGGTGAAAGGCATTATCGAAGGGCTTATGGTTCCCTTGAAACCCTCGCTACACGAAGCCATTCGGATGGATCCTTTCAATTGGTTCTCCCGGTTTCGGGGACCTTTGTCCTGATGTCTTCCTTTGCGAACCGGGCCACGAAGATTACCTCCAGAAAAATGGTTCCGGGTGCCTGGACCGAATGGGACCCTATTCTCGAATCCCGGCCTGTGGTCGAGGGGCAGGTCTTCGATGAAAAGGGGGAAGGTGTGCCGAAATGCCATGTTGAGATCCTTTCCTTGGTGGATCCTTCAACCCAAGATTTCGCGGATCCGAGTCAAATGGGGGCTGCTGTGATCAATTTGGGCGATGGAAATCCCACCTATGTGGCGAAAAAGGTTTTGCTGACCAAGCCTGATGGCACCTTTTCCTCCCCGATGCCCCGTGGAACCCGCTACGCGGTCCAGGTGGTCCGCGGTGCGGAAAGCGATTTTCGCGAAGCCTCTTCGCTGGAAGCAGAAAAGGACCTTGTACACATCGACCTCTTTTTTGGAAAGGGGCTCAATGAGCATCCTCTCAAGCTCCAATTTTCTGATGGAAGTCCCATTGTTGGAGCTTCCATCCGGTGGACCATTCCCGACGACTTCCCCTGGTTCCGGCAGTTTCCTGCCTACAAGGAGGGAAAGGATGGGATGGTTCAGCTTCCGATTGTCGAATCTGGAAAGAAGATTGGCATTTTTCTTTCCGGAGGAAATCTTTCGGGGCGGTTTTTTGCCGACGTCTCTCCTGAACAAGGGGTCTTGAGTGTTCCACTTGAGAAAAAAGAACAGAGTCCGTTTCTTGAGTCGCGGCAAAAAGCAAAACTTGACAAACAGAAAAACAAAGGAAAAGAACGATGACAATTAGCAAAGGAATCTCCTTCCTTGCGGTTCCGTTCTTCCTCGTCGCATTACCTGGGACAGGAAGATCGGTGTTGCAACAGAAGCAAGGGCATGGTCCGCCTACAGTTGAGATAACTGGAGGCGATGGATTTGACGGTGCAGATGGTACTACGGAAAACCCTCAAGGCCAGGACGGTTCCAATGGTCAAACGGTTTGTTTCCAGGTCTCCGGCGATACGAATGCCATTGGGAATGGTGGATACGGCGGAATGGGTGGAGATGGCCTGGAAACCGGCGGCAATGGTGGAGATGGGGGTGATGGCGGATTTGGCGGCGATGCAGATGTCCATACAGGTCTCCACGGGACTTCGGATTGTGACGCGGGTGAAGGAGGAGCCGGGGGACCCGGTGGATTTGGAGGAACGGGCCATGACCTCAATGGTTCTCCTGGCACGGCAGGATCGGACGGATTGCCGGGCGTTGCAATTTGCTGAGGGTGATTCATAGCTTTTCCGCCATCGAATCCTGAAAGATGGCGGAAAAGCCTCCTCGTTGCCCAGCTTCCAGGTCCAGGTGAGAGTCGTCCCGCGGTGCCAGGTTTCCGTCGCCTACTCCTCGATTCGCACGCCTTTCCAGAAGGCCAGGCGGCCCTGGATCTCGGCGGCGGCCTTCTTGGGCGCGGGGTAGGTCCAGCAGGCGTCCGCGTTGGTCTGGCCGTCCACGACCACGTGGAAGTAGTGCGCCTCGCCCTTCCAGGGGCAGGTCGTGCGGGTGGGGCTCTCCACCAGGCAGCTCCGGTCGGCGGACTCGGGCGGGAAGTAGTGGTTGCCCTCCACGACGACGGTTTGATCGCTCTCGGCGATCACCTTGTTGTTCCAGATTGCCTTGACCATGAGAAGGGTGGCTTGCGGGGTCGGGGTAACGGGGTTTCGGGAACGGGGGCCGGTCAGGAGTCCTTGCGCAGGGGCTCGCCCAGCGGGGAGACCTCCTCGATGGGGGGCAGGTCGAAGCCTGCGAGCTGCTTCTCGATGCGATCCTTGTCGCCGACCAGCACCAGGACTCCGTGGCCGAGATCGAGCGCCTTGGCCGCCAGGGCGTCGAGATCCTTTGCGGAGACTTTCTCCATCGCGGCGAGCTCGGTTCGGAGCGAGGAAAAGGGGACCCCGTTGCGCACCCGTTCGCTGGCGCGGGCCAGAAGCCGCGCCAGGTTCTCGAAATCGCTGATCGTGCGCATGCGCACCGACTGGCGCGCCTTGCGCGCCTCCTCCGCCGAGATGCCGCCGGCGCGGATCTTTTTCAGCTCCTTCAGGAATTCGCCCAGGGCGGCCCCGGTCACGTCGGCGCGCACGCTCGAGGAGGCCGAGAACCAGCCCGCGCGGGTTCCGAAGGTGAAGCGCGAGCCGGCACCGTAGGTGTAGCCGTGCACTTCGCGCAGGTTGTGGTTGAGGCGGCTGGTGAAACTGCCGCCAAGGATTGTGTTGAAGAGCCCCAGCTCCGGCCGCATCGGGTCGGCGAAGGGGCGCCCCGGCAGGTAGAGCTGGATCACCGTCTGGACCGCATCGGGGCGGTCTACCACCACGACCCGCAGGGGGGGCGCGGGGGAGGAGGGCGCGGCGGCCGGCGGGACGGCGGGTGCGCCTTTTCCGGTCCAGGAGCCGAAGGCCTGCTCAAGGGCCGCCCGGGCGTCGGTTTCGGAAAGACCGCCGGCCACGAGCAGCGCCGCTTTCCCGGGGCGGTAGTGCGCCGAGTGGAAGCGCTTCACGTCGGCCAGTTCGAGCCGGCCCACGCTCTCGGGAGTCCCCTGCGGATCGCCGGCCAGCGGGTTCCCCTCGCCGAAAAGAAGCCGCATGCCCACCCGCCGCGCGACCGTGGTGGGCTGGTCGAGATCGGCCTCGAGGTTCTGCATGTGCAGATTCTTGACCCGCTCCCATTCCGCGGAATCGAAGCGCGGGCGCAGCACCGCGTCGGCCATCAGGGCCAGGCTGGGGGCGAAGTTGCGAGCCAGGGCGGTCAGATCGAGGGAACTCGATTCACGCGAGACCCTCGGCTCGAGTTCGGCGCCCAGGAGATCGAGGGCGTTGGAGAAGGC
>CAZQAP010000165.1:0-6846 GCA_964591365.1 uncultured Planctomycetales bacterium
GGAAGCGGCGTTCGATTTCGTCTTTGCCGGCTTTTTCGAGGCCGGCGGTGGAGAAGTGCTCCACCGTCAGGGAGGCCGCCACCGTTCCGTAGGCCATCGCACGGCGCAGGGTTTCGGGCGCCGTCGAGCCCTCGCCGGCCAGCGTGCCCACGAAGCCGCCGGCGAAGGAATCGCCGGCCCCGGTCGGATCCACGACGTCCGCGGTGGGAAAGGCCGGCAACGCGAAACGGAACGACTTCTCGAAGAGGAAGGCGCCGTGCTCGCCCTTCTTCAGCACCACGATGCGCGGGCCCATCTTCAGGATCGCGTCGCCCGCCCGGATCAGGCTGGTCTCGCCGGTCAGCATGCGCGCCTCGGCGTCGTTGAGGATCAAGCCGTCCACGCGGCGGAGGACCTCGCGCAGGGCCTTGCCCTGCGTCTCGATCCAGAGGTTCATCGTGTCGGCGAAGACCGTCCCGCCCGCGAGCGCATCCAGCATCGCGAGCTGCACGTCGGGGCCCATGTTGGCGAGGAACACGAACGGCGCGCCGCGGAAACCCTCCGGCGGCTTTGGCGGCATCGCGAGCACGTTCAGCTTCGTCTCGAGCGTCCGGGCAACGTTCATGTCGCCCTCGTAGCTCCCCGACCAGCGGAAGGTGGGTTCGTTCTCGAAGACCTGCAGCCCCCCGAGATCCACTCCGCGCCGGCGCAGGACCTCCCAGATGGCTTCGGGGAAGTCCGAACCGATGTTGGCGGTCAGGCGCACGGAGGTGAAGTAGGAGGCCGCCAGCGAGAAATAGATCGCCGACCCCCCCACCACGTCCTCGGCCTTCCCGAAGGGGGTCTCGACCGTGTCGATGCCGACCGAACCGACCACGACGAGGCTCACGACTCGGCCTCCATCGAGGGGACGCCCTCCCCGGAGACTGCTTCCACGGCCCGCACGCCCGCGCGGTGCTCCTTGGAAAGAACCCACGCCAGCCCGCCCAGGAGTCCGTAGCCGACCTGGGTCAGGCGGAAGGCCACCGAAAGGGCCACGCCCAGGTTCAGGGACGAGCGGAACCAGGTGAACATCTTGCCGAAGAGGGCCTCGCCCACGCCCCAGCCGGCGGGGGAGAGCGGAACGGAGGAGACGGTCTGCACCACGGGCACGATGATGAAGTATTCCCCCAAGGTCAAGGAGGCCCCCATGGCCTTGCCCAACACCCAGATCGCCACCACCCCGATCGACTGCAGGACCAGCGAGATCCCCAGACAGGAGAAGAGCGCCAGCGGGTGGGCGCGGTAGACCGTGATGGCGTCGTCGATCTTGCCGAGCAGATTCCGGCCGGGAAGGCGCGCGAGCAGGGCATCCAGACGGAGCAGCCGCCGCACCCGCCGGGAGAGGTAGAGCCCGCCCAGGACGAGGATGGCCGCGAGAAAGAGGTAGACGCCCGAGGCGAGCTGGTCGATGTGCTCCACGCCGCGCGCGCGGGCGGCGCTGCGCCCCCCCACCGCCAGGACCACGCCGGCCAGGAAGACCAGCGCGAAGAGTCCGATGATGCGGTCCACGATCACCGAGACAGCCGCCTTGGCGCGGTTGGTCTCAAGCCCGCGGGTGACCAGCACGGCGCGCACGATGTCCCCGCCGGTGAGCCCCGGCATGACGTTGTTGAAGAAGTAGCCCACGAAACAGAGCCGCAGGGAGTTGAGGTAGTGGGTGGTCACCCCCGCCGCCCGCAGCAGGATCTGCCAGCGCCAGCTCACCAGAAGCAGCAAGACCACCCAGAGGACCTGCGAAAGGGCGAAGAAACCCCAGCGGATCCCCGCCAGGATGGTGAAGAAACCCGGCCGCAGCTCCCAGCCCGCCGGCAGGCTTTCGGCCCGGAAGACCCGGCCGTCCTCGGCGGTGAAGGTCCAGGCATCGCCGTGCCAGTCGCCATCGATCCGGCCTTCCAGCGTGCCGGGTGCGGCGGCGCCCCTGCCCGGCCCCGAAACGTGATCCTGAAGCTCGATCTGATGGATCACCCAGACGGCCAGGACGGCCGCGATGAGGATCTTGAGGAGGTTCAGTCCGAGGGATTTCAAGGCCGGTCCGGGCGGGGACTACTCCGGCTGCGCGATCGCGTTCAGGCGCTCGAAGGCCACGCGCGAGGCTTCGGCAACGTCGGCGTCGGAATCCCCCTCTCCGGCCTTCAGGGCCGCCAGGATCGAACGCACCGCGGTGCGCCGGATGATCATCTCCCCGGTCGCTTTCAAGGGCCCGGAACGATACCGGCGGCCGATCCCCACGATGAGCCGGGCGGCGATGAGGGGATCGTCGATGGGAGCCCGGTCGATCTTGTCGAAGGCCGCCTTGACCCGCGCCACCTGGTCGGGATCGTCGATGGCCTCGATGCCCTCGATGTATTCCTGGACGGCCTGGGCCAGATCGCCCTCGTAGGTCCGATTGACCAGGCGGACCTTCGAACGCCGGATCCAGAAATTGGCGTATGTGTAGAGGATGGCGGCCGACCGCAGCCGGGCCTCGGGGAACTCGTCCTGGACGAGATCGAGGATCAGCCAGCCGGTGGCTTCAAGGGCGGCGTCGAGCTGGTTCGGCGGAATGGAGTTGATGTTCTTGAGGATCGCCATCTCCACCTTGCGGGGATCCTCGATCTCGAACTCCTCCAGATCCCCGATGCGCACCCCTTCGCGAGGCACTCCCGAGAAATAGCTGAAGGGGGAATGACTCATGAAGGCGCGCTTCTTGTGGGACCAGTCCTTCATGTCATGGATGGCCCCCAGGTCGTAGATTGCGGAACCCGGTGGAACGGAACAAGCCGCCGAAATCGCGGCGAGAAGGACTCCGGGCAAAAGGAAGTGGAAACGACGAGGGTTGAGGGGCACGGGAGGAAGTCTAGCCTCCCGGCGGGCTCTCGGACCACCACGACCCCGGTCCCGCCTCACCCCGGCCCCCGAGAGGGGCCCGGGCAGGAGGCCGGGCTGGTGGAGGCGGCGGGAATCGAACCCGCGTCCTGAGATGTCCCGATCCGGGCTTCTACGTGCGTAGTCCGCTGTTTGATCTCGCCCTGCCAAGCACCTGCGGACGGGTTCCCGGAAGGGCCAGCCCCTGTGTTTTCGAGGTCCTTCCCGGGGCCGGAAGAGCCTCTAGCCCGCATCGGTACGCCACCGGAGCCTCGCGGGCGAAGGCCCCGGCAGCGCGCTACCTCAATTAGGCAGCGAGAGAGAAGTTGTTGTTGGCAGTTGATGCCTTGCCGGGGGATTCACGAGGCCATCCCGGCAACCTCGGCACGCCACCTCGAACCGCGGAGCACCCAGTCGAAACCGATCGCCCCCAGTCCGGCAGCCCCATTCTACCCCCCGGGGAGACGCCCCACCAGCCGGCCTGGGGGCCTCAGCGCCGCCGCAGCCGCGCCCGCCGCATGGCCCGGTCGGTTTCCCGCTGGCGGATCCCTTCCCGCTTGTCGAAGCGCTTGCGGCCGCGGGCCAGCCCGACCTCCACCTTGGCCCAGCGGCCCCGGAAATAGATCCGGATGGGGATCAGGGTCAGCCCCTTCTCCCGCGCCCGCTGGCGGAAGCGCTGGAGTTCCCGCTTGCGGACCAGGATCTTGCGCGGGCGCAGGGGGTCGTGGTTGTGGATGTTGCCCTGGGCATACTCCTCGATGTGGCAGGCGACCAGCCAGAGTTCCCCCCCCTCGGCTTTGACGTAGGCCTCGTCCAGGCTCACCCGCCCGGCCCGCAGGGTCTTGACCTCGGTCCCCTGAAGGGACAAGCCGGCCTCCAGGCGGTCGAGGATCTCGTAATCCCGGCGGGCCTTGCGGTTGAACGCCACCTCGCGGACGGGTCGTTGCTCCTCGGCCATGTGGTTTCTTGATCCCCCTTGGAAAGACGCTAATCTAGCGCCTCCAGAACTCGGATTCCTGCCGAAGTGGCGGAATTGGCAGACGCGCAGGCTTCAGGTGCCTGTGACCGCAAGGTCGTGGGGGTTCGAGTCCCCCCTTCGGCACCCGGGCCCTGGAAGATGCCTCGAAGTTCCTTTCTGCAGGCCAGTAGCTCCAACTGGTAGAGCGGCGGATTCCAAATCCGTAGGTTGTGGGTTCGAATCCTACCTGGCCTGCCACCCCCTTCCGGGGGAGGCCCCTTGCGGCGGAGCGTCAGAGGATGGTCTGGGACTCCACGTCGGAGACGTTTCCGGTTTCGGCCGCCTGGAACCAGATCGTCCGGCCGGAAGCCTTGGGCGGGATCATGGCCGAAAGCGAGGCGGTGCCGGCGCCGTCGGACTGCCGGATTCCCAGGAGCTGGGGATTCTGAAGACCGAGGGAAACCCCCAGCTTGGAGACGAACGTGGAGCCGGGTCCCCCGCCCGACCAGGCGAAGATCACCCGCGTGTTCGGGCTTGCGTTGGTGACGTCGAAAGTCCCGGGAGTTCCGCCCTGCAGGACGCTGACCGTGAGTTCTTCAAGGTCGGGCACGATCTGGAAGACTTCGCCGTCGAACAGGTCGCAGATGTAGATTTCTCCGGCCGCATTCTCCCCGAAAGACGAGATCCCGCGGATGTTGAGCCCCGGGCCGGGGTTCAGCTCGTCGGTATGGTTGCGGACGTCGGTGGGATTCTGGGGGTCCACGCTCCAGATCCGGTTGCTGCAGCTGTCCGCGAAAAAAAAGCGCCCCTGCATGAAGGGGATCGCCGGACCGCGGTAGAGGTAGCCGCCGATGATGGCGCAGTTGCCGCCCAGGTGCTGGTATTCGTGGAATGGAAGGACCAGGTTGGGATCGTTGCAGGTGCAGAAGGCGCTGGTGTTGAAACAGTGGCTGCCCTCCATGCAGCGCCAGCCGTAGTCCTCGCCGCCCGGGCTCGAGGCGGGTTGGAAGTCGATCTCCTCCCAGGTGTCCTGACCCACGTCCGCGATATAGAGGTCGCCGGTCATGCGGTCGAAGCTGTAGCGCCAGGGGTTGCGCAGTCCCAGGGCCCAGATCTCGTCCTTGGTGCCGGGATCGCCCACGAAGGGGTTGGAGGGCGGAATGGAGAACATGCGGTTGGGGCCCGGGGTGTCGATGTCGAGCCGCAGCATCTTGCCGAGCAGTTTCTGGGGATCCTGGGCGCGGTCGCCCGCGTCTCCCGCGCCGCCGCCGTCTCCCAGTCCCAGGTAGAGGAAGCCGTCGGCGGGACCGAAGGCCAGCATGCCCGCATTGTGGTTGGTGAAGGGCTGGTTCTGGGTGAAGAAGATGGTCTTCGTGGCCGGGTCGGCGACGTCCGGATTGGCGGCGGACATCTGGTAGCGCGCCAGGGTGGTGTCGCCGTTGCCGGAGGAATTCGTGTAGTCGACGAAGAATAGACCGTTGTTGGCAAAGTCGGGATGGAAGGCCATCCCGAGAAGCCCCTGTTCATTGCCGGAGGAGAGCACGTCGGTCACCGTCAGGACGTCGGTCACCTGGCCGGTGCTGAACTTGAAGAGCACGATCTTGCCCATGTTCTGCTCCACGATGAACAGACGGTCGGAATCTCCCGGCGGGTGGGCCGCGAAAGTGGGCCGCTGGAGCCCCGAGACCACGAGCTGGGTGGTGATCTTCTGGGCGCCGGCAGAGGGGGCGAGGAGGCCGAAAAGGGCCAGGGCGGACCCCAGGGAGGAGAGAAGAGAGGGCATGCGATGAGCGGGCGACATGGCGCTTGGGCGGCTTGGGTGGCTGGGGATGGAAGGGAAGAGGACGCAGAGTCCCCTGGACAGTCTAACCCGAAGGAAAACCCGGGTCGTAGAATCCCGGTTCCCTTGGCCCCCTTTCCCGGAATCCCCGAAGGCGTGCTGGCGGAATCGGGAGACCCCGACCCCCTCGATCTGGGGCTTTTGCGCGCCGCGATCCTGGAGCTGGCCGACCCCCCGGAAGCCCCCCTCGGTCGCTTGGTGGACTTCGGGCGGCTCCTGCTCGCAGCCAACACCCGCACCAACCTGACCGCAGCCCGGGACTGGGAACGCCTGCTCCCCCGCCATCTGCTCGATTGCGTCCGCGCGGCGGTCTTCGTCCCGAACGAGACCCGCATGCTGGCCGACTGGGGCTCGGGCGCCGGGCTTCCGGGCGTCGTCTGGGCCATCCTCTTTCCGGAAAAGCGGATCCTGCTGGTGGAACGCAACGGCAAGAAAGCCGCCTTCCTCCGGGAGGCGCTTCTGCGGCTGGAGCTTTTCCAAGCCGAAGTCCTGCACGGCCAGGGCGAGGAACACCGCGAGGAATTTGATCCAGCCGGCCTGCTTGTCGCGCGGGCGGTGGAAAAACCCGAGCGGCTGCTCCAGCGCATCCGCCGGCACCGCATTCCCCATGCGCTGCTCTTCCTCATGCTGGGGCCCCGCGGAGAAGAAGAATGGCAGGCGCTTTCCGAAGGGGCGGGAAGGGCCTGGGCGCTTTCCGCCCTCCACCGCTACGACCTTGGTCCCGGTCACGGGATTCGAACGCTGGCCGTCCTCCACCCCCGGAAGAAGCGGCGCCCGGACGGCGGGAAGTAGGCCGGTAGAATCAGCGCAACATGGCCCGGGAAGACGAGCCGATCCGCAGCCCGCTCCCCTTTCCGGAGCGCCGTCTCGACCGCGCTGCGGTGGAGGTGGTCCGGCGGCTGCACGAGAACGGATTCGAATCCTACCTGGTGGGCGGCTGCGTGCGGGATCTCCTTCTGGGGCGGGTCCCCAAGGATTTCGATCTCGCGACCGCCGCCCGGCCTGAGCAGGTTCGGCGCCTCTTCCGCCGCTCGCGGGTGATCGGACGGCGCTTCAAGCTCACCCACGTCTACCGCGGCCGGAAGATCTTCGAAGTGGCCACTTTCCGGGCCGCCCCGGCGGAAGCCGGCGGCGAGGCCCGTCTGATCCGATTCGACAACCGCTTTGGAACCGCCCGGGAAGA
>CAZQAP010000166.1:0-3637 GCA_964591365.1 uncultured Planctomycetales bacterium
AAGGACTACGTCGTCCAGGACGGGGACATCCTCGAGATCCGTTTCTCGGTATGAAGCCTCCGCGCGCGGCGATCGTCTCCATCGGGGAGGAACTCCTGCAGGGCCGCATCCAGGACCGCAACGCGGGACACTTCGCCGGCGTGCTGCTTCGGATGGGGTTCCTGGTGCAGCGTTTCTTCACCGTGGGGGACCAGCCCGGGGTCCTTCCCGGGCTGCTCGAGGAGCTGCGTGGAAACTGGGATCTGGTCCTCACCACCGGAGGACTGGGACCGACCGCCGACGATCGCGTGCGGGCCGAGGTGTCCGCGCTTCTGGGGGTGCCCCTGGCCGAGGTCGCAGGCGCCATGGGGCCGCTCGAGGCCCTGTGGCGCCGGCAGTTTCCCGGCACTCCGCCTCCGGCCCACTACCTGGCCCAGGCACTTGTTCCCCGCGGCGCCCGGCCGCTCGCCAATCGCTGCGGAACCGCCTGGGGTTTCGCCTGCGACCTGGGATCCACCCGGCTTCTGTGCCTGCCCGGCCCCCCCGGAGAGTGCCAGGCCGCGTTCGAGGAGGGCGGCGGCCGGGAGGAGGTCGAGAAGTTCCTGCCCGCCGCCGAGCGGCCGGTCCTGGGGACCTTCCACGCCTCCGGGGTCACGGAGTCGCAGGTGGAGGGGCGCATCCGCGACCTCATGGAACGGGAGGGCAATCCGCGCCTGGGGATCGTCGCCGGCGTCCGCCAGGTGACCGTCTCGGTGCTGGCGTTTCCGGAAGCTGGACGTCCGGCGGGAGAGATCCTCGAGGAGACGGCGCGCGAGCTTCAGGACCGCCTGAGCGGCATGCTCTGGGGGCGGGACAGGGAGACCCTGGAAGCGGTCGTGGTGAAGCTTCTTGCCCAGCGGAGCGAACGGGTCGCCCTGGCCGAATCGTGCACCGGGGGCCGGCTGGCCGCGCGGCTGACTTCCGTTCCGGGTGCCAGCCGGGTCTTCGGGCACGGCTGGGTGACCTACGCCGACGAGGCCAAGATCCGGGAACTCGGGGTTCCTTCCGGCCTCCTGCGCAAGCACGGGGCCGTCTCCCGGGAAGTGGCCGCCGCCATGGCGGCAGGAGCCCGCCGCAAGGCGGGCAGCGACTGGGCGCTTTCGGTGACCGGGATCGCCGGCCCCGGGGGAGGCACGCCCGAAAAACCGGTCGGACTGGCTTTCCTGGGCCTTGCGGGTCCGGAAGGAGTTCGCACCCTGCGCCGCCGCCAGTACGCCCGTTCCGGGCGCATCCTCATCCAGGAGCAGAGCGTGCGGGATGGGCTGGAAACCTTGCGGCGGGCCCTCCTCGGTCTTGAAGCGCTTCCCGACCGGGGCTGAAAAGAGCGGCTCGCTCCCAAGGCCCGGTTGCCCGGAAAAGGGCCCCGGTCTACCCTATGGGCATCCCATACCCGATGGTGTAATTGGCAACACAACAGGTTTTGGTCCTGTCGTTCCAGGTTCGAGTCCTGGTCGGGTAGCCAGCTCGCGGAGGGGCCGCCGAAAGGGTTTTCGGCGGCCTTTCCTTTGCTTTCCGGGTTCTTTGGCCTGGCGAAATGGAAACCTTCCACCAGATTCTTGCGGCCCTGACGGACAACCGCTACGCCCAGGCCGGCCTGGCGGTGCTGGCCTCTTTCGTGGCGGCCTTCCTGGTCCATGGCCTGGCAGGGCTCGGCCTGCGGTTCTGGGCCCGGCGAACCCGCACGCAGCTCGACGACGACCTCTTCCGCATCCTGCGGCGCCCGCTGGCGACCACCGTGGTCCTGATCGGCCTGGGGGTGGCCACTCTGCGGCTGGATCTGGGCGATCCCTACGCCGGAAACACCCTGCGGCTGCTCAAGACCGTCTGCCTGCTGGTCTGGACCCTCTTCGCGCTTCGTTTCTGCAACGTCCTCCTGAAGGTGGCCGGCCACGAGGATTCGCGCTTCCGCATGATCGAGGAGCGCACCCTGCCGCTCTTCGACAATCTGACCCGTCTCCTGATTCTGGGCGGCGCGGCCTACGTCTTCATCGTCATCTGGGAAATCGATGCCACCGGCTGGATCGCCTCGGCCGGGATCATGGGCATCGCGGTCGGTTTCGCGGCCCGGGACACCC
This sequence comes from uncultured Planctomycetales bacterium, assembly GCA_964591365.1. Classification (GTDB taxonomy): domain Bacteria; phylum Planctomycetota; class UBA1135; order UBA1135; family UBA1135; genus CAZQAP01. The sequence goes on from CAZQAP010000166.1 coordinate 2,094, forward strand.
TCTCCAACCTCTTCGCAGGGGTCTTCATCATCGCTGACGCCCCCTACAGGATCGGGGACGTGATCGTGCTGGGCAGCGGCGAGCGGGGCCGGGTGGTGCACATCGGGCTGCGCTCCACCCGCATCCTCACCCGCGATGACGTCGAGATCACGGTCCCCAACTCCGTCATGGGCAACGGCATGGTGACCAACGAGACCGGCGGTCCCCAGCCCCGCATGCGGGTGCGCATCCAGGTGGAAGTGGCCTACGGCACCGACCTCGATCCGGTCCGCGCCGCCCTGCTCGGGGTCCCCGTGGGGGTGGCGGGCATCTGCGGGACGCCCCAGCCCCGGGTTCGCTTCCGCGCCTTCGGGGGGTCGGGGCTGCAGTTCGAACTGCTCTGCTGGATCCAGGAGCCCTCCCTGCGGGGCCAGGTGGTGGATGCCCTCAATACGGCCGTCTACAAGCGCTTCGCCGAGGAGGGGATCGAGATCCCCTACGCCAAGCAGGACCTCTACATCAAGGAGATGCCATCCGCCGGGACACCTCCTGGAAACCCGGGTTCCTGAAGGGCGCCCCTCCGGAAGGGCCGGGAATTTCGGGCCAGGGTTCTCTATGATTCCTTTGCCTGGCCCGGTCTCCTGGGGAATCGGGCCGGCGTTCCCCCCAGAACGAGAAGAAACCCGTGCCTACTGCCGATTCCGTCCCTTTCATGCTTTACGCGCTGGTCTTCGGCGTGGCCGTTGGATGGCTGGTCAAGAGCTGGCTGTCCCGTCCTGGAGCCTCGGGGAACGGCGGCTTCGTCTGGCAGGCCCGGGTGGGCGTGCTCAAGAAGCAGATCGAAGAGGCGGAGCGGGAACTGCGCGGCCGGGATGACGTCCGCAAGGCCCTCAAGGAGAAGCTGGTCGAGGCCAATTCCCGCCTGGAGAAAGCCAGGGCGATGCGCAAGCAGTTCCAGGGGCGCCTGGAGGCCCTGGAAAGCGAGCTTGCCGAGGAGCGCAAGGGGACCCAGGCCCTTGCCGCCGAGAAGGAGAGCCTGCGCGCCCGGCTGAAGGAGTTCGAGGGCCGCCTCCAGGCCGGGGCCCGCGATCTGGAACGCCGCGGCGCCGAACTGTCTCAAAGCGTCAAGACGCTCGCCGAGCGGCAGGGAGAGGTGGCCCGGCTCCAGGATCAGGTCCGCAAACTCGAGGCTCTCAAACCCGCCCTGGCCGGACGCGAGGCGGCGCTCAAGCAGCGGGACCAGGAGATCACCGGGCTCAAGAAGCGCGTTGCGGAGCTTTCGCTGCTCATCGAGAAGGTGCGCACGCTCGAATCGACCCTGACCCGCCTGCAGGCCGAGCGGGATGCCGCCGTCACCAACCTGAAGAGCGCCGTCGGGAAGGTTGCAAGCGACCGGGATGCCGTCGTGGCGGCGAAGGACGCCGAAATCGAGGGGTTGCGGGGCCGGCTGGCCGAGCTGGAACCCCTCCCCGCCCGGGTCGGCAAGCTGGAAGGGCTGGTGGAGCGGCTGCGGGCGGAGCGGGATGGTGCCCGCCAGGACCGCGAGGCCGATCTGGCCCGGCTCG
>CAZQAP010000166.1:3737-6740 GCA_964591365.1 uncultured Planctomycetales bacterium
CGGCTGGCAGAACTCGAGGCCTCCCTGACGCGGGCCGAAGCCGAACGGGACGCTGCACGGACCGAGAAGGGGGCCGCCGTCCAGGCGATCGAAGCCGACCGCGACGGCCTGCGGGCCGCCAAGGATGCCGAGATCGAAGGACTGCGCGGGCGGCTGGCCGAACTCGAACCCTTCCCTGCCCGGGTCGGCAAGCTCGAAGCCCAGGTGGAACGGCTGCGTGCCGAACGGGATTCCGCCCGCAAGGATCGCAAAGCCCAAGCGGAGAATCTCGGGGAGATCCACGCCGGGGCCCTCCGGGAGAAGGAAGCGCGCATCGCGGAACTCGAAGCGCAGGTGGCCGAACTGGCGGCCTATCCCGACCGCCTGGGCGAACTGGAAGCCGCCCTGACGCGCGCCGAAGCCAAACGGGACGCCGCCCGCACCGAAAAGGAGGCAGCCGTGCGCAGGCTGGAAGCCGAGCGCGACGCCAGCCTTGCCGAACAGGCCAACGAACTGGCGCAGCTTCGCAATCGGGCTTCCGTCCTGGAGCCGCGTTCCAAACGCCTGGAACATTTCGAGCAGGAGCTTGCCGCCGCCCTGGCCGAAAAGGACAAGGAGACCCAACGGCTGGCCCGCAAGCTTGCCCGTCTGGAGCCCCTGGCCGGGAAGGTCAAGGAGCTGAAAGGCGCGCTTGCCGCCCTGGAAGGCGAGCATGAGTCCTTTCGTGCGGAGAAGACGGACGAGATCCGCGCCCTCAAGCGCAATCTCAAGCGCCTGGAGCCGCTGCCGGAACGGATCGCGTCCCTTCAGACCGCCCGCAAGACGGAGGCGAAGCAGGGGGCCGGCCTCCTGGCTGCGCGGGACGAAGAGATCCGCACCCTGCGCAACCGGATTGTGCAGCTTTCCCTGTTCCTCAAGCATCCCCAGCACGCCCAGCCCGTGCAGCTCGAAAAGCTGGGCCTGGTGCCCAAGCCCACCCGCCGCAACGGAGCCCCGCGGAAGGGCGCCGCAAAAAAGGGTGCCGGGAAAGGTGCTTCAGCCCGCCGCCCCGCAGTGAGACGGGTCAAGGACGATCTGAAGGTCCTGCACGGAATCGGCCCGGCCTTCGAAAAGACCCTCAACCGCCTGGGGATCACGACCTACCGCCAGCTCGCAACCCTGAACAAGGACGAGATCGAGTGGCTGGCCGAGAAGATCGAGGTCACTCCCGAGCGCATCCGTCGCTCCGGCTGGATCCGCTCCGCCCGCGACCAGCACAAGAAGAAGTACCAGGAAACCCTTTGACCGGGGTTCCGTCGCGGCAGGGCTTGAAAGGGGGGTCGCCGGCGGTCAGTCCGGGGAATGGCCCCGGTTGAGGGGTACTTCGTCGAGATTGCGCCGGCTGCTGGTGGGGACCCAGCCGCGTTCCTCGGCGAGCTGATAGAAGCTGTCGAGATCGGGCTGGCGGAAGTGCCCGGCGCCCGCGGAGAAGTAGTCGATCGCAAGCACACGCTTTCCGGCCGCGCGGAAGCGGTCGATCAGGGGCACGCGGAAGAGGTCGGGGCGATAGCGGTTGTTCTCGTCGCGTTTTCCTGCGAAGAGGATGTCCTCCACTCCCAAGGCGTCGATGGCGTCGAGATAGGCCTGCCCCTCTTCGGCGGAAAGCGGATGGACGAGATCCAGGGAAAGGATCGTGGAGCCGTTCTGAGGACAGATGATGAAGCCGGGCTGCACTCCCCGGGCGTACTGGGCGAGAGCTTCCACGAAAAGGGCCATCTCCCCGGCGGCCTGCGGCCGGGTGCCGTTGCCGCCGTCCCCGCGGGGACCGAAGAACTCGAAGGCGTCGATGATGTCCAGATAGGCCCCGTCGAAACCGGCCGCGAGGATGCGGTCGAGCGCGCTGGCCTGCTCGCCGAGGACGGGATGACCACCCGGATTGTGGATGACGATCTCCTGCCACTCCGGATCCCAGTAGTGCACCTTGAAGTTTCCGGGATAGCCGCGGTTCTCGGGGCCGAGCCAGGCGGGGGGGCGGCGCTTCCAGTCCGCGCCAGGCTGGCCGTGGTCCAGGCCCCAGTAGAAGCGGTAGTCTTCGGCCTCGCCGATGCTCAAGTAGGCCAGCACCACCTTGGGACCCCCGGAGGAGTTTTTGAGCGCCGCGATCTCGGCGGGGGAGAAACGCGTGGCTTCCGAACCGTCCCCGGTGGGGTCGATGACCACGAGGTCGTAGGCGGTGGCCCCCAGGCCCTCGAGATCGACCCCGTCGAGCATGTAGCCCCAGTCGTCGATGTCCGCGAGAAGCGGATGGGTGACGCCCGGAAGGGGGCCGGGAGGATCGGGGAGGTTGGCGCCCAGAACGCGCGGCGTGGCCGAGCGCACCACCGGGGGGGCGAAGCCGCCGGCCGCGTCGTGGGCGAAGGCGGCGTAGAAGGTGGAGATCCCGTCGCGGGGATGCTCGTCCACGGCCTGGCTGACAAGTCCGTCCACGAGCGTTTCGGCCTCCGGATCGGAGGGGCCGAAGGGGGCGGCCCCTTCCTTGCGCAGCAGCCGGACCCCAGTCACGGAAGGATCACCGGGAAGATCCCAGGAAAGGGTGATGCGGTGGCGTTCCGCGGCTACAGCGATGCGGGGCACACGGGCCGGGCCCCCGTCGTCGGCCGGTGATGCACTCAAGAGGATGGGATCGGAGGCGTTGCCGCGCCGGTCGAGGCTGAAGATCGCGTAGTGGTAGTTCGACGCGGCGAAGAGACCGGTGTCGATCAGCGAGGTCCCCAGCGCCTCGAAAACCACCCGGGCCGCGGGGTCGCGCGGGCCGGACGGAGGGCTGTCCTTCTTGCGCAGCACCCGGACGCGGAAGAGATCGTCGCTGGCGGGGTTGATCCAGGAGAGCGTGATCTGACTGCTGCCGGGAAGCGTCTGGGCGCCGGAAACCGCAGGCGGCGGCGTGCGGTCGCGGTGGGCGGGAGTGTGGGTGGAGGATCTTCCCGAACCCGTGCAGGCGGGAAGCAACGCGAGCAGAAGGAAAAGCGGTCCCCTGGGCATGGG
>CAZQAP010000167.1:0-4236 GCA_964591365.1 uncultured Planctomycetales bacterium
GGATGGATCTCGATGCGGCCGATGTGCTCGCCGCGCAGGCCCGTCTCGCCGGTGAGGACGCCGACGATCTGGCCCGGACGCACGCCATGGTCGCGGCCGATCTCGATGCGGAAGCGCTCCTTGCCCGCTTCCCGGCACGGCTCGGGGGCCCGCTCGGACTGCTCGTTCCCGCGGGGGGCCGGAGGGGGCGCGGGCCGCTCCACGACCCGGGCGTCGAGCGGGCGGGCATCCTGGACCATCGCGGCCAGGGCGGCGGCGACGTCTTCCATCGGCACACCCGATTCCGCCGCGAATCTGGTGACGAGTTCGCGGCAGGAAGCAGCCTGATCGCTCTGGAGCGCGGCGGAAATGCGTTCCTTGAAGCGCGCGGCCCGCTGCACGCGGATGTCCTCGTGGGTCGGCACCTTCATCGGCTCGATGGAAGCGCCGGTAGCGCGCTCGATCGAGCGCAGCATGCGCCGCTCGCGCGGCGTCAGGAACAGGATCGCCTGGCCGCTGCGCCCGGCGCGCCCGGTGCGGCCGATGCGGTGCACATAGGTTTCGGGGTCGTAAGGGGCGTCGAAGTTGACCACGTGGCTGATGCGGTCGAGATCGAGCCCGCGCGCGGCGACGTCGGTGGCGACCAGGATGTCCAGCATCCCCTTGCGGAAGCGGGCGACCACCCGTTCGCGCTGGGCCTGGGCCAGATCCCCGCTGAGCGCGGAGGTGGCGTAGCCGCGCGCCTCCAGCTTTTCCGCCACCTGGCTGGCCGCGATCTTGGTGCGCACGAAGACCAGCATGCCGTCGAACGGCTCGAATTCGAGCAGCCGGGTGAGGGCCTCCAGCTTCTGGTTCCCGGGCACGACGCGGTAGCGCTGTTCGAGGGCGGTGGGGGTCGCGGTCTCGAGGCGGATCGTGACCTCGGCCGGATCGTGCAGGTATTCCCTGGCGATGGCGCGGATCGCCGGCGGCAGGGTGGCCGAGAAGAGGGCCGTGCGATGGCCCTCGGGGAGCTGATCGAGCACCCAGCGCACGTCCTCGAGGAAGCCCATGCGCAGCATCTCGTCGGCCTCGTCGAGGATCAGGGTGCGCAGGCCGTCGAGCTGCAGCGAGCCGCGCCGCATGTGGTCCATCACCCGGCCCGGCGTGCCGACCACGACGTGCACGCCGCGCTTGAGCGGCCGCAACTGGAGCGGGTAGGACTGGCCGCCGTAGATCGGCAGCACGTGGAAGCCCGGCAGATGGGCGGCGTAGCGCTGGAAGGCCTCGGCCACCTGGATCGCCAGCTCGCGGGTGGGCGTGAGCACCATCGCCTGCGGGCGCCGCTCGGCGAGGTCGATCTCCTGCAGCAGGGGCCAGGCGAAGGCGCCGGTCTTGCCCGTGCCGGTCTGGGCCTGCCCGACCACGCTTCTTCCCGCCAGGAGTAGCGGCACGACGCGGGTCTGGATGGGCGTGGGCGCCTCGTAACCGACGTCCGCAAGTGCACGCAGGATGGGGGCCGCCAGCCCGAGTTCCTCGAAGGCCGCGCCAGCGGGCGCGGCCGTGGTGTTGATTTCGCTCATTCCGTGTTTCCGGGGCAAGACCCGAACCGGCCATAATAGCAGGAATCTGGGAACGGTGATCCAGGCGGGCCGGGTCACGATGGTAAAGTCCCTTCCCAGGGCCCTTCCCGAGGGTCTGGTCGGACAGAAACCAACCATGGAATCCCATGCCTGAACAGGTTCCGAAGTTCTACAAGAATCCGTCCGTAGCCGTCGTTCTTTCTTTCTTCTTCATGGGGCTTGGACAGATCTACAACGGTCAGATCGGAAAGGGGGTGCTATTCATCCTCCTTTACTTCATTTCCGGTTTGCTCATGTTCGTCCTCATCGGGTTCATCACAACCCCGATCCTTTGGATCTGGGGTATGGTGGACGCCAACAACTCCGCAAAGCGGATCAACCAGGAACTTGCAGACTCCTAGAGAAGCCCCCTTGTTCGGATACTGGACCATGAACCAAGAAACCCGCTTTCATGCCAGGGCTGGACTGTTTGTCCTCACGCTCCTGGCGGCCCTCCTGGCTCCGTCGAGGGGAGGCGCTGCCGTCCAAGCCGGGGCGCAGACGCCGGCGCCGGCGCTGCACCAGCGCCTTGCCGGGCTCACCGAAAAACTCGAGGCGCAGCGCAAGGAACTCCACGTTCCAGGGATGGCGATGGCCATCGTCCGGGGAGACAAGCTCATCTACAGTCATGGTTTCGGCCTGGCGGACCTGGAGAACCATACCCCGGTGACCCCGGAGACCCTGTTCGCCATCGGATCCTCGACCAAGGCCTTCACGGCGACCCTGGTCGGCATGCTGGTGGACGAAGGCAAGATGAGCTGGGACGATCCGGTGACCAGGTTCCTGCCCTATTTCAAGCTGAAGATCGACAGCGACGATCCCGAGGCCAGGGTGACGATCCGTGACCTACTTGCGCATCGCACCGGCTTCACCCGGATGGGCATCCTGTGGGCCGGTGGCGCCGTTCCTCCGGAGGAAGTGCTGCGCACGGCCACGCGCGCGGAGCCGTGGGCGCCCTTCCGCAAGAAATTCTTCTACAACAACGTGATGGTCATGGCGGCCGGAATGGCATCCGGCGCCGCCGCGGATGCCCCCTGGGGCAGGCTTCTGGCCACGCGTATTCTCAATCCCCTGGGGATGAAGCATACGAGCAGTTCGATCGGCGACATTCCAAGCGACGCACCCTTGAGCCGCGGCTATCACTGGAACGAGGAGAGCCGGACCTACGAGCACCTGCCGATGCGCTCCCTCGACAGCATCGCGCCGGCCGGCGCGATCAATTCCAACGTGCTGGACATGGCGCAGTGGCTGCGCTTCCAGCTCGGGAACGGCACCTTCGAGGGCCGCGTCCTGTTGTCCGCGGAGCAGCATGCCGAGACGTGGAGTCCCCAGATGAAGATCGGCGGCGGGGTGGACTACGGCCTGGGATGGATGCTGCACCGCGTCGCGGGCCATCGCGTCGTGGAGCACGGCGGCAATATCGACGGTTTTGCGGCCGAAGTTGCGCTGTTGCCCGAGGAGGACCTGGGCTTCGTGCTCCTGGCCAACGTCACCGCCACACCGCTCCAGAACCTTTCCCTGAAGCTGGTCGCAGACGCTCTCCTGGGCGGCGAATCCGGGGAAGCGGAGGCGGCCTCCTCCGGAGAGGACCTCGCGGCCTGTGCCGGCAAGTACGAAGCGAACTTCGGCCCTTTCCATGGAGCGTTCTTCACCGTCATGGTGAAGGGGGATCGCCTGGCAGTCGATGTCCCTGGGCAGATGGTCTACCAGCTCGAGCTGCCGAATGACGAGGGAAAGTGGTTTTTCAGCCTGACCGACCAGATCGCAGTCTCCTTCGACCGCGACAGTGAGGGTGCGGTGGTGGGCCTCAAGATGTACCAGTCCGGGATGACCTTCGAACTTCCACGCGAGGGAGTTGAAATGAAGGCGGAAACCGCGCTCTCGAAGCTGCAGCCCTATCTGGGAACCTACCACTCGGAAGCCGCCAATCTCGATTTCGTGGTCAAGATCTCCCACCAGAGGCTGGCTGTGGATGTGCCCGGGGAAATGCTCTACGAGCTCTTCCCGCCCAACGAAAAGAAATTGTGGGTCTTCCGCGCGACCGACCGGGTCGCCGTCTCCTTCGAGGAATCGGAAAAGGGTGCCGTGACCTCGCTGAAGCTGTATCGAGACGGCGCGCAGCGGCTCGAGCTGCTCCGCGTCGAGGGGTCTGGAAAGGCGTCGTTGCCGACGGTTAAGGAGATTCTTGCTCTTCGAAAGAGCCCCGGTGGCGCCGCGGCGCGCCCCTTCCGCCTCACCGGGACCGTGCGGCTGGTCAACTCCGGGGTTCAGGGCCGGGTGACCTTCACTTCCGGCGGCGGCCGGCGTTTTCGTTCCGACACCGACCTCGGCCGCTTCGGCTGGACTCACGAGGTGGCGAGCGAAGCGGGAAGCTGGACCGATTCGAATCTCCAGCCGTTCCAGAAACTGGAGGGCAAGTACCGGGCCCAGGCGATGGCTGCTCAAGTCCTCCAGTTTCCGGAGGATTGGCTGCAGTTCTTCGACTCGGTGACCGTGACCGGCACCGAGACCCTGGGCGGCCGCAAGGCCTACGCTCTCGAACTGCGCGTCGGGGAACTGCCCGCCATCAAGGCGGCTTGGGACCAGGAAACGGGCGATCTTCTGGGTTACAAGATGTCCATGATCGACCCCGGCCTGGGCATCTTCATTGGAACGA
>CAZQAP010000167.1:4336-6730 GCA_964591365.1 uncultured Planctomycetales bacterium
TCCATGACCTGCAAGGAGATCCGGGTCGCCCTGGTCCACCACGGCTGCGCCCGCAACCTGATCGATTCCGAGACGATCCTGGGTCGCCTCGGCGCCGAGGGCTTCACGCTCTGCGGGAGCGTGGAGGAGGCCGAGGTCGCGGTGCTGAACACCTGCTCCTTCATCGGGCCCGCGCGCGAGGAGTCGGCCGCGAGCATCCGCGGGCTTCTGGCCGCCAAACGGGCCGGGGATCTGCGCGCCGTGATCGTGGCCGGCTGCCTCCCCGAACGCTTCCGGGGCGAGGTGGAGGCCGAGTTCCCCGAGGTGGACGCCTTCCTGGGATTGAGCGACTACGCCAACGTCGCGCGGGTGGTCGAGGAGGTCCTGCGCGGCCGCAAGGTGGCCCCCGGAGCAGGCGGCCGGCGCCCCGGCCGCGGTGCCGAGGGCTTCCGTCTGCTCCAGACCCCGGCGTCCTACGCCTACCTGCGCCCCTCGCACGGCTGCGACCACCAATGCGCCTTCTGCATCATCCCCTCGATCCGCGGGGGGCAGGTGAGCAAACCCCTGGAGGCCGTGCTCGAGGAAGCTCGCGGACTCGTGGGTCTGGGCGTCAAGGAGATCGTGCTCGTGGCCGAGGACACCACCGGCTACGGCGCCGATCTGGGCCCCGGCGGGCCGCGCCTGCCCGAACTGGTCGAGGCCCTGGCCGGAGTGGAGGGGCTGGCCTGGCTGCGCGTCATGTACGCCTACCCCAACGCCTTCCCCTGGGACCTCGCGCGCGTGATGCGCGAGCGGGAGAACGTGCTCGCCTACCTCGACATCCCCATCCAGCACGTCGCCACCCCGGTGCTCAAACGCATGCAGCGCGGGGGAAACGGAGCCTCGGTGCGCCGCATCCTCGCCCGCCTGCGCGAAGAAGTGCCCGGGATCGTCTTGCGCACGACCGTGCTGGTGGGCCACCCGGGAGAGGGGGAGGCGGAATTCGAGGAGCTGCTCGGGTTCCTGGAAGAGTTCCGCTTCGAACGCCTGGGCGCCTTCGCCTTCTCCCCTGAAGCGGATGCCCCGGCGGGCAGCGATCCGGACCGCTGCTCCGCGGAGGAGGCGCAAGCGCGCCTGGACAGGGTGATGGATCTCCAGGCGCGCATCCACGCCGCCCGCGGCCGGGCCCAGGTCGGCCGGGAACTCGAAGTCCTCATCGACGAGCGCGAAGGCGGCCACGCCGTGGGGCGCACCCGCTCCGACGCCCCCGAGGTGGACGGCATCGTGAAGATCCCCGATCCCCGCGGCCGGCTCCGCCCCGGTGATCTTCTTGCCGCCCGGGTCACCGCCGCGGAAACCTTCGATCTCGTGGCCGAACCGCTTGCCGAGAGCAGCCGCGCATGAACGGCCGCCAGATCCCCAACCTGATCACCTTAAGCCGGCTTGTGCTCGCGGGGGTCGCTTTCTGGTTCTTCGAGCGCATGCTCCACCACGGCGGCGCCCCGGAGCACGCCCAGGACGCCGCCTGGGCCTTCTGGCTCTATGCCGTCGCCGCCTCCACCGACGTGCTGGACGGTTTCCTGGCCCGGCGTTACCACTGGGTCACCGCCGTGGGCCGCGTCGCCGACCCGGTGGTCGACAAGCTGCTCACCCTGGGCGCCCTGATCTACCTGGCCGCGGATGCCTCCAACCTGGCCCAGCCCGGCGATGCCGCTTCGGTGATGCCCGTCTGGGCAGTGGTCCTGGTGCTGGCGCGCGAATTCCTGGTCACCGCGCTGCGCGGGCTGGTCGAGCAGCGCGGGCTGGCCTTCCCCGCCGACCGCTTCGGCAAGGCCAAGATGGCTCTCCAGACCGCCTACGTCCTGATCCTGGTGGGCGCCGCAGGAAGCATCCCCGGCAGCCTGGGATTTCCCTTCCTGGACTGGCTTCGAACCCCGGCCGTGATCGAGATCCTCTTCTGGGGCATGATTGCCATGACCGTCTTCTCAGGCGCGAACTACTCCCTGCGCGCCGCCCGGATGCTGGCCGGAGACTCCAAATGACCCTCGATCCCCTCGAAGAGGTGCGCGACCTGCTCGACCGCCTGGACCGGTTGGAGCCCCGCGACCGCATGCAGGCGGCCGGGGTGCTGCGCACCTGGGCCGATGCCCAGACCGTGCCCTCCAAGGCTCCCGGCGACGGTTTCCCCGGACGCTTCGGCATGGTGGCCGCCTCGCCCGCCATGGAGCAGGTCTTCCAGGTCCTGGGCAAGATCGTGCGCACCGATGCCCCCGTGTTGATTCTCGGGGAGAGCGGCACGGGCAAGGAACTCGTGGCCCGCGCCCTGCACAAGGAGGGTCCGCGGCGCAAGGGACCCATGGTGTCGGTGAACTGCGCCGCCATTCCCGCCACCCTGCTGGAAAGCGAACTCTTCGGGCACGTGAAGGGCGCCTTCAC
>CAZQAP010000168.1:0-1899 GCA_964591365.1 uncultured Planctomycetales bacterium
AGAAGGCCTGCATCTCCTGCAAGCTCTGCGAGCAGGTCTGCATGAAGAACGCCATCGTGGTCCCCCGCGACCACGACTTCGACCCCCAGCTCGGCTGGTCCTTCCAGGAAGGGGCCGTCTAACCCGGCCGGGTCCGCCCAGGCCCGGGGCTCCGGCCCGCAAGCGGCTTCGGCGGCGGCCCCTTGCAGGATTCCGCCTCCCGGGGTAGGGTGGGTCATCCCCCTTTCGGGTCCTGGATTCCGGGATCCCCGATGTCATCGACGCTTTTGAGGAGCCACCTATGCCTCGCCGCCTTCCTGCCCTCTTCCTGGGTTTCGCAGCCCTCCTGTTTCTCTCCCGTTTCCTCCCCGCCCAGACGGTCGGCGGGGCCCTGGACAAGATCCGCCAGTGGAACGGCCCCGTTTCCCTGGAAGAGTTCGGACGATCGGTTTCGGGAACCGGAGACCTCGACGGCGACGGGCTGGATGACGTGGCGGCCGGCCAGCCTTTCGGCGGCGGTGTCGGCTTCGGATCCGTGTTCGCCTTTTCGGGGCTCACCGGGGAACCGCTCTGGAAGGTGGACGGCCCCGACAGGGGATTCACCCTGGGCATGTCGCTTGCCGGACTTGGGGATCTGGACGGAGATGGCGTCGCCGATCTGGTTGCCGGGGCGTCCTACAGCGATCCCAACGGATTGATCTCGGCGGGCTCGGCGGTGATCCTCTCGGGGGCGGCCGGAGACATCGTCCGTCAGTTCGACGGACAGACGCCCAACGGCCAGTTCGGGAACGCGGTCGCAGGAACCGGGGACCTGGATGGAGATGGGATCGAAGACATTCTCATCGGAGCTTCCGCGGAAGATCCCAACGGCGTTCCAGACGCCGGTTCGGCCTATGTCTTCTCCGGCGCAACGGGCGCTCTTCTTTTCCGGATCGACGGTCCTTCGGAAAGCGCCCGTCTGGGAACCTCGATCGCGGGAACCGGCGACGTGGACGGGGACGGAGCGGGCGACTTCCTCGTGGGAGCCCCCCAGGCGGATCCCAACGGGCTGACCTCCGCGGGATCCGCCTATCTTTATTCCGGAGCGACCGCGGCCCTGATCCGGCGCCTGGACGGACCAACGGCTTTCGCCTACTTCGGCTGTGCCGTCGCCGGAGCCGGAGACGTGGACGGCGACGGAACCCCCGACATCCTCGTCGGCGCCCCCTTCGCCAGTCCCAACGGCCTGGCGAATGCGGGTTCCGCCTTTCTCTTCTCGGGCGCCACCGGCGGCCTCCTGCGGACCTTCGACGGTCAGGCCGCTTTCGATCAGTTCGGCCAGGCGGTCGGCTCCGCGGGCGACGTGGATGGCGACGGCATTCCGGAATCCATGGTCAGCGCACCCCGGGCGAGCGCCAACGGCCTGGCCCTCTCCGGTTCGGTGTTCCTTTTTTCCGGCGCCAGCGGCAGCCCGCTCTTCCGGTTCGATGGCCTGGCGCAGGGAGACCAAATGGGCAGCGTGTTGAGCGGGGCCGGCGACGTGGACGGCGACGGGCAGGCCGATTTCCTGGCCGGTTCCGGGTTTGCGGATCCGGATGGACATACCGAAGCCGGCATGGTCCTGCTTTTCGGCCGCAACCCCATCCTGACCGCTTCCGCAGAAGTGCTTTCCGTGAGCGGGGGCGGATCGGTGGACTACACGATCGACTTCCCCGATGCGGACGCCGGTGCGGGCTACACGATCCTGATGTCGGCCCACGGCACCGGGCCGGCGCTCCTCCACGGCCTGCTCGTTCCCCTGGCGCGCGACAGCCTCTTTCGGGCGAGCCTCCGCGGCAGCACGCCGCCCCAGGCCTCCGGATTCCAGGGGACCCTGGACGGCGAAGGCAAGGCCGCCGCCCGGATCACGGCCCCTCCCGGGGCCCTGGGCCTGAAACTCCT
>CAZQAP010000168.1:1999-6661 GCA_964591365.1 uncultured Planctomycetales bacterium
CGCGCTCCTCGGCGCTGCCGCCCCCCTCGGGGCCTCCCTTTCCGCCCAATCTGTCGGCGGAACCCTCGATCAGGAGTACCGCTTCGACGGCGCCGGCCCGTCCAGCGAGCTGGGCTATGCCTCCGCCGGGGCCGGCGACGTGGACGGCGACGGCTTTGCTGACCTGATCGTCGGCGATCCGAAGGCTTCCCCCAACGGCATCTTCATGGCCGGCTCGGCCTTCGTCTACTCCGGCGCCACCGGGAACCTCCTCCTTCAGCTCGACGGGCTCGGCCCCTTCGACGATTTCGGCTTCGCCGTTGCGGGAGCGGGGGACGTGGACGGGGACGGACTCGCCGATCTCCTCGTGGGCGCTCCTTCGACCGATCCCGAAGGCCGCACCGATGCGGGCACGGCCTTCGTCTTTTCCGGTGCCAGCGGAAGTCTGCTCTACCAGTTCGACGGGTCCGCGCCCGGCGACGGCCTGGGGAGTGCGGTCGCTGCGATCAGCGATCTGGACGGGGACGATTTCAACGAACTGCTCGTCGGTGCCCCGTTCGCGGCCCCCAATGGTTTCTCGAAAGCCGGCGCCGCTTTCGTCCTTTCCGGCAATACCGGTTTTCCCCTCTGGCATCTGGACGGGGCGGCGGCCGATGACCGCTTCGGAGCCGCCCTTTCCCGTGCGGGCGACATCGACGGGGACGGCCGGGAGGACCTGCTCCTCGGGGCCGCCTTTGCGGGCCCCACGGGCGCCGCCCAGAGCGGAGCTGTGCTCGTGTTCTCGGGCGCCACGGCGACCCAGATCCTGCGGGTGGACGGCCAGCCGGGTGACCTGGGATTCGGGCGGTCCGTCGCCCGGGCCGGCGATCTGGACGGGGACGGAGTCAGCGACATCCTCGTCGGAGCACCCTTCGCCGTCCCCAGCGGCCTTGCCAACGTCGGCTCGGCTTTCGTCTATTCGGGGGCCACGGGCAACCTCCTCCGGCGGATGGATGGATTGGAGTCCTCCAGTTGGTTCGGATACTCGGTGGCCGGCCCTGGCGACGTGGATGCCGACGGGACGCCCGATCTGCTCGTGGGGGCGCCTTTCGCGGCTCCCAACAGTTCCTTCATCGTCGGATCCGCACTCGTTTTTTCCGGAGCCAGCGGCAACTCCATCCGGCGCTTCGACGGCGATTCCCGCGACCTGGATCTGGGCTTCTCCCTCGCCGGCGCCGGAGACGTGGATGCCGACGGCCGCCCCGATCTCATCGTGGGCGCCCTCAACGGCTCGGCTTTCGTGTTCCATTTCAGCCCGATCCTCTTCGCCTCCACGGAGGTTCTTTGGGACTCCCCGGACGGAAAGGTCGACTACACGATCGACTTTCCGGCGGAAGATGCCGCCGCGACCTATCTGATGCTCATGTCGGCGCAGGGCACCGGACCCGTCGTGTGGAACGGACTGACCATTCCGCTCCAGAATGACCGCCTCTTCCGGGCCTCCGCCCACGGCAACACCCCCGTCCAGGCCGTGGGCTTCCAGGGCGTTCTCGACGCCCAGGGGGATGGCAGCGCCCGGTTCTTCCTCCCGCCCCTGGCTCTCCCGCTCCGGCTCCAGGGCCGCCGCCTGACCCTCCACCTGGCGGTGGTCAACAACAACTTCGATTTCTCCTCCGTGGCCCGCGTCCTGCGGCTCACGAAGTAGCCCGCTCCCCTTCTTTCCCCGGATCCGGCCTGCAGGAAGGGCACGGTTCGCCGCCCGCGGTCGGGCCCTATGATCCCGGCTGCCATGCTGTCTGCCGCCCCTGTCCCCCTGCTTCTTCTGCTTGCCGCCTCCATGCCCGCCCAGGAAGACCCCGCCCGCATTGTCCGCCCCTTCCGCATTCCTCCCCAGCCGGTCTCCACTTTCTCGATCGTGGCCTGGGATCCCGGGACGGGGCAGATGGGGGTCGCCGTGCAGTCGCACTGGTTCTCGGTTGGGAGCGTGGTTCCCTGGGCCGAAGCCGGGGTTGGAGCCGTCGCCACGCAGTCGTTCGTGCGCGAAGCCTACGGCCCCGAACTGCTCTCCGACCTGCGCCAGGGGATCGACACCGATGATGCTCTGGAAGCCCGTGTGGAGGCCGATCCCGGCCGCGACGTGCGCCAGGTGGCGGTGGTGGATTCCTTCGGCCGCGTGGAGGCCTGGACGGGAAAGTCGTGCATCGCCAGCGCGGCCAACATCACGGGAGACCACTTTTCGGTCCAGGCCAACATCATGCGGGACGACGGAGTCGTCCCGGCCATGGCCGAGGGATACCGGAACGCCAAAGGAGATTTCGCCGAACGCCTGCTCCAGGCCCTGGAAGCCGCCCAACTGGCGGGAGGGGATCTTCGCGGCCGCCAGAGTGCAGCGCTTCTCATCGTGAGCAGCGAACGGCAGAAAGAACCCTGGCAGGGCGTCCTGGTGGACCTGCGGGTGGACGACAATCCCCGTCCGCTTCAGGAACTGCGCCGTCTGCTGCGCATCCAACGCGCCTACGACGCCGCGAACGAAGGCGATCTCCAGCTCGAAAAGGGCAACACGCAGGCGGCTTTGCGAGCCTACGCCAAGGCCTCTGCCATCTATCCCGAGCAGCAGGAACTCGTCTTCTGGCGGGCGGTCACTCTGATCCAAACGGGGCATGAAAAGGAAGCCTTCCCGCTCCTTGCGGGAGTGTTCGACCGTGAACCCGCCTGGCGGATGATGCCGCCGCGCCTCGTGGCCGCCGGTCAGCTCCCCGACGACCCGGCCCTGCTCAAGCGGCTGGCGGGCCTCGGCTCCGGGCCCGACCTGCGGACCATGCTCGACCGCGCAGACCCTGGGCGCATCGAGAAGGACATCCGCACCCTGGCCGGATTCGGAACGCGGCACACCTTGAGCGACACCAAGGATCCCCGGCGGGGAATCGGAGCGGCCCGCCGCTGGCTAGCGGGCGAGCTGGAAAGCATCTCCGGGCAGTTCCACCAGGGCCGCCTGAAAGTGGAACTCATCCCCCACAGGGTCGCACCCGGAAAACGGGTGCCCCAGGGCGCGGAGGTCGTCAACGTTGTGGCCACCCTCCCGGGAAGCGACCCCGACCGGCTGGTGGTCCTTTCCGGGCATTACGATTCGCGCCGCAGCGATCCGATGGACGCGAGCGGCGATTCTCCGGGCGCGAACGACGACGGCAGCGGCACGGCCGCCGTCCTGGAAGCCGCCCGCCTGCTGGGGGGCTTGAAACCGCGCGCAACGCTGGTCTTCCTCTGCGTGGCGGGCGAGGAACAGGGTCTCCTGGGGGCGGCGGCGCAGGCGAAGCTCTGGAAGGAGCAGGGCAAGACCGTCGAAGCCATGTTCACCATGGACATCGTCGGCGGAGCCACCGGCACGAGCGGGGAGAAGGAGCCGTGGCGCCTGCGGGTCTTCAGCCAGGGAATTCCCAGCAAGGGGCCGCGCATCTTCGGCAGCAACGACGATGCTCCCTCCCGCCAGCTCGCCCGCTATTTCAAGCGCGCCGGCGAGGACCTCGTGCCCGGTTTCGAGATCACTCTCATTTTCCGCCAGGACCGCTATCTGCGCGGCGGCGACCACCGGCCGTTCTTCGAGATGGGCTGGCCGGCCGTGCGGCTGACGGAACCGCATGAGAACTACGCCTGGCAACACCAGGACGTGCGCGTGGAAGACGGCACCGCCTACGGCGACGTGCCCGAGAACGTCGATTTCGCCTACGTCAGCCGGGTGGCCCGGGCGGTGAGCGCCGCCGCGGGCGAACTGGCGCTCGCCCCGCAGGCGCCCGCCGGCGTCCAGGTCGACGCTTCGCACCTCACTCCCGATACCCGGCTTCTCTGGAAGCCGAACCCCGAACAGGATCTGGCCGGCTACACGGTTCTCTACCGCCGCACCGACGAACCCGACTGGACCCATCGCGTCGAAGCGGGCGACGAGACGGAAATCGTGCTGGAGAAGATCAGCAAAGACGACTGGCTCTTCGCGGTGGAGGCCGTGGACCGGGCCGGCCACCGCAGTCTTCCCGTCTACCCCGCTCCCAAGTTCCGCTGAACCTCCTGCCGACATGTTCCGCATCCTGCGCACCTTCGTGAAAGCCTTGCTGGGCCAGGTCGAACCCCTGGAGATCTCCCTGGGGGTCTTTTTCGGGCTCTGGCTCGGCATCCTTCCGATTCGCGAGGTGGATCCCGGCACCGGGCTCCTCGGCCTGAACGTCCTCTGGCTCCTGATCCTGCTCGCCCTGCTGACACTGAAGGCCTCGCTCCCCTTCGCCCTGCTCTCCGGCGGGCTGGGAGTCGGCCTGGGACGCCTCTTCCTGGACGACGCGGGCCAGTCGCTGGGGCATTTCCTGATTGAAGGGCCTCTGCCCGAGGGCCTGGTGGCGTTCTTCTACCGCACGCTCCCCGCGGCCCAGCTTCACACCTGGTGGGGCCTGGGCGCGCTTCTCCTGGGCCTGGCTTTCGCTTCGGTGACCGCCTGGCTCCTGCACCGTGTTCTGGTTGAACGGCTCCCCGGGTGGCGCGCACGGATGCGATCTTCCCGGCTGGGACGATCCCTGTCCCGCTTCTTCCTCTTCCGCTTCCTGGGGTGGCTGATCCGATGAGATTCCGCAAAGGCTTCTTCACGCTCCTGGGCGTTCTCCTCGTTCTCGTCCTCCTGTTCCTCTGGCTGGCCTGCGACCCGCTCTTCCGCGGCGCCCTGGA
>CAZQAP010000169.1:0-6616 GCA_964591365.1 uncultured Planctomycetales bacterium
AGGAAGCGCGGCTGGAGGTTGAAGAAGAAACCGGAACGGCCCGCCGACTGGTCGCGGGAAAGGCCCACCTCGAGCACCACGTCGTGGCCGTAGTGGCGCAGAATCAACTGGGAGTCCTCGCTGGCCCGGCCCGTGAAGTTGAACTGCTGCAGGAAGCGCACGCCCCAGTCCTCGCTGATGCGCCAGTCGGCGGTGAATCCGGTGCGCGAGAAGAAGTTCTCGAGCTTGCGATAGGAGACCGAGTAGGTGAGCCTGTCCGATGGCGAGATGGTCAGCTTGGAGAAGACCTCCTCGATGCGCGAGGTGTGGAAGTTCTGGCGCACGCGGGTTTCGGCGCGCACGCCCTTCAGCGCCTTGCCGTAGGTGCCGGGCGTCCAGGCCAGGCGCGCCTCCAGCGGCCCCCAGTGGTCGAACTGCTGCCCGCGGCGGGGGGCCGGGAAGAGGCCGTCGTCGAGCGGCTTGTCGGGGCTGGGATAGAAGGGGAGCAGGATTTCAAGATCCATCCACGGAGTCGAGGTCTCCGGAGCCACGAAAAACTGGCGCAGGGAGAACTCCGTCACCTGGCTCGTGCGCGCGAAGTCGGTCTGGTCGATGCGCAGGTGGTCGGGCGGCTGGGCTCCCGAAACGCGACGGTCGCGGAAACGGATCTCGGGAAGCACGCGATGCTGCCAGCCGTTGTCGTAGTCCTTGACGAGCAGGGAGCCGACCTCGAGGAAGGTCTCCCCGTTGAAACGCCCCGGGGTTTGTGTGGAGCGCACGTCGTCGCCGTAGGCGGCCCCTTCGAGACGAACGCCCGGACGCACGAAGAATCCGCCCGGCTGGACCGGGGCCGCCAGCTCGGTCCACACCCGCGCCCGGTCGCGGGTCTGCGCGCGGCGGCGCGGGAAGGGCGGCAGCGCTGGGGGTGCGTCGAGCTGCCGGTCGCGGCGCCGCTGGCGGGCCAGCTCGGCGCCCCAGGAGAGGTCGACGGGAACCAGACCGTCAGCTCCGCCGAGCACTCCGGCGGGAAGCTCGAAGATCGTGCCGGAGAAATGGTCGAAACGGAGAACCGGCAGGTTTTCGAGCTGCCGCGGGGCGGGAAGGCCGGGGGACCGGAAGCCCTGCAAGGGCGTGAAACCCTGGTCGTCGAGCCGGATGGTGGCGTCGGCGCTGAAGAAGTCGTTCTCGCCGGCGTGTCGCAGATAGAGTTCGGTCTCCGCGTCGCGCTGGCGGCGGAACTCGTCGGTGAAGAACTCCGGGTCCACGAGAGGATCGCTGGAAAGGGCAAGGTCGGCATCCAGCCGCCAGTCGTCGCCCAGCTCGAACCGGTTGTAACCGTGCAATCGCCAGCGTTTGTTGCTGTCGCGCGCCACCGATTGCCGGAAACGGTGCACGTCGTCGCCGCGGTCGTTGAGATAGAAGAGATCCCACGACCCCTGGTAGATCCCGCTCTGGATGTCGAGCCCCGCGCGCAGGGGGAAGCCCCGGCGGGTGGACCAGATCGGCTGGAAGGACCAGCCCAGATCCACCGAATCGTTGAAGAGCTTGGCGGTCGAGGCGAACTCGAGTTCCGCCGAGGAGCCCAGGGCCTTGTCGGAATGGATGCGGAAGGCCTTGAGCCCCAGGAAGTCCTCACCGCTTTCGAAGTCGGGCGTGGGGATGGGAACGATGCGGCTGCCGCCGACGGCCAGCCAGCCGCCCGAGGGCGAGAAGGACCAGCGCCCGTCGGGCAGCGGGGTGGCATGGAGCTCGGAAAGCTGCAGCGCGTAGTGGGGGTGATCGAGGGTGCAGGTGGTCAGGGAACAAGGGACGGCGTGCAGGGAACCGTCGGCATCCTCGCGGATGGTGTGGCCCGCCAGCCGCAGCGGCCAGCCGCTCGGCCCTTGACCCTGGGAAAAGAGCAGATCGCCTTCGGTGACTTCGGTGGTTTCGGCCACGGCGTCGTTTTCGAGCTTGTCGCAGAGCAGGCGGATGCCGGGGCCTTCGATCTGGACGTTTCCTTCCAGAAGCATGTAGCGCAGGAGGCCGTCGCGGTTGGGGGGCAGCCCCAGGGCCTTGAGGAGCTGGCTCTGCCAGGCGCCCGTCAGGGTGTGGTGAGCCTTGGGTTTCTGGTCACCCGTGCGGGGGGCTTTCGTCTTCCCCCCCGAGGGGGGCTTCTTGGCCGGCTTCTCTTGGATCGATTTCTGGTACTTCTTCCGGTCGAGTTTCAGAAGCGCCCGGTCGGCATCCACAAGCCGGCCTTCCCGCACCATGTGCAGGCCCCGGATGCGGTAGACGACCTCGTCGCCCTCCACTTCCGAATGCATCTCTTCCACCTCCATGACCGGCTGCTGGGGCGCCGGCTCCGCTTGCTGGGGCGCGGGCGGGGCCTCCTGGAGGAGGGCGAAAAGAAGAAGCGCCGGGATCAACGCTCACCGCCGCCGGGAAAGACGCCTTGCGCGGCGGAAAGGAGACCTTCCTTGTGGTCGAACTCGAGCCAGGTCCCCCAGGCGGAGCGCCCATCCTCCAGGAGAAGGTAGGCCGGGGCGCCTGGGCGGCCCTCCATCCGGAGAAGAGAATCCTTCACCCGTAGAAGGATGCGGTCTCCCCGCGCTTCCTTGATCCCCGGCCCGGAAAGAAACGCCTTGCGGATCAACTCCAAGCGGGTGAGGTTTCCTTTCTCCATCGACCAGGTGATGCGGTCCCCCTGGCCCATCCACCCGCCCTGCTCCACCCGGGCCCCGCCCTCGAACCAGCCGCCGGCGGGGGAAAAGGTGCCCCGCGTCCCGGAAAGATGGATGGGGGCGCGGGGTTCTTCGCCCTCCGCGATCTCGGGAGGCTTGAGATCGGCTTCGGCGCCCTTTTCCAGACGGACCCCCTCTTTGGGGTGCACCTCGAGGGTCTGGGCCTGGAACGTGAAGGACCCCTCCTCCGGGATGGCTCCTTTCAAGACCGACCGCTGACCCGCCCGTTCCCGCAGGGTCAGCTCCCCTCCCGGGGCCCAGTCCGCCTCGCGGGTGTGGCCCTGCACGGCGCCCTCGAAAACGACCCCCTCCTTGCCGCGCAGTTCCCAGGTGCCGTCCTCGATACGGTGGATATCGGCGGCCCGCACGGTGATGAGTCCTCCGCCGAGCCCCAGGGCGCTGGCGGGGATCCCCAGCGCGGGATTCCCTTCCAGCCGCAGGCCCTTGCCGTTGCGGGTGAAGCGCTCCGCCCGGGCGATCCGGCCGGCGGCCTCCTCTTCGCCGCCCGCCAGGCGGGCCGTGGCCGGACTCCCCCGCAGTTCGACGTGATCCTCCCCGCGCATGAAGAAGCTGTTGCCGTGGAAGGCCGTCTTGCCGGAGGACCACGCGATCCTTCCCTGGGCGGAGGCCCGCCACAGGCCGGCGCGGTCGGAGGCGCGCAGCACGTTGCCGCGCAGCGTCCACGGTTCTCCCGCGCGCCATCCCGATAGCAGAAAGCCTCCCTCCATTTCCAGGATTCCGTCCTCGTCGATGTGCAGCGAGGGGGAGGTGAGCACCCGCGCGAGGCCTTCCGCAGGATAGGCGACCGCGCCCTCCCGCAGCCACCAGCCTCCCGGCACCGGATCCAGGGCCCCGCAGGTGGCCAGCCCCTGGGAACCGCGCATCCATACCCGGCCTCCAGCCTGGACCCCCGGGGCATCCCAGGCCCAGATCACCCGTTCGGCCGCCAGGCTTCCCTCCGCGCCCTCCAGGCGGACCGCGTTGTAGAAATAGGCCTGCTTCAGGATTCCGATCTTCCCCTTCTGGGGCCGTTCCTCCCCCTTGGGAAACGGGACCAGCCAGGCGCCGCCCCGAGCGGAAACCTGCCCGAAGGAGGGCTCGGAATGGACCCCCAGGAGCGGTCCTGCGATGGCGACCCCTTCCAGGACGCCGGCGGAATCCCAGAGCGTGGTCCACCTGCCGCCTCGCAGCCAGGCGCCCGACCCCAGCCAGTGGGTGGGGCTGCCGGCTTCCGCCCGCCGCGGCTGCCAGCCCGCCTGGCCGGAGCCCTTGCCCGGCTCGAAGCGGATCTCCAGGCCGTGGCTGCGCAGCCGCCCCGGAAACACGGAAGTTTCGGGAAAGAGCAGCTCGCTCTCCTTCCGCGCGGGGAGATCGAGAAGCTGGCTGCCATCGGGCGCGGGGACCAGGGATCCGCCGCCGTCGGAAAGGCCCGAGAAAGTCTCCCCGGCGGGAGTGCGCGCTTTCCAGCGCACCCGCCCGGCCTCGCCCGGCCCCCCGAAGTGCAGGCTCCCCTCCCCGGGGTCGGTGGTCAGGTTGGAGGCCTCGACCTCGAGCCCCTCGACCTTCAGGCGGAAGGGACCGTGGTTGCGGACCGCACGGGTGTAGGGATCGATTTCCGCGGATTCGGCCTCGAGGATCAGGTTGCGGCCCCCCAGCAGCCCGGGGGCCCGCAATCTCCGCGGTTTTTCCAGCACAAGGGGATGCGAGAGATCGATTTCCGGGGTCGTAGCTCCGGGAACCAGGGCCACCGTGCCGGCGTCCGCCTTCACCGCGAGGTTCTCCGTGCTTCCGTCCTCGTCCAAGAAGACGATCTCGACCCGCTGGAGTTTCATGCGGTTTTCCGGAGCGGGCAGCGGGTCGAACCCCAGCAGCCGCACGGCCGGAACCCGGCGCACGCGCCCGGGATGGTCCGGGTCGGGGATGCGGTTCTCGGCCTCCAGTTCGATGCGCCCGCGGAACCCGGCCTTGACCTTTCCCAGCCCTTCCACTTCCGGCCGCAGGACCACGGGGAACGATTCCCGGGCGGGAGGTTCTGTCTTCTTGTGGAAGAGGATCTGTACGGCCAGGGTCAAAAGGGCGACCGCAAGCCCGGCGAGCCCCAGGATCCGCCACCCCCTGTTCATGGTTTCCGGCGGGTGGCGGCCAGAAGGAGATCGCAGGCTTCCCGAAGGGCGCCCCCTCCGGCGGGAGCGCGGGTGGTGTAGTCGGCCTGCCGGCGAACCTCCTCCAGGGCGGTGGCGGGGGCCAGGCTGAAGCCCGCCTGCGCGAACATGGGCAGGTCCAGGATGTCGTCTCCCATGGCGGCGATCTCCTCCACGGCGAGCCCGCGCTCTTCCCGCAAGCGCGTCACCAGCGGTCCCTTCTCCAGGACCCCGAGATGGAGTTCGCGGATGTCGAGCTTGCGCAGGCGGTGTTCCACCGCCGCGACCCTGCGCCCCGAGATCACCGCGATTTCCAATCCGGCCTTCTGGAGCAGGCGCACCCCCAGGCCGTCGTGGACGTGGAAGACGATCCCCTCGCTTCCGTCGGCATGGACTTCGATGCGCCCGTCGGTCCAGACACCGTCCACGTCGGTGATGAACAGGCGCACGCCGCTGGCGCGTTCCAGGAGCCCGGCCGGGAATTTCAGAGCCGTACCTCGAGCAGATCCTGGACGTCCAGAAGTCCGACCGGCCTTCCGCCGGAGTCCACCACCGGCATCTGGTCCACGCGGGCGTCCTTGAAGAGCCGCAAGGCTTCGCCCAGGAGCTGCTCCGGGCGGAGGACCCGCGGGTTGGAGGCCATGAATTCCGCGACCCCGTGATCGAGGACCGAGCCATCGTGGTTCTGCACGGTGCGCCGCAGATCTCCGTCGGTGAAGATCCCCTGCAGGCGGCCGTCCGCATCGACCACCAGAGCCGCGCCGGGGCGGCCCGGGGTCTCGGTCATCACCGCCAGGGCGTCGCGCACGCCGGCCCCGGCGGCAAGAAGCGGCAGCTCCTTCCCCTTGCGCATGATCTCGGCAACCTTCAGGAAACTGCGCCCCAGATCGCCGCCGGGATGGAAGGCGGCGAACTCCTCGCGCGTGAAGGAACGCCCCTCGAGCACCGTCATGGCCAGCGCATCTCCCAGGGCCAGCATGACCGTCGTCGTCACCGTGGGGGCCAGGCCGAGCGGGCAGGCTTCTCCCAGGGATCCCGTTTCCAGGACGAGGTCGGCGTACCCGGCGAGCGGGCAGTCGGCGTTTTCCGTGACCACCAGCACCTTGGCGCCCAGGGCCTTGAGGTGCGGCATGAGGGCCAGCAATTCGCGCGTCTTGCCGCTCTTGGAGAGCGCCAGGACCAGGTCCTCGCGCAGGATCCTGCCCAGGTCGCCGTGCAGGGCCTCGGCCGGGTGCACCGGGAGGCTGGGTGTGCCGGTGCTCGCCAGGGTGGCCGAGATCTTCTGGCCGATCAGGCCGGCCTTGCCCATGCCGGTGACCACCACGCGGCCCTCGCAGTCGAGGATCGCCTGGCAGGCATCCAGGAAGGGGGGCCCCAGGCGCTGGCGCAGTTCCCCTAGAGCGGCCGCCTCCAACCGCAGCACTTCATGGCCGCGGTCGAGGGCGCGCTGGCGGTCGAACACCATGGTCGGGGCCGAAAACACTGGCGGAATGCCCGCAAAGGATGGCGTATTGTAGGGAGCTCCCCGCACCGGGGGACGGCCCAATCCATGGAAACAGCAACCCTGATCGGGATCATCACGATCCTGATTCTCTCGGTCTGCACCCACGAGGCCTGCCACGCCTTCGTGGCCGACCGCCTGGGCGACCCCACCGCCCGCATGCTGGGCCGGGTGACCCTCAATCCGATCCCCCATATCGACCTGTTCATGACCATCATCCTGCCGGGGATGCTGATCATGAGCGGCTCCCCGATCCTCTTCGGGGGCGCCAA
>CAZQAP010000170.1:0-6542 GCA_964591365.1 uncultured Planctomycetales bacterium
GACGGCCCGGCGGCCTTCGCCCACCTGGGCTCCTCCGTCGCCCCGGCGGGAGACCTGGATGGCGATGGCGCCGGCGATTTCTTCGCCGGGATGCCCGATTTCAATCTTTCGGGAATTCAGGCAGGGGGTTCCCTCCTCGCCTTCTCGGGTGCCACCGGCACCCTGCTCTGGCAGTTCAACGGAGACCCGTTCACGAGAAGGGTGGGCGCTTCCCTGGCCATCACCGGCGATCTCGACGGGGATGGGATCGCAGACGTGCTCGCCGGCGCTCCGGACTCCATCCCCAATTCCGTCAACCTGGCCGGCTCGGTCCTGTTGCTCTCCGGGGCCAGCGGAGCCTTGATCCGGCGCTTCGACGGAACCGAAATCTACGGCCGGCTGGGGGAATCGGTTTCCCGGGCAGGAGACGTCGACGGCGACGGCGTGGAGGACCTTGTGGCCGGCGCCCCCTTCGCCTCACCGGGAGGATCCAGCGAGGCCGGCTCGGTCCTGGTGTTTTCCGGAGCCACGGGCGGCCTCCTTTTCCGCTTCGACGGTTTCGAGGCCGGTTCCCGCCTCGGCCGTTCCGTGGCGGGGCCCGGGGACCAGGACCGCGACGGCATCCCCGATGTGGCCGCCGGCGCCCCCCGCACCTCTCTGGGCGGTTTCCCCAACACCGGATCGGTCTTCGTCTTTTCCAGCGCCCGGGGACTCATGATCCGCGAGATCGACGGATTCGGAAAAGACTTCTACATGGGCGGGGCCCTCGCGGCCGTCGGAGATCTGGATGGAGACGGACTGGGCGATCTCCTTGCGGGAGCGATCGGCGCCCAGCCGGGCGGCACCTTCGGCCAAGGTTCCGCCTTCGCACTCGCCTTCAACCCCATCCTGGAAGCTTCGGGAGAGATTCTTTCCGTTTCTGCGGGAGGAACCATCGACTACGCGGTCGATTTCCCCGACGCCGATGCCGGCGCGCCTTACCAGTTCCTGGTCTCCGCGCACGGGACCGGGCCTTCGCGCCTGAACGGTCTTCTGATCCCTCTGGCCCGCGATGGGTTCTTCCGGGCCTCCCGAAGAGGAAGAACCCTGCCCCAGGCGGAGGGATTCCAGGGCGTGCTCGATTCCCGGGGCCGGGCCGCGGCCCGCGTGTCCGTCCCCCCCTTCGCGCTGCCTGCGAAACTGGCCGGACGCCGGTTCCCGCTGCAACTGGCGGTCGTCGACGCAGCTCTCGACGCCGTCTCGGTGGCCAGGAGGATCCTCTTTGTTCCCTGAGTCCTCTGCCCAGGAGGCGGAGGGAAGGTGCCATACTCCCCCCACGCCATGCCGCTCCCCTGGTCCCTGATCACCTTTTCCTGCTTCGGCACCCTTCTGAAAGAGGGAAACGGAGAGTTCCCGCCCTTCCCCGAAGTTCCCGGCGCCTTGCGACGCCTCGGAAACCGGGTCGCTCTGGGGCTGCTCGAGGACGTTGCCGAAGACCGCCTGCGGGAGATCGCGGAGACGAAACTCGGCTTTCCGATCAGCCTTTTCGTGGGAACGGAATCCACGGATGCGGCGACGCTCTTCCGGACTCTCCTCAAGCGCTGCGGCCCGCCCCCGCAGCGGATCCTGCACGTTTCGGCCTTCCCGTGCTGGGATCTTCCCGCCGCCCGGAGCGCGAATCTGGCCACCGCCTTTCTCGACCGCGGAGAACATCCGGCACCTGAAGGATTCTCCGCAGATTTCGTCGCCAGGGACCTGACCCTCCTGGCAGAGCGCATCCTGGCCCGGGACGACGCTCCGTGCGCGGTTCGCGCCCCTCAAAGCGCCTCCTTCCCCGCCGGCTACCTGGAGGGGATCCGGCTCTTCAACCAGCATCGTTTTTTCGAAGCCCACGAGGCCTGGGAACAGGTCTGGAAGAGCGTTTCCCGCGAGCGGACCGATTTCTTCCAGGGGCTGATCCAGTTTGCCGCAGCCCTCTTGCAGTGGGAACGCGGCAATCCCCGCGGCGCCGGCAACCTCTACGCGGAAGCCCGCGCCCGCCTTGCCCGCTTCGTGCCCCGTTTTCTGGGGCTCGATGTGCTCGGGTTCCTGGAGCGGATGGAGGAGTTCTTCGAGCCCATCCAGGAGGCCCGGCGCGGCCGCAAGACCCCCGCCCCCCCCCGGATGGAGCGGCTCCCGCGCCTCGCCCTGGAAGAAGAAGGGCCGGCCATCCAGGGCGAGGCCCCCTGATCCCCGGCCCAGGGGCCGGGGCCGGGGCCGGGGCCGGTAAAGGGCTTGCCATTGTATCAAAGTATGATACACTGGTTCCCATGCTGACCGTCCGGCTCGATTCTCCGGTCCCCCTGGCCGACCAGGTCCGGGCGGGCCTGCGCGGCGCCATCGCCCGCGGGGAGCTGGGGCCCGGGGACTCCCTGCCCCCGGTTCGCCAGCTTGCGGGCGACCTGGGCATCAACCTGAACACGGTGGCCCGCGCCTACCGCAGCCTGGAAGCCGCGGGGCTGGTCACCACCGTGCGCGGCCGGGGCACGGTGGTGGCCTCCAGCCAGGAAAGCCCCCGTCCGCCCCGCGCCCGCCTGCAGAATTCCCTGCGGCTCCACCTGCGCGATCTCCTGGCCGACGCCCGCCTCGGCGGCCTCGACCGTCAGGCGGTCCGCACCCTCCTCAACTCCGAACTCGGGGCCTTCTGGCCCAGGAAGAAAACATGATCTGGTTCGACCGCATCTTCCCCGTGCTGATGATCCTCTTCCCGGCGGGATACACCCTCTTCTTCCGAACCGACCGCGCATGGGCCAAGCCGGAACTCCCGCGCCTCCAGCGCAGGTTGTGGCTGGGCACGGCCGCGGCGCTGCTCCTCTTCACCGCGGTGTACGTGCTTCTTTTCGAGGTTCCGGACTCGGAAGAACGCGCGGCCTGGATTCAGCGAACCTGGACGCCGCTCGGCAGCCTGCTCTTCTTCTTCCCGCTCTGGTTCGGCGCCGCCTTGCCCGTTCTGCGCGCCCGCCATCCCGGCTGGGACGCCGCCATTCCCACGACCCCCCTGCGCAGCGCATCCCTTCAGCCGCGCGCGGCCGGCAAGGTGATCCTGCGCGGAGCCTGGATCGCGGGGTGGCTCCTGTTCGTGCTGGTCGCCGCTCCCCTGGCCGTCCTGGTCTCCCAGGGGAAAGTCACCGCCTTGAGTCTTCTGGTGCTCATCTTCTGGCCGGTCTCGGGCGTCTCCGGTGCCTGGTTCTCCGCGCGCGAACCCGAGCCGCTCGACTCCCGCGGTTCCCCCGCGATGCTCGCGGCCTACGCCAAAAGCCGCGCCTTCCGGGCCTGGGGCTTCTACTGGCTGGGATTGGGCCTGCTGATCCTCTCGGCCCTGCCCTTCCTGATCCTCGGCCTGATGCAGCCGGAAACCTCCGGCGAATTCATGGCCTGGATGGGAAGCGGAATCGGGGTCCTGGGGGGCCTGGGCGGCGCCGTGTTCGGAATCCTGGGCGATCTTCGGCGGGTGCGCGCCCGCCGCCTGCTCCACGAACTGGAAGCCGGGTTCGTCCAGTCCTCGGAGGGCCCGCCTTCCGCCCCGCTTCAGTCGAGCGAGCCGAGGAAGGCGTAGAGGATCACGTTGGGGATCTCCGTCTCCCAGACCGAGAACTCGTTGACCGGAATGAGCGACCAGCCGTCCGACCAGTGCCACTGCATGGGGAGCTGGTCCCAGGCGGGCACCACCTTCTTCCAGACCGTGGACGAGTAGAAGATGTCGGGGGGATCGAGGCGGAAGGGCCCGAAAAGAGTGATGCCCGGGACCGGCCCGATGCCCCCCGGCTGGTCGTAGGGGAACGAGTCGAGGTGGGTCGGATTCTGGGGCGGGTTGGCGCCCAGCCCGGTGATGTAGCTGTTTCCGGTGGGATTCAGCCCCAGGGGATAATCGGCCAGCTGGCTGATGGCGTCGATCCATTTCTGGCCGCCATCCAGCGCGTACATGTAGATCATGGGCTGGGCGTCGCGGCCGGGCCCCGAAGTGACCGTGCCCCACTGGAAGCTCTTGGCGACCCCGATCGGGTAGGCGCGGCGCTTGGCAGGATCGCCGTGAGGGAGCAGGGCGCGTCCTTGCCAGGCCTTTTCCGCCAGGCGGCCTTTCCAGAGATCCCAGACCTCCTTGTCGGGGGCATGCTTGCGGCCCTGCAGGAGGTAGGACATGAAATAAGGTTCGAAGATGAAGCCGTTCTGCCAGTCGTTGAGGGTGTACCAGATCACGTGATACTGCTCGGGGTACTGCCAGCGGGCATCGAGCGTGCGCGAGGCCGCGAGGAAGGCATCCAGGTAGCCGTCGGGATCGGGAATCGGACGGCCGTTGAGGAGCCAGAGCTGCAAACCGGCATAGAGACGTCCCGATTCCGAGATCGGACGGCGGCGCTCCGCGTCGAAGGACCTGCCCAGGGCGCCGTCCTGGGCGTCATCCGGGAAGGCGTAGTCCCAGGCGCGGCGGGCGTCCCGCGCAAGTTCCCCGGCGCGGGCGGGATCGAAGGGCCGGATCAGCCGCGAGGCCTGGGCGAAAAGCCCCGCGGCCAGTGCGGTCACGTAGCGGTCGCGGCGATAGGTGCGGTAGACCAGGGTGTCGGTGGCGGCGGTGACGACCCCGTAGGCGGGGTGGGCGTCCGTCTCGACCCCCCAGCGCACTCCCCCGTCCGCCTCTTGCAGGTTCTGCCAGAGGAGCACGCCCCACAGGGCCTCGTCGAGGATGTCAGGCATTCCGAAAGGATCGCCCGATTCGGGGATGTCGAGGACCCCGTCCGGAAAACGGTCCGGGAAGGCTTCGTAGAGCGTCAGGAGGAAGGCGGGGATGACGATGTGCGGGCCGCGCCGGTCGAAGTCGCCGGCGTCGTGCCACCCGCCCGCGATGGACCGCGTCACGGGATGCGCACTGGGAGGGATGAAACCGGGCGGTTCCCCGTCGGTCACCTCGACCACCGTGTGGCAGGCCGCCCGGGCCCAGGGAGTGAAGGCCGGCTTGAGGGCCGTGCCGCAGCGCTGGTGATAGAGGCCGCGCATGACGGTCTTCGCAATCTCCTTGGAATAGACCGGGCCCACTCCGAAGGGGTGCGAGCGTCCCACCCCGGGAACGTCGAGGTAGTAGCGCCCGTCGTCCAGGCGGGAGAGATCCATGTGGTAGACCGCCCTTTCGCCGCTGCCCCCCTCGTTGCGGGTGTCGTCGCCCCAGAAGCGGGAGGTTCCGGTCAGTACCAGGGTGTCGTCGCTCTCCCGGCGCACCTCGTAGAAGAAGGGCGTTCCGGAAAAGAAATCCTGGCTCCCCAGCGTGCCCAGGAAGGCGCCGAAGATGGCGTAACGGCTGCGCGACCGGCCGGAGTAGCCGACCTGGTTGACGTGGATCGATTCGCAGAGGGTGCGCCGTGCATCGAAGAGGAACGCCTGCACCCCGACCGGGGAGGGTCCCTGGATGGTGTAGCTCTTGCCCTGGACCCACTGCCCGAGCGGGCTTTCCAGGAAGATGTGATGGTGGACGCGGTCGACGTGGTGGTTCAGCGCGGCGGTCTCCACGTGGCGCACGTAGGTCCAGCGGCCCACCTGGAGCGCGGGAGTGCCGGCCCCGCTCCCGAAACGCCAGTCGGCCGGATCGATCGAGGGGGGGGGATCGTTCTCGTCGGTCTCGAATTCGACCACCAGCCAGCGGGGCCCGGCAGTCTGGATCCGGGGCGAGCCGACCTGGAGGGGGATCAGGGCGGAAAGAAGGAAGAGGGCGGGGAGCAGCACCGGGGGGTGGGGGGAAAGGAGCGGGGAATGGAGCGGGCGACGAGATTCGAACTCGCGACATTCAGCTTGGGAAGCTGACACCCTACCACTGGGTTACGCCCGCGCCGGGGGCTGGAGATAGGAAACCCGATTATAGGGGCCCCCCGGGAGGCTGGAGGAGCCGCCGGAAATCTTCTATCGCCAGCGGTCGTCGAGGGGGTTTTCCGGGGGCTGGTCGTCCTTCTTCCCGGCCTCCTCGGAAGCCTTGCGGAAGAGGTCCTCGAGCTCCTTCTTCCTGCGGCGCTCGGCCTCCATGGCCGACTGGAAGTCCGAATCCTTGCGGGTGCGGGCCTTCTCCACCCGTCCCAGGGCCTCGCCCAGGTCGCGGGGCCCTTCCGAGGAACCGTGGGAGAGGACCTTCCCGCTGCGGGGATCGACCCGCAGGACCTCTCCGCAGCCGGGGCAGGTGATCTTGAGTTCGCGCGCAGGCATCCGGATTCCCTGGCTGGACCAGGTTTTCCCGATTCTAGCCCCCCCGGCGGGCCCCCCCGGAAAGAAACTCCCGGATTCCCGGGAACCTTTCCGCTCCCCGCCCGGTCCCACTTCCGGCTATGGGACCGGCCGGGTTTTCGGAACCCCTTTCCCGGCGGTCCTGCGGGGCAACCGGAGCTGCCGATTGGAATCACTTCCAGGGGGCAGGCGGCGAAGGTTGCCCCATTTTTTTTGGTGCTTCCGGAATCCGCCTGGAGAGGCGGAGGGGTCTACCCGGTGCCGGGGAACCCTGGGGGATGAGGATCTTCGAAGAAAGAAGAACGATAAACCGCGGAGACGCGGAGAGCGCGGAGAAGAAAAAG
>CAZQAP010000171.1:0-6490 GCA_964591365.1 uncultured Planctomycetales bacterium
GAATAGCGGCGGCCGTCGAAGGCGAAGGTGCCGATGGGGGTCGCGGGGTCGTGGTAGAGGAGGTTGATCCAGCCTTCCCGGGCCGCGCGCGGGATCCATTCGCTGCGTACGGCGAACGATTTTCGGGCGTCGAGGTCGTAGGCCATGATGAAGGGCAGGTGCACATGGTTGGCGGTCGGCACCACGTCGGCCCAGAAGCAGGCCGTGGCGCCGCCGTCCCGGATGTGCACGATGCTGACCCCGTCGCTGTGGCCGCCCAGCTCGAGCATCTCGATGCCCGGAACGGGTTCGACGGAGCCCTCGAAGGTGTGAAGCAGGCCGGCCTCTTCGAGCGGCTCGAAATCCTCGACCCGGTAGCTCGCCCGCCGCAGGCTGTCGCGGGCCGCGGCGACCTTGCGTTCGATTGCGGGCGTCCAATGGGCCGCATTGGAAAGCACCGGCCGCCCGTCAGGGCCCACCGCGGCACCGATGTGGTCCCAGTGGAGGTGGGTCATCAGGCAGTGGGTGACCGTTTCGGGCTCCACCCCGGCCGCACGCAGGCTCTCGGGAAGTCCGAAGCCGGGGGGATGCTCGATGTGGAACATGCGGCGCTCCTTCTCGTTCCAGCGCCGGCCGATCCCCGGCTCGATCACGATGCGCGCCTCGCCGTCCTCCACCAGATAGGGGGTGGTCGCCAGCGGAATGGTGTGGTCCGCGTTGACCGGGGTGAGCTTCTCCCACAGGACGCGCGGAACCACCCCGAACATGGCGCCCCCGTCGAGCGCAAAAATGCCGTCGCGCAGCGCCCGCACGCGGAAGCGCCCCACCCGGACTTCCCGCACAGCTTCCGATTCCGGGGCGGCGGGCGACACCGGCGCTACTTCCCCCGGAAATCCCGGATGATGCTGCGCGAGATGACCAGCTTCTGGATCTCGCTGGTCCCCTCGCCGATCGTGCAAAGCTTGGCGTCGCGGTACATGCGCTCGACCGGGTACTCGCGCGAGAAGCCGTTGCCGCCGTAGATCTGGATGGCCTCGTAGGTCACGCGCATGCACATTTCGGAGGCCCAGTACTTGGCCATCGCCGCGGCGGTCCCGTAGGGCCGGCCGGCGTCCTTGAGGCGCGCCGCGTGGTAGATGAGGTGGCGCGCGGCCTGGATCTCGGTGGCCATGTCGGCCAGCTTGAAGGCCACCGCCTGGTGGTCGGCCAGCAGTTTCCCGAACTGCTGGCGCTCGTTGGCGTAGCGCAGCGAACAGTCGTAGGCCCCCTGGGCGATCCCCAGCGCCAGGGCGCCGATCGAGATCCGCCCGCCTTCGAGCGTCTTCATGAAGGTGGCGAAGCCCTCCCCGGGAGGGCCGAGCACGTTGTCCGCGGGCACGCGGCAGTCCTGCAGGGAGAGGTTGCCCCAGTCGGAGCCGCGCATGCCGAGCTTCTTCTCGCCCGGTTCGACCGTCAGGCCGGGCGTGCCGCGCTCCACCACGATGGCGACGATCCCCTTGGGCCCCTTGGAGCGGTCGGTCTGGGCGGTGCAGACGAAGGATCCGGCGTGGTGGGCGTTGGTGCAGAACGACTTGCGGCCGCTGAGGACGTATTCGCCGCCGTCCTTCACCGCGGTGGTCTGCGTGCCGCCCGAATCGGAGCCCGCGCCCGGCTCGGTGAGCGCGTAGGCGCCCATGAACTCGCCCGCACAGAGCTGGGGCAGCAACCGCTCCCGCAGGGCCGGGCGCCCGAAGGCGTGGACGGGCCAGGTGCCCAGGGAAACGTGGGCCGCATAGCTCAAGGAGGTGCTGCCGCAGACGCGCGCGATCTCCTCGACCGCGATGATGTAGGAGAGGTTGTCGAGCCCGGCACCGCCCACCTCTTCGGGGAAGGGGAGCCCCGGCAGCCCCAGCTCGCACATCCCCTTCCAGGCCTCCATGTTGAAGGTGCTCGTCTCGTCGGCATGCGCGGCGCCGGGGGCCACCACCTCTTCGGCGAAGCGCGCGACCGTTTCGCGGATCATCTCCTGCTCTTCGGTGAGGTCGAAATTGGTGGCCGGGCCGCCGGTTGTTTCGGCAAGGGTCATGATTTCACTCCGATCTTGTTTTCGATGAACTCCGCGATCTCCCCGGTGGGAGTCCCCGGTCCAAAGATTCGCGCGTAGCCGTCCTTCTCGAGTTCCCGCGCCTGGGCGGGGGGGATGATCCCTCCGGCCACCAGGAGCACCTGCTGCATGCCCCGCGCGCGGAGCAGTTCGCGCACGCGCGGCAGAAGCTCCATGTGCGCCCCGGAGAGGATGGAAAGCCCCACCACGTCGACGTCTTCCTGCTCGGCGGCATCGGCGATCTGCTCGGGGGTGAGGTGCAGGCCGGTGTAGATCACCTCCATCCCCCGGTCGCGAAGCGCCGCGGCCACCACCATGGCCCCGCGGTCGTGTCCGTCGAGTCCGGGCTTTCCGATGAGGACGCGAATGCGGCGTTTCATGTCCCGAAACCCTCCAGGATCTTCTCCACGATCCGGGCCGCCACCCGCTCGGGGCGTTCCCCCCGTTCCAGGGCCTCCTCCACTTCCCGGTTCAGGGCCGGGAGGTCCGCGAGGCGCTCCCGCAACCCCTCGCCGAGAAGGCGTTTCACCCGCGCGCGCGCGCGCCGGCTGCGGCGTTCCCCGGTCCGGCCGGCTTCGCGGTCCGCGGCGCGGCGCGCCTCCATCGCATCCGCCAGTTCCGTCACGCCCTCCTCGTGCAGGGCGCTGCAGAGCAGAACCGGCGGGCGCGGGCCGGCCGTCTCCGGCCGCAGGGAGAGCATGCCCTCCAGTTCCTCGCGCATCCGTTCCGCGCCCGGAAGGTCGGCCTTGTTCACCACGAACAGGTCGGCCACCTCCATGAGTCCGGCCTTCATGGCCTGCACGCCGTCCCCGCTCGAGGGGGTGAGCACGACCACGGTGGTATCGGTGGCCCCGGCCACGTCCACCTCGGCCTGCCCCACGCCGACCGTCTCCAGGATCACTTCCGCGAAACCGAAGGCCTCCAGAAGATCGGCTGCGGCTCCGGCAGCGCAGGAAAGTCCTCCCAGGGAGCCGCGGCTGGCCATGCTGCGCACGAAAACGCCGTTCTCCTGCTGGGAACGATCCATGCGCACCCGGTCCCCCAGAAGAGCCCCGCCGGTGAGCGGCGAGGTGGGATCGAGGCAGAGAAGCGCGACCCGCCGTCCGGCCCGGGCCCAGTGTTTCGCCAGCGCATCCACAAGCGTGGACTTCCCCGCACCCGGGGGGCCCGTCACCCCGCTTCTCCAGGCCCCGCCGCGGCCCGGGGGGAGCCCGGCCAGGAGCGCACCGGCCCCTTCCGCACCGTTCTCCACCCAGGAGATGGCGCGCGAAAGGGCTCCGATCCGGCCCGAACGGAAGCCTTCAAGAAGCTCTTCCACGGCCGATGCGGGGCGTTCCACCAGGGTTCCGGCAGGGCTCACTTCAAGAGCTGGCGGGAGATGACCAGGCGCTGGACGTCGGTGACGCCTTCGTAGATCTCGGTGATGCGGGCGTCGCGGTAGTAGCGCTCCACGGGGAATTCGTTGGTGTAGCCCGCTCCGCCGTGGATCTGCACGGCTTCCTGGGCCGCGCGGTTGCAGGCCCGCGAGGCGTAGAGCTTGGCCATCGAGGCCTCCTTGCTGCAGGGCTGCTTCTGATCCCGCAGCCAGGCGGCCCGATGGGTGAGCAGGCGGGCGGCCTCCAGTTCGGTGGCCATGTCGGCCAGCTTCCAGGCGACGGCCTGGAAACGGCCGATGGGCCGGCCGAACTGCTCGCGCTCCTTGGCGTAGCGGATCGAATCCTCCAGGCAGGCCCGGTGGATGCCGACCGACTGGCTGGCGATCCCGATGCGGCCGCCGTCGAGCGTGTCGAGCGCCACCTGGAAACCTCCCGTGGGATCCCCGAGCAGGTTATCTTCGGGCACGAACACGTTGTTGAAGGCCATCTCGGTGGTGGAACTGGCGCGGATGCCGAGCTTGGGCTCCTTCTTGCCGATCTCGACCCCCTCGAACTCGCGCTCCACCAGGAAGGCGCCGACGTTGCGGCCGCGGCGGCCGTCCGGATCGGTGATGGCGTAGACGATGAACAGGCCCGCATGGGTGGAGTTCGTGATCCAGGCCTTGTTCCCGTGGATCTCCCAGCCGCCGTCCACCTTTTTGGCGGTGGTGCGCAGGGAGGCCGCATCCGATCCCGCGCGCGGCTCGGTCAGGCAGTAGGCCCCGAGCAGCTCCCCGGTGGCCATGCGCGGCAGGTACTTCTTCTTCTGGGCCTCGGTCCCGAAACGGATCAGCGGCGAGGAGACCAGGGAGAGGTGCACCGAGAGGGTCACGCCCGTCGAGGCGCACCAGCGGTTGACCTCCTCCAGCAGGATCGAGGCCGGCAGGTGCCCCATCCCGGCTCCGCCGTACTCCTCGGGGATGACCAGTCCCAGGAAGCCGTTCTCGGCGGCCGCCTGGATGGCCTCCTCGGGGAAGATCTCCTCCCGGTCCCAGCGGGCCGAGTTGGGTTTCAGGACCCGCTCCGCATATTCGCGGGCGGAATCCCGGATCATCTCCTGCTCTTCGGTCAGAACGAAATTCATGGGGTTCACGGGCTTCGGGGGATGGGGCATCTTCGCAGAGCCGGCCTCCTCCGGCCACCCGGGGGAGACTCCCGGGAAACGGGGGGGCGCAAAACCCGCCTGGATAGACTAGAAGAAAACCTGTGGAGCGCCTGGAACCTGTTTTCTGCGGCCTTCTCCCCCACCCGCCGATCGTGGTGCCGGAAGTCGGGGGGGAGCGGACCGGAGAGTGCATCCAGACCACCCGGGCCTGCCGGGAATTCGCGCGGCGCCTGACCGCGGCCCGGCCCGGGGCTCTGCTCCTCGTCTCGCCCCACTCCCCGCGCCGGGCGGGGGCTTTCGGGATCTGGGGGGGAGACCCCCTGCGCGGCGATCTGGCCGCCTTCCGGGCCCCGCGCGCCCGCCTGGAACTGCCCGCCGACTCCGCCTTGCGGGGGGGGATCGAACAGGCGGCGCGGAAGCGGGGGATTCCCACCTGGCGGATCCCCGCCGGCCCCCTCGATCACGGCGCGGTCGTCCCGCTCTGGTTCCTGGCCGAAGCCGGATGGCGCGGCCCCACGGCGGTGGTCTCGCTGCCGCTGCCCGGAACCGGGGACCTCTCCGCCTTCGGGGCCGCCCTGGCGGAGGCCCTCCAGCAGTGCGGCCGCCGGGCTGCCCTGGTCGCCAGCGGGGACATGAGCCATCGCCTGCAACCCGGTGCACCGGCCGGCTTCCATCCGCGGGCCGGCGGCTTCGACCGCGCCGTGGTGGAGCTGGTGCGCCGGGGCCGGCTTCCCGGCCTCCAGGAACTCGATCCCGAACTGCGCGAGCTGGCGGCCGAGGACGTGGTCGAGTCCTCCCTGGTGGCCGGCGCCGCGCTCGCTTTCCAGGTCGAGGGCCCCGAGGTCCTCTCCTACGAACACCCCTTCGGCGTGGGCTACCTGGTGGCGGTCTTCTCCGCGGCCGGACTTCCGCCGGAACCCCTGCCGCCAGCGAAGGAAGCGGGCATCCGGATCCTGCCCGCCGTGGCGCGGGAAGCGGTGCGCGCGCGTCTGGAAAAGAGGAACCCCGTTCTTCCCGCTGCCAAGGGGGAGCTGCGCCGGCCGGCGCCCGTTTTCGTCACTCTTTGGAAGCCGGACGGAGGCTTGCGCGGCTGCATCGGCTGCCTCGAAGCCCGCAAGGCCGACGTGGTGGCCGAGACCGCCGACCGGGCGGTTGCGGCCGCCTTCGACGACCCCCGCTTCCCCCCGCTTTCCCGGGAGGAAATCGACGGCGT
Organism: uncultured Planctomycetales bacterium; assembly: GCA_964591365.1. Taxonomy (GTDB): domain Bacteria; phylum Planctomycetota; class UBA1135; order UBA1135; family UBA1135; genus CAZQAP01. The sequence goes on from CAZQAP010000171.1 coordinate 5,796, forward strand.
GACCTTCTCGGTGAGCGTGCTGGGACCCTTGCAGCGGGTGGAGAACCAGACCGAACTGGATCCGGCCCGCTTCGGGGTGGTGGTTTCGGCCTCGGAGGGGCGCCGCGGAGTCCTGCTGCCGAACGTGGAGGGGGTGGACTCGGTGGCCGAGCAGGTGGCCATCGCGCTCTCCAAGGCCGGCATCCGGCCCGAAGAACTCTTCAAGGTGGATCGCTTCGAGGTGCGCAAGGCGGAGGAGGCGCCGTGATCCCGGAAGCCGCGCACCCGGCCCGCTGGTGGCACCTTCGCGAGGACGGCCGCCTGGAGTGCGATCTCTGTCCCCGGCGCTGCCGGCTGAAGGAGGGCCAGCGCGGCTTCTGTTTCGTGCGTTCCCGCGCCGGCGATGAGATGGTGCTCACGACCTACGGGCGCAGTTCGGGGTTCTGCATCGACCCGGTCGAGAAGAAGCCGCTCAACCATTTCCTGCCCGGAACCCCGGTGCTCTCCTTCGGGACGGCCGGCTGCAACCTGGGCTGCCGCTTCTGCCAGAACTGGAACATCTCCAAGAGCCGCGAGACCGACCGGCTGGCGGATGCCGCCTCCCCGCGCAAGATCGCCCGCACCGCGCGGCAGAGCGGCTGCGGTTCGGTGGCCTTCACCTACAACGACCCGGTCATCTTCGCGGAGTACGCCATCGACACGGCCGAGGCCTGCCG
>CAZQAP010000172.1:0-3129 GCA_964591365.1 uncultured Planctomycetales bacterium
CCGGTTTTCTTCTCTTGGTTTTTTTCTTCTCCGCGCTCTCCGCGTCTCCGCGGTTGTTTTCTTGTTATTCCGGGTTTGGAAGGGCGGGGGGGTCAGCCGCCGAAACCCGGGGGGGGCTGGAAGCCGGGGCCCAGTTTCTCGAGGTGCGCGGCCACGGCGATGGGCGTGGCGTCTTCCAGGTAGGGGCCCAGGATCTGGAGCCCGACCGGGAGGCCCTCCTTCGTGAACCCGGCGGGGGCCGTGGTGGCCGGAAGCCCGGTGAGGGTGGCGAACGAGATCCAGCGCAGAAGTTCCAGGTAGGCGCGCGGGCCGGAGGGCGTGGGAATGACCCGTTTCCAGAACGGCTTGCTATGGTCGTGGGGGAAGGCGGCGGTGAAGGCGGTGGGCATCAGGAAGGCGTCATGGTCGCGGAAGAAGGCCTGCCAGATCCGGCGGGCCCCGCGGGCGCGCCCCAGGGCCGCGTAGTAATCGAGATAGGGCCGCGTGGCCGCGCGCAGCACCACCCCGGCGAGTTCGTCGCCGGCCGCGGCCCCGGCCTCGAGACCTGCACGCCCTTTTTCGTCGAGGACCGGCGGCGCGATGGCGATGAGCAGGTAGTCGTAGGTCTTGAACTGCTCCCACGGGTGCACTCCCTCGGGCCAGCCTTCTTCCACCTTGGCCCCGGCCTTCTTCAGGGATTGGACGGCGCGGGCCAGGACTTCGCGCACCTCGGGCAGGACCGGGCAGAAGGGATCGTCCAGCACGAAACCGAGGCGAAAGTCCCGCAGGCGTTCGTGGCGGGGGGGAGGAAGCGTCCAGCTCCAGGCGCGGGCCCGTTCCTCCTCGGGCCCCCCGAGAACTTCCATGGCGGCCTTCAGGTCTGCGGCGCTGCGCGCCAGCGGCCCGGCCACAGGGAGGTCCGCGAGCGGGGCGGGCGGCCCTCCCGGAAGGGGCGGAATGTGTCCCCGGTAGGGGATCACCCCCAGCGTGGACTTGTGCCCGAAGACGCCGCAGAAGCTGGCCGGATTGCGGATGGAACCCCCGATGTCGCTGCCGACCGAAAGGTAGGACAGGCCGGCGGCCAGGGCCGCGGCCCCGCCGCCGGTGGAACCGCCCGGCGTGCGCTTCGGATCCCACGGATTGCGGGTGACCCCGAAGATCGCGTTGTAGGTCTGGTGATCGCCGGCCAGGTAGGGCACGTTGCTCTTCCCCAGGACCACCATGCCGGCGGCCTTGAGCCGCTCCACCACCGCCGCGTCGCGGGAAGGGACGTGATCGGAGAGGAAGGGGGCCCCGGCGGTGGTGCGGATCCCCCGGGTCTCGAAAGTGTCCTTGATGGTGCCGGGAACTCCGTGGAAGGGGCCGCGCACCTTGCCATGGGCCAGCTCCCGGTCGGCCCGGCGGGCCTGCTCCAGCGCCTTCTCGGGGACGAGCGTCGCGATGGCGTTCACCCGCTCGTGGAACCTGCCGATCCTCGCCAGCACGGAGCGGGTGAGTTCCTCGGAGGAGATCCGGTGCCTGCGGATGGCCTCGGCGGCCTCCAGGGCCGAGGCGAACTCCAGCTTTGGAGCGGCAACGGCCGGCTTCGGGTGCAGGAGGCCGGGCCCCAGGAACCCCGCCCCCGCCAGCGAGGCGCCGCGGAGCAGGAAGGATCGGCGGCTGGAAGCGGGAGGGGAGGGTCCGGGTCCGGAGGAAGGTTCCATGCCCCCATCATCCCGGATTCCGGGATGGAGAGCGGGCTTGGACCTTCGCGCCGCGGCTACCATGCGGACGGAGAATCCAAGCATGCCCAAAACCGGGACATTTTCCGTGATCGCCCTGGTCGTTGCCGCGGCCTTTGGCGCTCCTGGGCCCGCCCAGGACCGGCCTCCGGTGCGGGCCCGCGATCTGGGCATCCCCTTCGACGGCCGGCCCGGCCCCCTCAACGCCATCACCGACGTCCCGGGGGTTCTGGTGGGCCAGGTCACGCTGGTTTCGGGCCAGGGGCCTCGTGCGGTCCGCACCGGGGTGACCGCCATCCTGCCCAACGCGAAGATCCGCGCCGTCCCGGCCGGCACGTTCCAGCAGAACGGCGACGGGGAGATGACCGGGGTCCACTACGTCGACGAGAAAGGTTTCCTGATCTCGCCGATCGTGATCACGAACACGCTCGCCGTGGGCACCGCCTTCACCGGGGTCGCCCGCTGGTCGCTCGGGACCCCGGGGCTGGATCATTCCGTCTATCTTCCAGTGGTCGCGGAGACCTGGGACGGATGGTTGAACGACATCGAAGGCTTTCCCGTAGGGGAGAAGGACGTCGTTGCGGCGCTTCGTGCGGCCCGTTCCGGCCCGGTGGCCGAGGGGAACGTCGGGGGCGGCACCGGCATGATCTGCCACGGCTTCAAGGGCGGCATCGGCACCTCGTCGCGCGTTCTCCCGGCCCGCCAGGGGGGCTACACGGTCGGGGTCCTGGTCCAGGCCAACCATGGCGATCGCCGCGAGCTTCGGATCGCCGGCGTTCCGGTGGGCCGCGAACTGAAGACCGTGGCGGGGGCGCCCGAAGGGGACCAGGGCTCCATCATCGTGATCCTGGCCACCGATGCGCCCCTTCTTCCCATCCAGCTCCGGCGCATAGCCCGCCGGATCACCCTGGGTCTCGCCCGTTGCGGCAGCTATTCCGGGACCGAATCGGGCGACCTCTTCCTGGCCTTTTCGACCAGGCAGCCGGACCGCTCTTCCCCCGAGGAGCCTTCCCTCGCCTTCGTCCCCGAGGAGCGCATCGATCCCCTCTTCCTGGCCACCGTCCGGGCCACGGAGGAGGCGATCGTCAACGCGCTCGTGGCGGCGAAAACGATGACCGGTTTCCGTGGCCGCACCATCCAAGCCCTCCCCCACGACCGGCTGCAGGAGCTTCTTCGCCGTCACGGCCGCTTGAAGGAACCCGCCCTCGAGGAGCGCTGAAGGGCCGTGGGCCTTCCTGCAGGAATCGTCGATCTGCACGTCCACATCCAGCCGTGGGCAGAGCTCCGCGAGGACGTCCGCGAGGTGCTGGCCGGAAAGCGTGTCGACCGCGCCCAGATCGAGCGCTTCCAGAGCGACCCGGATGCCCTGGCCGCACACCTCGACCGCGCCGGGGTGGCCCGGGCCGGGCTGGTCAACTACCCCTCGCCC
>CAZQAP010000172.1:3229-5255 GCA_964591365.1 uncultured Planctomycetales bacterium
AACTACCCCTCGCCCGGGGTCATGGGATTCACTTCGCGCACCAACGACTTCGTCAGCGCCTACCGCGACCGGCGCCCCGACCGCTTCGTGGCCTGGGGCGGAATGCACCCCGGATTCGAGAAGGATCCCACCGGCGAGATGGAACGGCTGCTCGACGAGCTGCGCCTCGACGGCGTCAAGGTGCACCCGCCCCACCAGGAGTTCGCCGCCAACGCCTACCTGGGTTCGCTGCCGGGCCTGCGGGTCCTCTACGAACAGTGCGAGGCGCGCGGGGTTCCTGTGATGATCCACACTGGAACGAGCATTTTTCCCGGTGCCCGCAGCCGGCTGGGCGATCCGATGGACTGCGACGACGTGGCGGTCGATTTCCCGGGCTTGAAGATCGTGCTCGCCCATGCCGGCCGCCCGCTCTGGTACGAGGAGGCCTTCTTCGTAGCCCGCCGGCACGAGAACGTCTGGCTCGATCTTTCCGGAATCCCGCCCCGCCAGATCCCCCGCAAGCTTCCTCGTCTCGAGATGCTTTCCGAAAAGGTGGTCTGGGGGACCGACTGGCCCAGCCCCGGCGTGCGCGACCTGCGCGCCAACATCGAATCCTTTTGGGCTCTTCCGGAGTTCGGCGAGGCGTTCAAGCGCAAGGTGCTGGTGGAGAACCCCGCCCGGCTCTTCCCGCCGCGCTGACCTTCCCGGGGGAAGGACCTATTCCACCTCGATGCGCCAGGGATTGGTGAGCTTGTCGCCCACCAAAGCCTGGAGAAAGTAGAAACCGCCCGGCGGGGGCCGGGGAGGAAGAAGCTGCGGCATCACCAGGATTCCATAAGGCGGCACGGAGGGGAGTTCCTTGCGGCGCACGGGATCCTTGAGGAACCAGTCGCCCTGCGGGGTGGCCTTGGGCTCCCCGCGCTCCTCCAGAGCCGCGAACAGCGTCACGGGGGCCGTGCCCGGCTCGCCCACGAACTTGATCTGAACGGTCGTTGCCGGCGCGGGGTCCCCGACCACGTAGAGATGCCGGGCGAACTCGTCGTAACCCATATCCACTCCCAGGGCCGGAAAGCGGGGATCGCCCTCGAAATCGAACTTCGGAACGCCGGGCGCCAGCCCGTTCCCCGCCCCGATGCAGGGCGACAAGGCCGTCAAGTGGAAATCCCCGGTCACAGGATCGGCGAAATGCGGAACCCGACCCAGGTTGCCCCGGCCCCCGAGGTTTCCGGTCAGGGCTTCCACGTCGCAGAAATCCATTTTGAGGATTCCTCCATATCTGACAAGGACCTGCGCATCTTCACTCTGGCCTTTCGTGTCTCGGTTCCACCAAAGGATGGAGTTCAGAAGAGTGGTCGTTCCATCGTGGACCGTGATTCCGGCCCCTCCACAGTAGGAATAGTTTCCCGAGATCGTGCAGTTGTAGAAGAAGGCGTCGGCCCCTCCGGTATCGACGGCTCCTCCTCCGGAGCCGCATCCCGCGATGCTGTTGGAGGAGGAGTTGTTGAAGAACAGGCAGTTCGTGAACCGGACCGTCCCGGTGGACTGGTAGGAGATTTCCACTCCTCCTCCATCGCCTTGGGTGCAGACGTTTCCCAAGAATCGGCAGCCGTCGAAGAATGGGTCGCCGCCTGAGCAGTAGACTGCTCCTCCAGTACCGTTGGCGACATTGCCGCGAAAGAGGCACGACTGGAACGTTGGGCTCCCCTGGAAGGCGATTGCTCCTCCGTCTCCGGAACGATTCAGTTGCGTAACGCCATTCCCGAGAAAAAGGCAGCGGGTAAAAACCGGATTCCCCGTGCTCTCCATTCCTCCACCGGAGGTTGCGGCGGAATTGCCTTGAAAGCAGCAGTCGATCAGGATCGGGTCTCCGTTGCTTGCGAATCCCCCGCCGCTTCCGAACATGCACGCGGAGCTGGAGAACACGCAACGGATGAGGAGCGGATCGCCGGAGCAGAAAAGTCCGCCGCCATATCCGAAGGTGTAGTTGCCCGAGAAGGCGCAGTCGACCAGGGTGGGGCTGCTCTGGAGGATGGACATTCCGGCTCCA
>CAZQAP010000172.1:5355-6484 GCA_964591365.1 uncultured Planctomycetales bacterium
GAAGGAGCGGATTGGCCTAGATTGCTTTGGGCCCGCAGGCCGGAGGCGGCGGCGGACAGCACCACCAGAAAAAGGACATTTCGGAAAACCTGCATGCAATCAGGATAAGAAAGCAGGATGCACCTGTCAATTTCGTGCCCGCATCCCCCGCCGGCCACGGGGACCGGGCGAATATGCAACTTTCTAAGGGGCTTCGGGATGTCGCGGGGATCCCCTCTTCCCGTTCTTCTTCCGAATCCGCTTCCAGGGCCACAAGGAGGGCGCTCGCCCTATGCGGAACCCGAAAGCCCCCTCTCCGATTCCCGCCGAAACCCTATTCCACGTCGATGCGGAAGGGGTTGGTGAGCTTGTCGCCCACCAGGACCTGAAGTGCGAAGAAACCGCTTGCGGGCGGGGTCGGGGGGAGGGTGGCCGGAACCGCCAGGATGCCGCTGGCCGGAATGGGGGGCAGGGCCTTCTCCTTGACGAGATCCTCGAGATAGGAATCCCCGTTGGGAGTGGGAACCGGAACTTCCTTGAGCCCCAGGCCGACCGAGAGGACCACCGGGGCGGTCCCGGGGTTTCCCACGATCTTGATCGTCAACAGGCCCCCGGGAGTGAAATCCCCCAGGACGTAGAGGTGGCGGAAGAATTCGTCGTAACCGATATCCACCCTTTGAACCAGGAAACGGGGATCGCCCTCGAAATCTTTTTTCGGCGGGCCGGGAAGAAGGCCGTTTCCGGATCCGATGCAGGGAGATTCCGCGCGCAGATGGAAATCGCCGCCGAGTTCATCCGCGAAACGGGGGTCTTCGTTCATGTTGCCCATGCCGCCGAGAATCCCGGTGAGCCCCTCCACGCAGCAGAAATTGAGCTGGGTCGTGCCGTTTTCCAGGAAGATCTGCGCCGCTTCGCCCTCCCCGCTGCGGTCGGAGTTGCCCCAGAAGATGTTGTTGGTCAGGAGGGTGTTCCCGGTGAAGACGTAGATCCCGCCGCCCTTGTCCGCCGCCGTGCAGGCGGTGAAAGTGCAGTTGAAGAACGAAGGGGTCCCTTCGCAGGAGACCGCACCGCCGTTGTTTTCGAAAATGTCGTTCACGGCGAAGTTCCCGGCGAACAGGCAGTTGGTGAACACGGCACTTCCCTGGACCGC
>CAZQAP010000173.1:0-2969 GCA_964591365.1 uncultured Planctomycetales bacterium
CCCCGGCGCCCTGGCGGGAGCGGATCGCCTGGGAGAAGAGGTCACCCAGGTTCTGTCCGGACTGGATCTGGTATTCGAGATCCACATGCGCTTGCTCGGGCGCCGACCCGTCGGGACGGGCCAGCTCCAGGAGCAGGGTGGCAGGCTGGAGCCCCCCCTTGGCGGATCCGGGAGCCTCGGCGGGGGGGGCTTCGAACTCCGACCGGCCCGCCTCGGAGGCCGAAGGGGCGGGCAGGGCGGCGGGTTCCGGGGTGCCCTGGCCCTCCAGGGCGGGGGCGGACAGCGGGGTGCTGGAGCGGTCGAGGCCCGCGTCCGGGGCCTCTCCTGCGTGCTCCTGGAGGAGCAGGATCAGCAGGACCGCAGCCAGGGCTACGGCCAGAATGGGCAGAAGTCGCTTCATGACAAGGGGGTGCGAAGGATCCGACGGCCCGGTTATTGGCATTCTTGAGGCGGCGCCCGGCAGAATGTCCGTGAACCCTACGCCTCTCCCCCGTACTCCGCTGGGATGAAAAACCGTCTCCTGCCTGCAACCCTCCTGGGCGGCCTGATCCTGGGCCTCTGGATCGCCCCCGGACTCCGCTCAGACCCCTCCGCCCGAGGATCGGATCTGCCCGCCTTCTCCGAAGCCCTGGCCGACCTCTCCGAACAGGTCCTCCAGGCCGTGGTCCACATCGAAGTGGTGCGCACCGTCAGCGGGGAGGAGGCCAAGCCCCGGCTCCGGAACCCGTTCGCGCCCCCCGAACCGCAGGACTCCCCCGGCGATCCGGGCCCGACCCGCCGCGAGGTCGGTTTCGGCAGCGGCTTCGTCCTGGATGCCATCCAGGGGTTCGTGGTCACCAATCAGCACGTCGTCGAGGATCTCGGCTCGCGGGTGAAGGTGACCCTGCATGACGGACGGCGCACCACGGGCGACGTCCTGGCGGTCGATTCCGCCACCGACCTCGCGGTGGTCAAGATCCCGGCCGGATTCGCCCGCGCCCAGCTCGCCTGGGGCGACAGCGACGCCCTGCGGCCGGGCAACCTGGTCCTGGCGGTCGGCAACCCCTACGGGCTCACCGGCACCACCAGCCTGGGGGTGGTGAGCGGCCTGGGACGAACTCCCCTGCGCCAGGTGCGCTACCAGGACTACCTCCAGTTCGACGCCTACATCGACCGCGGCTCCTCGGGCGGGCCACTGCTCGACATGGACGGGCGGGTGGTGGGCATCAACACCGCCATCTTCGGTTCCGCCTGGCGCGGGGTGGGCTATGCCGCCCCCTCGGAACTGGCCCAGCGCATCGTTGCCGAGTTGATCTCCCACAAGGAGGTCCGCCGGGGCTACCTGGGAGTCGAAGGGAGGGACGTCACCCCCCGTTACGCCGAACAGGTGGAGCTGCCGCGCCCCTACGGCGGGGCCATCACATCCGTCAAGGCCGACACTCCCGCCGGCAGGGCCGGGCTCAAGGTGGGGGACGTCATCCTGGCGGTGGACGGCAAGGAGATCGCGAGTTGGGAAAACCTCAAAGTGCGCATCAGCTCGCTTTCTCCCGGGGCCGAGGTTGTGCTGCGGATCTGGAGGGACGGAGTCCCCCTGACGAAAAAACTCGTCCTGGGCGAGCTTTGAGCGTTCCGGGCCTGGATGGGAATCAGAACCGCAGCTCGTACTGGATCTTGAAGACCGTCTCGTACGATTGGGGTGCGAGCTGCGACGCCACGGTCGTCCAGTTGTAGGTAACGACGAAGAAGAGTTCGGACTCCGGAGTGATGGTCCAGCGCAGCCGGTTGTTGGTGCCGAGGATCTGGCTCTGGTTGTCGAACTGGGCGAAGCTGGTGAAGGTCAGGTCGGGGGAGAAATTGAAGACGACGCGGAGCCCGTAGAGGTCCTCGGTGAAGTTGCCGGTGGGCAGGCGGCCGCGGTTGTGTTCTCCGGTCATCTCCAGTTTGAGGAGCGGGAAGGGGTTCCAGACGAGAACGGCCTCGTAGGTGTCCAGCTTGCCGTCGTAGAAGTCGCCGAACCACCAGGCCAGTTCCGCCCGCAAGGGCCGCTTGCTGGCCGTCTCGGTGGTCAGGCGGTAGCGTCTCCATTGATGGGAACCCGCGGGGACCACGACGCCGTCGGCGACCTCGAAGGGGGCGTCGGGGCGGTCCCCCTCGAAAACGACGTTGAACTCGAAGGAATCTCCGCTTTCCAGATTCCAGTTCACCGGTGCGGTGAAGACCCGGTAGGTCTCCAACCGATTGTCCAGATCCGTGATGTAGGTTCCGCTGAACTCGTAGAACATCTGCCGGACGAAACTCCATTCCGGCCGCGGCTGGTAGGCCAGGCCGAGCCGGTACTTGTTGATTCCCCTCCGGGGGACGAAGCCCAGGGAGGGGTCGAAGTCCTCGCCGATGCGCTTCCAGGAGAAGGTCGCGTCCCAAAGGTCGTTGGGATAGCCGACCTCCATGCCCATGGCCGAGTCGCTGCCGCCGGCCAGGTCCTCGCGGTTCATGGTGAGGCCCCAGACGCCGGCCAGGAAGTTCTTGTCGCCCCCGAGCTGGGAGGTCTGGTAGGTGAAATCGGCGCCGGCCATCCAGCTTCCATTGCGGCCGAGGGGGTCGCCGGTGGTGGCGATCATGCCGACCGAGGACTCCTCGAGGACGTCCTGCTTGACGCGCACGACGCCCATCGAGGTCGCGGGAGCCACGCCGGCCTCCTCGCCGGTCCGCACGGCCAGGGCTCCCAGGCTGGTCCGGCCCAGGTGCCCGGTGACCTTGAGGCCGGAGTCGAGCGGCACCTCCTCGCCGCCCACCAGTCCGATGCGCCGGCTCTGGAAGGGGACCACGTCCCTGCCCAGGCCCAGGCCGAAGTCGAAGCGGTCGGCCCCTTCCAGGAAGAAGGAGCGTTTTTCGGGGAAGAAGAGCGGGAACCGCGTGAGATTGGTCTGGCGCGCGTCCACCTCGGTCTCCGAAAAGTCGGTGTTCAGGGTCAGGAGGACGTCCAGCCCGGG
>CAZQAP010000173.1:3069-6473 GCA_964591365.1 uncultured Planctomycetales bacterium
TTCTTGAAGTTGAGCGTTTTCACCGGGATGCGGATCTCGGCGCTCCACCCATCCGCCGAGCGGGCGGTCCTGGCCTCCCAGATCCCGTCCCAGGAACGGTTCAGCCTCTCGCCGCGCTCCTCGATCAGGGCGTCGAAGCGCGCTCCGGAGGGGTTGATCTCGAAGACGAACCCGCTCCTTCCGTCCAGGAAGGTCCCCAGGACGACGCGAACGTGGTCCTCTCCGCCCAGACGGGAATCCCGGGCCACGCTGTAGCTCACGATGGCGGAAGGATCGGAGTCGTGGCAGACCACGCCGATGACGATCTGCTTGGGGTCCGCCAGGACCTGGACCGTGGTCCGCAGGCTGGGCTCGACCCCCTCCTGCGGTTCGACCATGGTGAGATCGGGGACCGCATCCGCCTTGGCCCAGGCTTCCTCGTCCAGCACGCCGTCCAGGTGGAACTCCCCTTCCAGGGGGCCGGCTCGGAGCACGGGGACGGTCGGTTCCTGGCCCTTTGCGGAGTGGGGCGCAAGGGCAGCCAGGAGGACGGCGATCGTGGCCCGCTTCACGAGAGATCAGGATGGAGGAGGGTCAGGATCTCCGGGTGTGCCATGGAGAATCGTCTCCCGATGGCCCGGAGATGCCCCTGTTCATAAACCCCTGGACCACTTCGAACAGCGTGCGCCTCATCCCGCTACCTCTCTGGGAACCGCCCTTTTTCCTGGGGGGGGTGTGGAGAACCGCCGCGGCCTGATGGCCGCGGCGGTCTCACTTTCCCTTGGGGTCCCCAAACCGGAAGATTCTTTCCCCGATCGGTCTATCCCCGGGCTGCCAGGGGGTAACCCCGGTTTTTGGGAATCGAGCCGCCCCGTCCGGGGGCCCGGGGAGTTCAGGCCACGCTGGCGGCCAGGGGCGGAAGGCCGGCCAGGGCCAGGCGTTCGGGGCCGAAGAAGGAGATCGGATTGTCCCAGACGAGCTGCTCGATCTCTTCCCGCGCTGCGCCGCGGCGTTCCAGCAGGCCGGCCGTCTTGGGGACGTTGAGGGGGTCGGAGGCGCCCCAGTCGGCGCTGGAGTTGACCAGCATCCTTTCCACGCCGAATTCGAAGAAGAGGTTGCAGAAGCGCTCGGGAGTGAGCTTGGTCTGGGGGTAGACCGTGTGGCCGGCCCAGAATCCGGCCTCGAGGATCAGCCGGGTGGTCTCCTCGGTGGAATGATCGATGATGGCCGAGCAGGGGTCCACCTCCATCTCCAGCAGGATGTCGATCGACCGGCGCGCCCCGCGCAGCTTGTCGCGGTGGGGGGTATGGACCAGGATCGGCAGGCCCGCGGCCCGGGCCATCTCGATCTGGGCGCGAAAGGCCTTCTCTTCGGCCGTTGTGATGGCGTCGAAACCGAGTTCGCCCATAGCCACGACCCCGTCCCGCTGGAGCAGTTCGGGGAGCATCTCGAGGACCGGGCCGGCCACGCGTTCGTCGTTGGCCTCCTTGGGGTTGAGCCCCAGGGTGCAGCGGTGCTCGATCCCGAAGGAACCGGCCCGCTCCCGCTCCCATTCGAGCAGCATCAGGAAGTAGTCCCGGAAGGTGCCGGAGGTCGTGCGGGGCTGGCCCAGCCAGAAGGAGGGTTCCACGACGGCCCGGATCCCGGCCAGGTACATGGCCTGATAGTCGTCGGTGACGCGGGAGACGCAGTGGATGTGGGGGTCGAGGTAGCGCATGGAGGGCCCGTTTCGGCACGATTCTACCCTCCGGGAAAAAACCGGGCAGGTCGGCCGCCGGATCCGTAAGGAGGTCTCCCCGGGGCTTCCCCCGAATCCGCACGATCCCGATCGCTCCCAAGCCATGAAAGGATTCCTCCGCACGATCCCCGCCCTCCTGGTGCCCGCCCTTCTGCTGGCCCTGGCTCCGGCGGCCTCCACACAGGCCCTGAAGAAGGGCACCCTTTCCAGGAATGCCGTCCACAAGGCTCCGGTGGTCGCTCCCACCGTCCAGGTGGGCGCCGACGTCATCTGGCTCAAGAACGTCGAGCTCAAGACCCCCGCCGGGCGGGATTTCACCTTCCGGACGTTCCTCCCGCGCCGCAAGGGCGAGGGAATGGAAAAGGGCAGCCTCTTCGTGATCAGCTTCTGGTCCTGCAAGTGCCCCTGGTCGAAGGCCTGGGACACGGCCCTTTCCGGCATCGCCCGCGACTACGCCGAAAAGGGGGTGCACGTCATTGGCATCGACAGCAACAAGACCGAGACCGTGGAGGAGATCAGTCGTTATCGGGAGAAGGAATCGATTCCCTTCCCCGTGCTGGTCGATCCGGGCAACAAACTGGCCGACCGTTTCGGCGCCAAGACCACCCCGCACATCTTCCTGGTGAACCGGGAAGGCAAGGTGGTCTACACCGGCGCGATCGACAACGATGCACGCCGGACGCTGGAACCCGAAAAGCGCCAGACCTGGCTGCGGGATGCCCTCGATGCCGTTCTGGCGGGGAAAGAAGTGCCGAAAACAGAGACCCCTCCCGTGGGCTGCGGGATCAAGCGCGTCTCTACAAAGGTGAAGAGTTGAGGTGAAGGGAAAGACGGACCTTTGCGCTGCAGCGGAGAGATCCGCTGCGGCGTTTTTTTTCCTGCTTGGCCTGGGGCTCGCGGCGACGGCCCCTTCCTGCGCAAGACCCCCGGCGCGGCCCGCGCCGCTCGACACCTCCGGGGTGGTCGCCGAGATCGGGCGCCGCGCCGCTGCCGGCCCCCTGGTGGTCAACCTGTGGGCCACCTGGTGCGCCCCCTGCATGGCGGAACTCCCGGACTTCGCCGCCGCCGCCCGGGAGCATCCCGGGATCGGGTTCGTGGGAGTCAGTGCCGACTGGACGGTGGCAGAGCTGCCACTGGCGAAGGACTTTGAGCGCGTCGGGCGGGCCTGGGAAAAGCTGGAGATGCCCTTCGACATGCTCTATCTCGCCGAGCGCGACCTGAACCCCTTCATCGAGGCCTTCCAGCTTCCAAGCGGGGTCCTGCCCCAGACCGTCCTCTTCCAGGACGGCCGCCCGGTGGCCCGTTTCGAGGGCCGGCTCCCCACCGAGGATCTGGCGCGGGCGCTGGCCCGCCTGGAGTGATCCGTAGGGGGAGGGCCACGCCCGGCCCTGGGGGATCGGCCGCTTCGGAGGGAAACGGGAAGAAATAAACCGCGTCTCCGCGGTTCATCTTTCTTCTTCTGGGGCTTCCGGGTTTCGTGTGGGTTCCCGGGGCTTCCGGAATCCGCTTGGCGGGTCGGAGGCGTCTCCCCGGTGCCGGGGAACCCTGGAAGCGGAGGATCTTCGACGAAAGAAGAAAAACCGCGGAGACGCGGAGACGCGGAGAAGAAGAAGAGAAAAGGGTGCCCAACCTCCGGCCGACACAGGCTCCCCTCCGAAGAGGGCAGTGCTGGGCTACGGCCTGGCTA
>CAZQAP010000174.1:0-3045 GCA_964591365.1 uncultured Planctomycetales bacterium
CGGTAGCCCAGTTCCATGGCCCGGTCGATGTCCTCCGCGCCGGCAACGCCCTCTTCCAGCATGCGGATCGCCTCCATGGCCAGCGCGATCCCCAGGCGCGAGGAAGCGAACCCGGGGGAATTCCGCACCACGATCGGCTCCTTCCCCAGGCGCAGGGCCAGAGCACGGGCGGTCTCGATCGTTCCCGGATCGGTCCCGCTTCCGCTCACGATCTCCAGAAGCGCAATCACCGGAACGGGGTTGAAAAAATGGAGTCCCAGGAAGCGCCCGGGGCGCCGAAGGGAAGCCGCCAGGGCATCGATGGAGAGCGATGAGGTGTTGGTGGCCAGGAGAGCTTCGTCCGAAACCCGGGTTTCGACCTCCTTCCAGAGCGCGGATTTGAGCGCCAGGTCCTCGGGCACCGCTTCCACGACAAGGTCGGCGCTCCCGCAGGCCGCATCGAGCGAAGTGGACGGGTGGATCCGGGCAAGGGCCTTCTCCGCGCCCGTCCGGTCCAGCCTCCCCTTGTCGGCCAGGCGTCCGAGCGACTTCCCGATCCTTGCGCATGCGCGCTCGAGAAACTCCTCCTTCAGGTCGTAGAGGCCCACCTCCAGGCCCGCCATGGCGCAGACCTGGGCGATGCCGTTCCCCATGGTGCCGGCTCCAAGCACGCCGGCGGATTCCATCGCTTCCGCGGCTTTCATCACGAGCCCTCCTTCCGAGGAAGCTGCAAGGTCCGCCCTTCCAGCACCGCGCGTTTGGGAATGACGAGCGGATGGCCGGAGCTGCCCAGGAACCATTGGGGTCTCCCGATGATCATTCCGTCGCCGTTGGGGCCTTCCGTGGTGTAGGGAACACGCAGCCGGCCGGTTCCGTCGGTTCCCAGCATGACGGAATCCTCGTATTCCAGCGTATGGCCGGCCTTTTCGTAGCGGACGCTGAAACGGATCTGAAAGACGGTGCCCGGTGTTCCGTGGGCTTCCAGCGTGGCGCCGGGAACGTGCTCCCAAACCCACCCGACCGGACTCTCTTTGCGATAACCGATCATCCTGGGGTCGAAGTCCCGGAAGGGAGAAATGTAGATGAGCCGAAGGAACCGCAGCGGCCCGGAGAACTTCTTCCCGTCGGGAGAGTAGTGGAACCCGTCTCCCACCAGCAGGGCCCCGATGGTCTTGAACCAGATCGTCCGGATCATGGGGTTGCCGCGGGGATCCCGCCCGATGAATTCATCGCGGCGGTCCGGCATGATGATGTTGACCAGGTTGGGGACCCGTCGCGGAAAAACGCTGGTCACCATCACATAGCGGGCACGCCGCCGGTCCAGGATCGCTTCCGCCTCCTCCTGGCTGGTGGACATGAAAAACAGGGGGGGATCGTCGAAACTCTGCTCCCCGACGTAGGTTCCGAAGTTGGTGGACACGCTCGGGCGGTCGGCAACCCATTCGATCAGGTGCCCCTGATCCCAGTTCGCCATCACGCTGTAGTCCGCTGGTTCGCGGGAATGGCGGCGCAGCCACTCGTACATCAGGCGGCGCCCCCGCTGGCGGCGAAGCTGGGGATCCGTTTCGGGCCGGTGGGCGAGGGTCAGCCTTCCGCTGATCGAATGCACGGTGTCGAACTGCACGGCGCAAACCAACACCACCCCCAGAAGGATCTGAAGGCCGCCGGGAAGGGACCGGAATGCCCGGCCCGCACGGTTGAGAAAACGGGGCCTCTCAAGGGTCAGCAGGCTGCCCGCAGCCCAGCCCAGCGTCACCGCCATCGGGACGGCCAGGGGGTCGCTGAAGCGCCGCTGTCCGATCGCCTGGGGCACCAGCACCAGGACCGAAATCACCCAGGGGAGCAGCTCCGCCTTCCCCCGCCGGAAGGTTGCGAACAGGGCGGCCAGCCAGGCCAGTGGGAGCAGGAAGATCCCCCAGCCAAGCCAGGAGACGAGGTCGTCGATCCCGTCCGCTTTTCCGCCCAGAAGGGGCTGGGATTCACCCACGCCGGCCATGAAGACGTTCTGGCGGGAAACCCATTGGAAACCTTCCCGGATGGCCTGGGCCGGGCCGAGGTTGCCGAGGAAGAGGATCAGCGTCAGGGCGAGCAGCCCCCCCCCCACGAGCCAGGGATAGCGCCTCCGGATGCGGCCTTCCTTGCCAAGGAAGGGAAGAGGGAGAAAGACCAGAGCCCCCAGGAACAACTGGACGGGATGGAACCAGGACATGTTCACCACCATCCAGGGGTGTCCGGCCTTCCAGGGGCTTGTGAGCACCGCGGGCATCACCACCAGGAAGGCCGCCAGGTGAAAGGAAAGACCATAGGCCGCCAACCCCGCAAGGGGCTTGCGGGCATGGCGGAAGAGAAGCCAGGCCAGAACGAGCTGCACTTCGATCACATAGAGCAGCGAGGCGACCCAGGATCCAAGCAGGATCCCCCCCACGATCCCCGCCGCAGCCCCCCAGACCCCCCCCCGGAGCCGGCTTTCGAGCGCACCCCGGGAAAGGGCTCCAGTGACCAGCATCAGCATGGCGGCGGTCAGCATCGAGACCCAGGCGTGATGGTCGGCGTTGCCGATGTTGCTGTAGTTGATCGATCCGAAGAGAAAAGCAAAGATCAGGCCGGCAATCAAACCGCCCGCAGAGCCGGCCAGGTACCACCCCGCCAGGGCCGCCATGACGGCGGTGGCGGCTCCGATCCAGACGTTGATCGAACCGGCGGTCACCTCGAGGAAGGCCCGCCGGGCGCTGCGCCCCTCCGGCGCGAAGGGGGCCGTCACGGCATACAGCATCAGGGTGTAGTAGGGCGGCCAGGGGATCATGGCCCCCTCCGGGTAGTTGAGATAGCCGTCCGTTTCGGCCACGGGGAGGCCCTCCTCATACACCCTCTCCAGGCGCCGGAATTGGTAGAGGCTGTCGGGATCGGTCACGAACCAGGAGGTGGAGCCTTTCCAGCCGGGGGGGTAGCTCCAGCTCGTGTTGTGGACCCGGCGGGCGAAGACGGCCGCCCCGAAGACCAGCAGGAGCACCCAGAAAAGGCTCGCGCGGCTGGCGGACGGCTTCATGGCCCGAAAGTGTCCCTGCG
>CAZQAP010000174.1:3145-6473 GCA_964591365.1 uncultured Planctomycetales bacterium
AACCATGAGGTACCGACCATGGAAAACCGTTTTTCGTCCTTGATCCGGGTGGCCGTGGCGGGTGGTCTGCTCGCCGGCACCCTCTTCAGTCAATCGGGGGGAGGCTTCCTCGATTTCAAGGCCGCGCTCGACCCCCCGCTTCCCAGCGCTGCGATCGGAACACCCGTGGCGCCCGCCGGGGACTTCGATGGAGACGGGGTGCCCGATCTCGTTCTGGGCGATCCGACCCACGAGATCCGGCCGAACGTGCGGGCCGGTTCGGTCTACGTCGTTTCCGGCGCGGACGGGCGCCTTCTCCTCGAACTCGACGGCGAAGACGATCTGGAACAGTTCGGAGCCACCGTGGCCGCGCCGGGAGACCTCGACGGCGACGGCGTTGAAGATGTCTTCGTCGGCGCCCCAAACGCCGTGACCGGCTTCGGCGGCCCGATCGGAAAGGCATTTCTCTTCTCGGGCGCCGACGGGAATCTTCTCCTCCAGATGGACGGAACGCGCCGGTTTTCCTTCTTCGCCAGCGTGGTCGCCGCCCCCGGGGACGTGGATGGAGACGGCGTCCCCGATCTCCTGGTCGGCGCCCCCCGGGCGGTTCCCCAGCTCCACGGTTCCGGCCTGGTCCAGGTCTTCTCCGGACGGGACGGGCGGCTTCTCCTTCGCCTGGAAGGAACGCCGGGGATCGAGTATCTGGGCTCCTCCGCGGCCGGAGCGGGGGATTTCGACCACGACGGGCATGCCGACTTCCTGGTCGGTGCCCCCGCGACGCGGGTCGGGGGAGGGAACGGAACCGGCGTCGTGTTCCTCTTCTCCGGAAAGGACGGCCGGGTTCTCCTGCGCCTCAACCGCCCCGACGGAAGCGCAGCCTTCGGGTCCTCGCTGGATGCGGCCGGAGACGTGGATGGAGACGGGACCATGGATTTCCTCATCGGCGCACCGAGCACTGCCCCGTTCGGCACCTACTTTCAAGGTTCCGCCTTCGTGGTTTCCGGAAGGCTCGGGCGTCTTCTCTACCGTTTCGACGGAACCGAGAACAACGAGTTTTTCGGGACCTCGGTCGCCGGGCCGGGGGACGTGGATGGAGACGGGGTGCCCGACATCCTGGTGGGATCCCCCCAATTTGATTCCGATGGAATCTTCTCGAGAGGTTCGGCTTCTCTCTTTTCGGGCGCCGACGGAAGCCTGGAGCGGCGCTTCCTCGGAGAGGAATCGGGCGATTTGTTGGGCTCTTCCGTTGCCCGCTTCGAAGATCTCGATGCGGACGGGCTCCCCGAGTTCCTGGTCGGCTCACCCGAGGTCGGAAGGGATGGATCCCAGGGTTTCGGCCGGATCCTCGTCCTGGGGCTCGACCCAATCCTCACCGCCTCGGCGGATTCCGTCTCCGTTTCCGCAGGAGGCAGCATCGACCTGCCGCTCCGTTTCCCGCCGGAGGAGGCTTTCGCCGCCTACCGCGTGCTCGCCTCCGCCCACGGAACCGGCTCCGCCCTGCTCGGGGGGCTTTCCGTGCCGCTGGCGCCCGACGCTCTCTTCCGCGATTCGCTCCACGGCCGCCTCCCCGCCCAGGCCGTGGCCTTCTCGGGCCTTCTCGACGGGACGGCACAGGCCTTTCCCCGCCTGGTGGTCCCCCCGGGCTCCCTGCCCGCGAAGCTGATCGGCCGCACGCTCCACTTCGCGGCCGTCACGGGGAACCTCGACATCTCCTCGGTGGCGGTCCCCGTCACCTTCCTGCCTTGATATGAAGGCCCGGCCGCACCGCGAACCGTTCCGCGCCCAGTCCGATCAGCAGCGGCACCCTGGGGCCTTCTGGAGACGCCGCGGCCGGCTCTTCATTCCGTAGCCCGCGTCAAAAACGCAGCGAGTAGAGCAGCTTGAGCGTGAAGTCGCGCGAGAGGGGGATGACGGTGCCTCCGGGCAGCTCCCGCCAGGCCGAGTTGACCACGAAGAAGAGTTCGCGCCCGTCGGCCTGGATCCAACGCAGACGGCTCTGGAGCCCGAGGACGTCCGACTGGTTGTCGGCCTGGATCAGGTTCTCGAGCGAGAGATCGGGTGTGAAGGAGAAGTTGGCATTCACGATCTCGATGCGGGTGTCGAAGTCGCCGCTGGGAAGGTCCGCGCGGTCCTCGCGATAGCTCAGCCCGAACCGGAAAAAGGCGCTCGGCCGCCAGTTGGCGGAAACCCGCAGGCGGCCGATCGATCCGTTGTAGAAGGAGCCGCCTTCCACCACAACGCGGCCCGAAAGCGGCCGGGCGTTCGAAAAGCGGACCTGGCCCTGCACGGTCCACCAGTCGTAACTTCCGGTCGGGATCTTGGAGTCGGGCACGATGAAGAAGGGCCGGTCCAGGCGGTCGCCCTCGAAGATCGTGGAGAGCATGAGCTGGTCGCCGTCGTGCAGTTCCAGGCCGAAGAGGTCGAAGGCGGTGCGGTGGCTCTGGAGTTCGCCGCTCAAGTCGGTCCAAACTACGGGGCGGATGCCGAAGATGTAGCGCCGCACCGGCCCTTCGTCGGGCCGCGGCTCCCACATGACCTGCGAGGCATAGCGCCGCTCTCCGGGACGGCGCACGAATCCAAGGCTCGGCTGGAAGGCCTTCTGGGTGGTCAGGGTGTCGAAACTGAAGGTCCAGTCGCGGGTCCGCAGGGAGGACTGCAACCCGTAAGCCGCCCCCACGTCACGGGTGACCTCGTCCGAACTGCGCAGCGCGTAGACGTTGAGGGAGAAGTTGCCGGGAAGAAAATCCGTGCTCGCGAAGCGGGTGTCCACGCCGGTCACGAAATTGGAGCCCTTGTCCTCGGGATTCCCGCTGGTGAACAAGCCTCCCACCGAAAGTTGGTCGCTCAGATTGTAGCTGGGACGCACGACGAAGATCTCGCCGCGGGGGACCCCGGCGCCCGGGACCTTCCCGGTGGAGACGGCCAGCGCGCCCAGGTCGAGGTCCCCGACCCTCCCGGCCACCCGCGCGCCCTCGTGGATCGGCACCTCGTCCCCCGAACGCGCCAGCCCGATGCGGCGGGTGAAGTAGGGGATCAGATTGGGCCGGCTCCGGAAACCGACCTGCTCTCCGAACTGGAAGAAGGTGGAATCCTGCAGGAAGAAGTCGCGCTTCTCGGGAAAGAAGAGCGGGAAGCGGGTCAGGTTGACCCGCCGCGCATCGGCCTCGGTCTCGGCGAAGTCGGTGTTGAAGGTCAGGGAACCCCGGAGCTGCGAGGTGATCCGCCAGTTGATCTCCCCGCCCAGGGTTCCCACGGTGTTGCCGAGTTCGGTGACCTCGTCGTCGTTGCGGCGCACCTTGTAGAACGGGACCACCTCGATCCCCAGCCCCTGGTCGAGGCCGTCCATCCC
>CAZQAP010000175.1:0-6458 GCA_964591365.1 uncultured Planctomycetales bacterium
CAGGTTCTCCTTGATGAAGGCGCGGTCGATCCGGCCCTCCTTGAGCAGCAAGTGCAGGATCCCGTTGGCCAGCGCCAGGTCGGACCCCGGCCGGATCTCGACGTACATGTCGGCGAACCGGGTGGAGGGCGTGCGGCGCGTGGCGACGTCGATCAGGCGCACCTCCGGCTTGGTGCGCTTGGTCTCCAGGATCCGGCTGAAAAGCACCGGGTGCATCTCGGCCATGTTGTTGCCCCAGAGCACGAAATCGTCGCCGGCCTCGAAATCGTCGTAGCAGCCCATCGGCTCGTCGCTCTGGAACTGGGTCACGAACCCCATCACCGCGCTGGCCATGCAGAGCCGCGCGTTGGGGTCGATGTTGTTGCTGCGCATTCCCGCCTTGACCCACTTGACGGCCGCGTAGCCGTCGAAGATCGTCCACTGGCCCGACCCGTACATGGCCACCGATTCGGGGCCGTGCTCCTCGAGGGCCCCGCCGAACTTCTTCGCCACCAGGTCGAGGGCTTCCTCCCAGGAGATCCGTTTCAGGCTCCCGTCCGGCTGGCGGAGCTGGGGATGAACCAGCCGGTCGGCCCCGGAAAGCATGGCCGGGAGGTGATAGCCCTTGACGCACAGAAGCCCCTTGTTGACCGGGCAGGCCTGGTCGCCGCGCACGGCCATCGCGCGTCCCTCGCGGACGCCTACTTCCACTCCGCAGCCCGTCCCGCAGTAGCGGCAGGGGGCCTTGCCCCAAGTGAGATCGGAGGGCCCCAGCCCGGTGGCCCGGGATTGCCCGGCCAGGCGGGCCGCTTCTTCGCGGGCCCCGCAGGAGAAGGCCACCGCCGAGGCGCCTGCGGCCCCCATCCGGATGAGGAAATCACGACGATCTACGGCTTCGCTCATGATCATTTGCCTCCCTTGCCGTCCCCGCTCAAACGCGGGAAGTTCCGCGGCCCGGCTTCACTCAGTTCCTGCCCTTTCCAGGAGTGCTCCGGCCGCGCGAGGATTGCGTCGATCACGGCCTGGACGGCATCGGCCTGGACGGTCTTGCCGTCGGCCCGTGCCTTGTCGAGGATCTCTTCCGCCTCGGGAAGGAGCTTCTGGTAGAAATCCTCGCCCACCTCGAACATGCCGTGCCAGTGGGCGTAGTCGGGGGCCATCATCGAGGCCCCGTGGCGCGCGCGTCGCCCTTCGTGGTGCCACAGGTAGAACCAGGTCCACTCGATCTGCTCGTCGAAGGGCGCCTTGGTGAGCAGCCCGTTCTCCTTGAAGGCCTTCATGATCGCGCTGCCCGGTTTGCCGAACTTCTCGTTGTAGAGGATCACGAAGTCGTCGTACTGCTGGTAGAAGGCGGAAACGTAGTCGGGCGAATGGCAGACCTTGCAGACGTTCTGCATGCGGCCGCGCTTGTCCCGCCAGGTGTCGGCGGTCAGCGCCGCGCGCTTTTCGGGGTCGGTCTCCTTGACCACCTTGTGGTTGATGTCGGTATCCATCGCCAGGCTCACCGGCGGCCGGTTGGTCCAGGAGAGCCGTTCTCCCGGGTCGTGGGTGACCTTGCCGCCGTTGTTGATGTTCCCCGACATGTGGCAGGTCGCGCAGGTCGGGGCCTGGGTGTAGTCCTTGCCCAGGACCCACTTCTCGGCGTCCAGGTTCATGTGCTCTTTGAGGTCGCGGTAGGCCACGCCGTGCTTGCTCTCCTCGTAGATCTCCTTCTGGGGGTGGTCGGGACCGAGGTGGCACTTGCCGCAGTTCTCCGGCTGGCGTGCGCGCCGCGGCGAAAAGTCGTGCCGGCTGTGACAGGCGGTGCAGGAGCCGAGCGATCCGTCCAGGTTGATCCGGCCGATCCCGGTATTCGGCCAGGTGGAGGGGTGGAAGACGGGCTTGCCGTTGCCGTCGCGGACGATGCGCGCCACCGCATCCAGGTTGGACGGCATGCCGTCCGGGCCGGGCTGGAGATCCTCGACGGTGATGACGCCTCCGTCGGTCGCCTTGAGTCCCACCAGGCTTCCGTGGCACTGCTGGCATCCGGTGAAGGCACTGGCCAGTCCGTTCACCAGGCGCACGTTGCGGCCGGGGGTCGGGCCGTGCGGATCGAAGGGCACGCGAGCCCCTTCCACCGATTCGGCCAGGTAGTTGTCCAGCGAGTGCAGGATCTGCCCCGCCGCGGCGTGGTGGCTGCTGGCGAATTCCCCCTGCTGCACGGGGTGGCAGCGGGCGCAGTCCCGCGGGGTGACCACCGTGGCGATGATCTGCCCATAGTGGTCGAAGGCATCGGGTTCCTCGCGGCCGGCCCGGTGGCACTCGAGGCAGCCGATCCCCTTGACCGCGTGCGTGCTCCCCATCCACTGGTCCACGATCCCGGGCGTGTTCTGGGCGTGGCACTCGACGCACTTGCGGCTGTTCTCGGGGACGGCAATCGGATGTTCGCCGAGCCCCGCCTCCTCCCGTCGGCGTGCGACTTCCATGAACTGCACGAAGACCAGGGAAGCGAGGAAGGTCAGGCCGAGAAACCCGATGATGTAGCGCTTGGTTGTCAGGTTCATTGTGGAGGGTTGAAGGCGGTCCTTCCTGGCTAGTGGGCGACGGCGGCCTCCCAGACCGTGAGACCGATGATCGTGAGGACGGCTGCGATGCCGACCCAGACGCTGAACTCGCGGGCTTTCGTCCGCCGCTGGATCCAGCCGTCGAGAAACGGCCAGAGGAACATGACGAAGAGGACGAAACCCATGCTCAAGACCGCGGCGACGCCCCCGAAGAACTTCAGCCAGCGGAAGGCGACGTAGAAGTACCACTCGGGCTTGATCACGTCGGGAGTGGCCAGCGGATTGGCACGCGGCCCCATCGTGGCCGGAAGGACGGTGGCGAGCACGCTGAGCAGGATCATCAGCACCAGGCCGATGATCAGTTCGGTGTAGAAATGCTCCGGGAAGAAGTTGAAGTGCTCCTCCTCCTCTTCGCCCTTGAAATGGAATTCGGTGATCCCCTGCAGACGGATGAGCGTGATGTGGATCGAAAGAAGCAGCAGCATCGTGACCGGAAGCACCGCCGCGTGCAGGATGAAGAAGCGGGAAAGGGTGCGGTCGTTGTAGACCTCGCCGCCGATGAGGAGCCGCTTGAAGAATCCGCCCACGAAGGGGACCGTCCCGGTGATGTTGGCCGAGACCGTGGCCCCCCAGTAGCTGAGCTGTTCGTACACCAGGCTGTAGCCGGTGAAGCCCAGCGCCAGCGTGCAGACCAGCAGGAACATCCCCACCATCCAGTTGATTTCGCGCGGTTTGCGGTAGGCCCCGGTGAAAAAGACCCGCATCTGGTGCAGGATGACCGCGGCGATCATCAGCGTGGCGCCCCACTTGTGCAGCCCGCGCAGGAACCAGCCGAATGCGGCCTGGTCGGTGATGTAGCGCACCGAGTCGTAGGCCGTCTGGGGGGCCGGCTTGTAGTAGATCGCGAGCAGGATCCCGGTGATGATCTGCACCACGAACAGGTAGGCCGGCGTCCCCCCCAGGCAGAACCACCAGCGCTTCAGATGGTGGGGCACCGGCTCGTTGGTCATCTCCCGGAGCTGGTTCCCCGACACGGGGATCCGCTCCTGGAGCCAGCGGGCCAGGGCGCCCACGTCAGGAAACCTGTTCCAGAGGGACCAGGATGAAGAGCAGCCGGCCCTCGACCTTGAGGGGATAGCGCGGCAGGCTCTGGCCGGCGTCACCCGGAGGGCCGGCAATGGCCTTGCCGGAGGGCGTGAACACCCCGCCGTGGCAGGGGCAGTAGAAACGGTTCTTTTCCCCTTCCCAGTGCACCTTGCACCCCAGGTGGGGACAGGTGCTCGACAGCGCCACGAAATCCTCCGCGGCGGCGCCGCTCCCCTGCCGGGCAACGGTCACCGCCTCGCCACCCGGAACCCGGTAGGCCAGGGCTTCCCCGGCGCGGATCTCGTCCGTGCGCGCCAGGAACATCCAGCCCTCGCGGCGGGGATGTGCCGGATAGAGGAAGCGACCCGCAAGGCCGGCGCAGGCTCCGTACCCGGCGATCAGTCCGCCCGCCATGGTCAGGGACGAGAAGCGGGCCAGGAAGCTCCGCCGGTCGGGGGGAACCGGAAGGGGGGGGACCGATGCGGGAGGGTCCGAAGGGGTTTCAGGCTGGTCCGAAGGCCGGTCTTCACTCATGGAGCACCGCTCGAGGTAGGTAATCCCGTTTTCCGGAGGGTACCAGCCCATTCTTCCCTGGCCGCCATCCCCCCTCAAGTCCGATCTTCGGGAACCGATAAGGAACCAGCCGGGAGTTTCTCTCCCGGAAGTTTTTCCATTTCCCCGCCAACATGCCCCTTTCCCAGTCTTTGCGCCTCTCCGGGATCCGATCCTGGATCACTGGATTCCGCCCCATGAGCAGGAGGAGGCCCTCCAGATTGCGGGAATCCCTCCATCCGGCCCAGCCGTGGCGGACGGACCATCGCTGGGACCCCACCGGCGCGCGGGCCAACCGCCTGGGCGGCGCCCGCCTCTACTTCGAACGCTTCCCCTTCTTTCCCGGGGAAGCCCTTCAGGTGGGCTTCCGCGGCAAAGGGGACTTTTCGGCTTTCGATCGGATCACCATCCGGCTCCTCTTCCAGGAAGAGCGGGGGGGAAGACGCCGGTCCTCCTGGACGCTGTACGAGTCCGAGACCACCCTGATCCCCGGCAAGGACGTCCCCCGGGAGACCCGCCAGCTCAACCTCTCCCTGCCCATCCCCGACAACGGTTTCGTCACCCGCCTTTCGGGGGATCCGCGCCGCTATTGGATGCTGGAGGTCCGCCGCGAGATCTCCGGGAAGGCCCTCCGGTCAAGCTTCCTGGTGCCCATCTACGCCCGCCCGGAAATCCCCGGCAGCCGCAGGAAAGCGGGACGGGGACGCGAGGCGGCCTGAGCGGGAAAAGCCCCCCGGGCGGCCGTTCCCGGCTGGTAGTCTTTTCGTGTTGACCGGGTCCTCCCCCAGCGTTCCGACCGCCGACCCCCCCGCTCCCGCCGCTGCGCCGCCGGGCCGGGATCGCGGCGAAGCCGGCGGCGATCTCGAGCTTTCGGTGGTCATGCCGTGCCTGAACGAGCACGAGACGGTCGGGACCTGCGTGCGCAAGGCGCGGGCCACGATGGAGAAGTTCCACATCCGCGGCGAGGTGGTGGTGGCCGACAACGGCAGCACCGACGGCTCGCAGGAGATCGCCGCCCGCGAGGGCGCCCGGGTGGTGGCGGTGGAGAAGAAGGGCTACGGCAGCGCCCTTCTGGGAGGCTTCCAGGCCGCCCGCGGGCGCTTCCTCATCATGGGCGACGCCGACGACAGCTACGACTTCACGGGGCTCCAGCCCTTCGTGGAGAAGCTGCGCGAGGGCTACGACCTGGTGATGGGCAACCGCTTCCGGGGCGGGATCCGTCCCGGGGCGATGCCCTTTCTGCACCGTTACCTCGGGAACCCGGTGCTGTCGTTCCTGGGGCGGCTTCTCTTCCCGATCAAGGTGGGCGATTGGCACTGCGGGCTGCGCGGCTTCACCAGGGAGGCCGTGATGCGCATGGACCTGCGTTCGCCGGGGATGGAGTTCGCCAGCGAGATCGTGCTCAAGGCGACCCTCTTCGGCATGCGCATCGCCGAGGTCCCCACCACCCTTTCGCCGGACGGGCGTTCGGGCAAGCCGCACCTGCGCACCTGGCGCGACGGCTGGCGGCACCTGCGTTTCCTTCTGCTCTTCAGCCCGCGCTGGCTGTTCCTCTTTCCGGGCCTCTTCCTGGGAATCGCCGGCCTGGCGCTCGGCGCCTGGCTCCTTCCCGGACCGCGCACGGTGGGCGGGATCACCTTCGACGTCCACACGCTGCTCTACGCGGCGGCCATGCTGATCGTGGGCTTCCAGCTCGTGGCCTTCGCGGTCTCCTCGAAGGTCTTCGCAGTGCGGGCCGGGCTTCTGCCCCCCGATCCGAAGCTCGAACGCTTCATCCGCTTCTTCACCCTGGAGCGCGGGGTGATCACCGGCGTGGTCCTGGTGCTTCTGGGCCTGGCGGGCACGATCCTGGCGGTCAGCGAGTGGGGCGGGACCTCCTTCGGCGACCTCGACCCCGGCCACACCCTGCGCATGGTGATCCCTTCGGTGACCGCCCTGGCCCTGGGGGTTCAGCTCATCTTCTCTAGCTTCTTCCTGGGCCTGCTCGGGATGAAGGATTCCTGACCGGCGCTACTTCTTCCCCCCGCTCGTCTCCTCGGCCCCGTTGATGCGCGCGAGCGCCTTGCGGGCGGCGGCAACGATCTCGGCATCGGGATCCTCAAGCAGATCCACGAGGAAGGGGAGCGCCTCCTTGGCCCCCAGCGTCCCCAGCGACTGGATCGCGGCCACGCGCACCTCGGTCTTTGGGCTTCGCAGCTTCTTCAGCAGCGCCGCCACCGGCGAGAGCCCGCCCCCCGCGAGCTGCCACACCTCGAAGGCCTGCCGCTGCTCGCGCACCGTGCGGATGCGCTTCAGGGC
>CAZQAP010000176.1:0-6442 GCA_964591365.1 uncultured Planctomycetales bacterium
GCGGCGAGGCCCGTCTGATCCGATTCGACAACCGCTTTGGAACCGCCCGGGAAGACGCCCTGCGGCGCGATTTCACGGCCAACGGGCTCTTTCTCAATCCCCAGCGGAGGGAGATCGTCGACTGGGTCGGAGGCATCGCCGACGTCTCCCAGCACCGCCTGCGGTCCATCGGCAACCCGATGCGCCGCTTCCGGGAGGACCCCGTGCGCATCCTGCGGGCCATCAAGTTCATGCGGCGCCTGGATCT
Source organism: uncultured Planctomycetales bacterium (assembly GCA_964591365.1). Lineage (GTDB taxonomy): Bacteria > Planctomycetota > UBA1135 > UBA1135 > UBA1135 > CAZQAP01. The sequence continues at coordinate 248 of CAZQAP010000176.1, forward strand.
GCAGCCCGGTCCCGAGGAGATCGAAGCGGCCCGCCGCCTGGCCCCTCATCTGCGCGAAGCGGCCCGGCCGCGGGTGGCGGAGGAAGTGTTCCGCCTGATGCTGACCGGCGACATGGAAGGCGTGCTGGCGGACTTGGAGGCTCTCGGCCTGATCGAGGTCATTCTTCCCGAGATCGCCGGCTGGCTGGAAACCGCCCCGCAGGCCCGGGAGCGGCTCGACCGCCGCCTGCGGGTTCTCGACCAGTGGATTCGCGAGGGCGAGACCCCTTCCGCCGAATTGCGCCTGGCCATCCTCCTGGGCCCTCGCATCGAGGACGAATTCGATCCCCGTTCGCGAAGCCTCGAAGCCCGCGAACTGCCCCAGGTTCCCGCACTCCTCCTGCGCCAGCTTCAGGCCCGCGCCCGGCTTCCGCGCGCCATCCTCGCGGGCACCGCCCGCATCCTGCTCGCCCAGCTGCGCATGGATCCGCCCGAATGGCTCCGTCACGGCAGGGGAAAGCGGGTCGCGGCTTCGGAACGACTCCTGGAAATGGACTGTTTCGACGATGCCCTGGACTGCCTGCGCTGCCGCCTGGAGGCCGATGGACGGGACATGCGGCCCTACGACGCCTGGCGGGAACGCTCCCTTTCCAGGGAGCCCGACGGCCGCTAGACTTGGCGCGGATTAGGGGCGTTTAGCTCAGTTGGCTAGAGCACCAGCTCGACAAGCTGGGGGCCACTGGTTCAAGTCCAGTAACGCCCACCACCCGGGACCCCCCGGGTCGGGACCCCCCGGGTGGCCGGGCGGGGCTCCGATGGCGGGCCAGCCCCGGCCCGGCCTCCGCTAGGGATCCTGGTTCGGATCGAAGGGGTCATACTCCTCGTTCACTTCCAGGACATCCACCGAGGGCATTCCGCTGTGGAAACTCGTTCCCGGGGGAGGATTCAAAGCGACGCTTTCCTTGTAGTTCAGGGTGGCGTGCTTGAGCTTGTGGATCTGGTTGACCACCAGGAGCTGACCCGTCATCTCGAACTTGTTCACCTGCTGGGCGTCGATGGAATGCAGGAAGCTGAATCCCGTGAAGACCTGGCCGAGTCCGCTGCGGGTGGTCACCTGCGCGGCCGGACCGATCAAGCCCAGGTTCGGGTGGACCCCATCGCTGCCTCCTCCGATGGTCACATCGTGCTTCAGGATGATCTGGTTGCGGGGCGTTCCGCGAAGATCCCAGGAATGCTCGGTGTAGACCACCGCCCCGCCTCGAAGATCGACATTGTCAAGGGTCAGGTCGGTCCCCGGATCCAGGACGAAGACAGCCGTCCTGTCCATGGTCACCCCCTGGAGATCCCCTGGATTGTCGAAGATCACCCGGTCGGGACCGGGAACCAGGTATTCGTCCAGATCCCAGGCCGGCATGTAGACGGGATCCTTGACGACCACTTCGGGCGTCCCATCCGAAAAGTACTGCGTGTCCGCATCGTATTTGAGCAGGTTGTCCTGGACTCCATCCTCGATGAACCGGAAATTCCCCAGAGCCGAGGCGCCTCCCGGGACCCAGCCGGTCCCGGGGATGTAATCGAAGACCACCCCCAGGGAATCCGTGATGAACATGCTTCCATTCACCTGGGATTGGCGGAAATCGACCTCCCCGCCCAGGGATGCCAGCGCTCTGGTTCTCACGGGATCTCCGGGATCCACTGCGATGGTCGTGCCCAGACGGACTTCGGCATCTCCCATCACGCCCTTCACCAGGAGGGTGACCTGGGTGGGATGGGTCCAGGAGGAATCGCCCGGCTGGCGTTCCACCGTGAAGGAGGAGGTGCCCCCAAACTCCACCGGAATGCCATTGGTCCCCGACCAGGTTGGATCCTTCAGTAGTTTGCGGCGGGCGAATTCCAAGCCCGACTGGGCGGCAAGTTCGGCGTGCAGCCCCGCGGTGTTGTCCCGGACCAGGATGAGCTGATTGCGGACCGAGCTTCCCATGGTCAGGGCGAGGACTGCGACGACCCCCGTGATGAGGAGGGTGATCAGCAGGATCGATCCCTTCTGGTGCTTCTTCTCCCTTCTTCCCGGTCCCTTCATCCTTTTTTCCCTCGGGCCCCAAACCTTCCGGCGAGCGGAAGCCTGCCAGCCCTCTGCGGCCGCCCCGGGCCCCTTCTGAAGAAAAACGCATCCGCAAGAGGGCCCGCCCGGGGCCCCGAATGGGAAGGGCGGGCAAGTTTCGTCACCACCCCGGCATGAGGTCCTAAAAGAGGCCCCTGAGCGGCTAAAATCGGGTTCTCATGCCTCCCGTCTTCCTCCTCCTCCTTGCGCCGGTATTCCAGCAGCCCGGGGAAGCCGAAATGGCTTCGCGTTTCGGGGAACGCTGGACTCCGGAAGCCCGCGTCTTCCAACAGGCCGGGTCGGCCGTGGTGAGCCTGGAAGTTTTCGGCCGGGTCAGGCAGCGGACCTTTTTCCGCGGGGCGAGCTGGGAACGCCGCCCCTTGAGCCAGGGCACCGGGGTGGTCATCGACCCGGAAGGCCTCCTGATCACCAATGCCCATGTCGTTTCCCCCGTTGTGCCCGGCCTGGATGCGAACTCGATCGAGTGTTTCGTCACCTTCGCCCAGGACCTTCCCGGCCAGGACCAGGGAAAGGATTCCGCCCGCCGTCTTCCCGGCCGGGTCCTCAACCTGGACCGGGACGGCGATCTGGCCCTGCTCAAGATCGAGGGACCCGAACCGTTCCCCTTCATCCCCCTTGGCAGGAGCAATGACCTGATCACCGGCGAAAAGGTCATCGCCATCGGGACCCCCTACGGCAACTCCCACTCGGTCACCTCGGGAATCCTTTCGGGGATCCACCGCGACGTCACGGTCAACACCCCGCTCGGCCCGCACCGTTTTCGGGATCTCATCCAGACGGATGCGGCCATCAATCCGGGCAATTCAGGCGGGCCGCTGCTCAACGTGTACGGCGAGCTGATCGGGATCAACACCTCCACCATCCTGGCGGCGGACAATATCGGCTTCGCCATCCCGGCCGACCGCATCCGCGAAGTCCTGGCCGACCGCCTGCTGGATGTCGACCGTTCCCCGCGCTTCTGGGCAGGGATGCGCGTCAAGGAGAAGGAGGGCGGCCTGGAGGTGGTCTCGCTCCATCCGCGGGGTCCGGCGGCGCAGGCCGGCATCCATCTCCACGACCGGATCCTGCAGGCCGGCGACAAACCCGTGCCGACGCTGGCCGACTACGCCGCCGAACTCCTGCCGCGGGAATCCGGCGACCGTATTCCCCTGACCGCCCGGGCGCCCGGGGGAGAAACCCGCAAGTTGGATCTTCTCCTGCGCCCCGCCCGCGACCGCGATTTCTTCGGGCTGCTCGGCATGGAGGTCAAGGAGGAGTTTTTGGAGTTCCGGCGCTCGGTCTTCCGCGAACGGGTCAAGGTTCTTCGCGTGGCCAAGGTCTATCCCGGCACCAGCGCGGAAAAACTGGGGATCGAGCCCGGCGACATCATCGTGGCGGTCAAGGTGCACGCTCCCGAAGGGGAGGATCCGTGGCGGCCGGTGCGCTCCCTGGCGGAACTGGTGAACGTCGTGCGCAGCCCGGCCTTCGTCCTGGACCAGGAGAACCTCTGGCTCATGCGGGAGGACCGCCAGTACCGCGGTCAGCTCGCCATCGACGATCCGGAAATCAGCCCGCGCACTTGAGGCGCAGGGGCCCCGGGCCTCATTCCAGGCGCAGGCTCCGTTCCTGGATCAAGTCCCAGGCGGGCGAGAAGAAGGAGACGAGGTATTCCCCGGGCGGAAGCCCCCGGATCTCGCGGGTCGCGGGGAACCGGCCGGTGAAGGAGGCCAGGAGCGGGACCCGGATCGTCCCCTTCTTCCCGGACCCCGGTTCCTCAAGACGGCTCAAGGAGAGGAAGCGCGCGGCCGGCGGAAAGGGGCCCGGGATCTCCAGTCGGGTCGGGAAGGGATGCAGGACCACGCGCTTCTCGCCGGGATCCTTGCGGGCCAGGAGGAGCCGGAGGAACGGTTTGGTTCCTGCGGGGGCGAAATCTTCCAGGACGACCCGGGAGACCTCAGCGGCCTTCCAGGGGAGGCGCGTTTCCCGGCCGGTCAGGTTCTGGCGGCCGATCTCGCGTCCGGTTTTGTCGAGGAGGCGGATCCAGGGATTCACGAAACCCCGGGGATCGAGGCCGGCGAGCTCCACGGGGAAGGATTCCGCGGGGAAACCCGGCCGAAAGTCGAGGACCGTGGTCGTTCCCGAGGCGACTCGAAAGCGCCGGCGGCGGACGAAGGTGGATCTCCCCCCGTCCCGGCTCCACCGGGAGACCAGGACGTAGGTGCCGGGCGAAATGGGATCCAGCACCTCCATCCCCTCCCCTCTCCTCCGGGGAACCGGGGAGGGGAAGGAATCGGGCTGGTTCTCGAAAAGAACCCGGTTCAGGGAAAGCCCGACCTGGTTGCGGGCCGGGAACGCCTCGCGGGGGGGAAGATGCACCTCGACCCGCCCGGGGGGCGCGAAGACGGTGTCGGGAATCCGGGTGCGTCCCGGCTCGAGCAGGAAGGTGTCCGTGCGGGCGTGAAGAAGCTCCTGGGTCGTTTTCAGGAAGACTTTGGTCCCCAGGAAGTTCTGCGGCACGGGGAGCCGGAGGTCCTCCAGCGGCCAGCCGCCTTCCAGGATGGGCACTTCCTCGAAGAAGGGGGCCGCACCCCGCAGGGCGATCAGCTCGAAATGCCAGGGTCCGAAAAGGGGGCCGGAATCCTCGTAGAGGGAAAGATGGCCCTCCAGGAGGGCCAGGGGCTTGAGTTCGAGAGTGCCGAGATCGAGCGAAGCCCCGGGTTGCAAGGCGAAGGGTTCGGAGTCGAAGACGGGCGCCAGCCGGCGGAAGGGCCTTGCGGCGTGGCCTGCAAGGCCCGCGGTCCTCCAGGCGACCTCCAAGCGCCAGAAACGATTGTCCTCGGCCGGGTCGAGTGCCTGGGAGAGAAGGAAGCGCCCGTCCTGCCCCTCCGGCGTGGCCTCCGCGCCCGAGTCCCAGTCCAGGGCTCCCCGGCGCCAGACCAGATCCTCCCCCCTGGTTTCGGCACCCGGAAACCGTTCGCCCCGGAAGCGGACGAGCAAGACCAGGAATTCGCCGGGGGGCCGTTCCGCGGGACGCAGCCGGCCGGAAACCGTGCAGTCCGGGCCTTTTTCCGGGGATACGGACGGGGGGGCAGCCTGGGTCCCACCCTCCCGCCCCTGCTTCGCGCCGGCGATCTCCTTCTCGATCCTTTCGAGGAATTCCCGCACCTCCCGCTTCAACTCCGCATCCCAGTCCTTGCTGTTCCGGATCCGCGATTCGATCTCGTACATGGTCCCCGCGCCGATCCAGCGCTGGATCTCGGGCAGGGAGACCTCGTTGTAGCCGCGGGCGTAGTCCATTTCCCCGTGAAAGAGAACGTCCCCAAGCCAGTCCGTCTTGATCCGGTAACGCCTCCACAATTCCTGATCGACTTCATCCTGCCAGGGGGGCGGGAGGCCGGCGGATTTGATGATCCGCTTGGCGTGCGCCAGGTCCCACTCGGCATCCTTCCGGCCCTGGAGATACGCCGAGCCGTCTTGGGCATGAACGGGCGGCTCCGAGGCGGGGGGCTTGCGTGCCTGGCAACCGGCCAGGACGAACAAACCAAGAAGGCAGACCGCTTTCCCGAACGCCATGGTCAGACCCGCATCACTCTCATCCTGGAATCGGCGAGCCGGACCAGGAGAACCGGAAGGGGCAGGGCCAGGAACCCGAACAGGAAAACTTGGAGGAGGAATGGCTCCAACCCGCCGGGGATCGGAAGGGAGGGAAAGGCGGCCATCAAACCCAGGAACACCCAGAGATGCAGGTAGGTGGTCGAGGCTGCCAGGAGACTGCGGCGAAGGACGCCCTTGCGGAACGGGATCCTCCCCGCTTTCGGCCAGGCGAGAAGCAGAAGGAAGGCGAGCGAAACGGACCAGAGATCCGACAGGGTCTCCGTCCGGTCGCCGAGGGGGTGCGGGACGGCCAGCGATCCCAGAAAGAAGGCCCACAAGGTGCCGTAGACCAGAAGGGCTGGGCGCCCGAGGAGCCGGAAGCGGGAGAGGAAAAGGAGGACCAGCGAGGCGAGCGAAACCTTGACTGAAAAGTCCCCCAACTGCAGAAGATCGCCGTCTCCATCGTCGATCAGGACCATGAAGAAACCGTGGAGCACGGCCAGGACCAGGCAGAACGCCAC
>CAZQAP010000177.1:0-6439 GCA_964591365.1 uncultured Planctomycetales bacterium
CGTCTCCCCGGCGCGCTTCAGGCGGCGGCCTGGAAGGTGATCCAGGCCGCGACCCAGGCCAGGGCGGTCATGTAGACCACCGCGAAGGCGGGCCATTTCCAGCCGTTGGTCTCCCGGTGCATGACCACCACCGTCGAGACGCACTGCAGAGCGAACACGAAGTAGACCAGCAGAGACAGGGCCCCCGCCAGGGAAAGGGGCGCGTTTCCGGATTCCGGATCTGGAGAGCGCAAGAGGGACGCCAGACCGCGGGGCGCGTCCCCGCGCGCCTGCCCTTCTGCCGGGGCGTAGACCTGGGCCAGGGTTGAGACCATCACCTCGCGGGCGGAAAAGGTGCAGGCCAGCAATCCCACTCCCACGCGCCAGTCCCAGCCCAGGGGACGAATGACGGGCTCGATGACGTGCCCCAGGTCGGCCGCAAGGCTGTTCTCGACCGTGGCGTGCTGCGCCTCCGCGCGGGTCATGCCCTCTTCCGGAGTCGTCTGCGGGAAGTTGAGCAGGAACCAGAGCACCACCGAAGCCGCCAGGATGATCGTTCCCGCCCGGCGCAGGAACAGCTTGAGGCGCCGCCAGACCTGCACTCCCACTACTTTGAGAGAAGGGAAGCGGTAGGGCGGTAGCTCGATGTAGAAGGGGATCGTGGCCCCTCGCAGAAGGCCGCGTTTGAAGACTCCGGCGAAAACAAGCGCGCTCACGGATCCGAGCAGATAGAGCCCCATCAAGGTGACCCCTTGCAGGGTGAAGATGCCCCATACGGGGGTGGCGGGGATGAAGGCCGTGATGAGCAGCGCATAGACCGGTAGCCGGGCCGAGCATGTCATGAAGGGCGCCACCAGGATGGTGGCCAGGCGGTCGCGCGGCGAAGGGATCGTCCGGGTGGCGAGGATGCCCGGCACGGCACAGGCGTAGGAGGAGAGCAGCGCGATGAAACAGCGCCCCTCCAGACCGATCCAGCCCATGAGGCGGTCGATGATGAAGGCCGCCCGCGCCATGTAGCCGCAGGCCTCGAAGAAGAAGATCACCGCAAAGAGGAGCAGGATCTGGGGCACGAAGGCCACCACGGCCCCCACCCCGCGGATCAGGCCGTTGGCCAGGAGCCCGGTGAGAAAGGTGTCGGGCAAAGCGGCCTGCATGGAGTCGGCGGCCTGTGAGAGGGCACCTGCCAGCAGATCCATGGCCGGCACCGCCCAGGAGAAGAGCGCCTGGAAGAAGAAGGCCATGAAACCCAGGAAGACCAGCGGGCCCGCCACCGGATGAAGCAGCACCTTGTCGAGGGCATGCGTGAGGCCGCTTTCCTCCACCCGTTTGCGGCGCACCCGGCTCAGGATGTCGTCGGCCCAGGCGAAGCGCGTTTCGGTACCGGGGCCGGGCAGGGACTGGGCCGGGCGCCACCTGGAAGGTTCGGCCAGCCGGGCGCGCAGGTCGTCGATCCCGATCCCGCGGTTCCCGACCACACCCACGATGGGAACCCCCAGTTCCCCCTGGAGGCGTGGAATGTCGAGCCCGCCCTTGCGCGCCTTCAGCTCGTCGATCATGGTCAGGGCGATCAGGGTCGGACGCCCGAGCTGCAGGACCTCGGCGATCATGGGCAGCGAGCGCTCGAGGGTCGTGGCGTCCGCCACCACGACGATTCCGTCCGGCGCCGGCTCGCCGGGGATCTCCCCGCATAGCACCTGGACGGCGACCTTCTCGTCCTCGGAGATGGCATGCAGGCTGTAGGTGCCCGGCAGGTCGATCAGGCGCACCGGCTCGCCCAGGGTGCGGGCCAGCCCCTCGCGCCGGTCGATCGTCACGCCCGGATAGTTGCCGGTCTTGGCGCGGTGTCCGGTCAGGGCGTTGAAGAGGGTGGTCTTGCCCGAGTTGGGACTGCCCATCAGGGCGATCCGGGGCGGGCCCTGGGGCGGAACGCCCCCGGAAACCACGGCCCCGCGGGCCGGGGCGGCCAGGGGCGCGGTCATCCCCCGTGCCCGTTGAGCTCGATCTGGATACGGGCCGCCTCGGTGCGCCGCAGGCAGAGCCGGGTGCCCCGGAGGAGGAAGACGAGCGGGTCCCCCAGAGGGGCCCGCCTCTCGAAACGCACCTTCGTTCCCGGACAGAAGCCCAGCTCCCTCAACCGGTCGGCGGTGCCCCCGTTGCCGAGAACACCGGTCACGCGGCCCTGCGCCCGGAGGGGCAGGTCGGCCAGCGTGCAGGGCGGGGGCGCGGATTGCATGGCGTCGGCGGAGCCTTGTTGAGACCCATTTGCAACAAGGGCGCCCTTATTTATAGCCCATGAAGGGCGATTTGGCCAGAAATTCCTCTCCGGGCTAGGATGAGCCGCAGGCATGCAGGCCTTCTCTTCCGCCTCTCCCGCCAAGCAGGCCGCCGGCGAGGCGGCCCTCCGCCTGGTCGAGGACGGGATGAGCCTGGGGCTTGGAACGGGCAGCACGGTCGATTTCTTCCTCGTGGCCCTGGCCCGCCGGATGCAGGAGGAAGGGCTCTCGATCCAGGGGGTGCCCACAAGCCGCGCCACGGCGCGCCGGGCCCAGGAGCTGGGCCTTCCGCTGACCACTCTTGAAGAGGCCGGGGAACTGGATCTGGCCGTGGACGGCGCGGACGAGGTGGATTCCGGTTTCCGCCTGATCAAGGGCGGCGGGGGGGCCCTCCTGCGCGAGAAGATCGTGGCCTCGGCGGCCCGGCAGGTGGCCATTCTGGTGGATGAAGGCAAGCGGGTCGAGCGGCTCGGCCGCCGGTTCCACCTTCCCGTGGAGATCCTCCCCTTCGGCTGGCAGGTCACCTCGAAGAAGGTCGCCGCCCTGGGAACCACTCCTTTTCTTCGCACCGGGCCGGAGGGCGAACCCTTCGTCACCGACAACGGAAATTCCATTCTCGACTGCCGCTTTGCCCAGGGGATCCTCGAACCCGAGAAGCTGCATGCCGCTCTGAGCCAGATTCCCGGGGTCGCCGAGGTCGGGCTGTTCCTGGGACTCTGCCAGGTGCTTTTCGTGGGCCATGCGGACGGCCGGGTCGAAACGATCCCCTGTCCGCCGGCCTGATTCCTTTCCGGAAAGCCATCCCTTCTTGACCGGAACTTCTCAAGCTCCGGCCAGGATGTTTCCGATGAAAACAAGAATGCTCCAAATCCGGACAGCGGCCCGGGTCTGCCTGATCGGCCCTCTTTTCGACTCCTCTTCTCCGGGGGAGGACCTGCGCGCCCTGCTGCATGCCCTGGCCGAGCGCACCCTGGTAACCCCCGCGGCCCGCAACCTCGCCACCGCCGGGCGGGGTGCGGTGCTGCCCGGCGCGGTCCGCCACCGGCTGCACCGCGCCACCACGGCCCCGTTCCCCGAGGACGCCGTGCTGGTCCTGTACGCCGGGGGGGAGAACCTCAACGGACCGCACCCGTTCCGCCGCGGCGCGGGCCTGCTCGTTCGTGCGGCGACCCGTGGGCCGGATGTTTCTCCCCGCTGCGCCGAGGGGCTGTCGCAGGCCGACGGCATTCTTGTGCCAAGCGGGGCTCAGCGCGCCCTTTTCGAGGCCGCCGGCGTCCCCTCCGGGCTTCTGGCCGTCTTGCCGCCGCCCCTGGATAAGGGGCTTCTTACCGTCGAGCCGGCCCCCCTGCCCTCTGGTGGGGTGTTCAGGGTGCTCTGCGACGTCTGCCCGGGGGATCGCGTCGAAATCGCGGCCCTGGCCACCTTGCTCTGGGGCATCCGGGGGATGGGAGCCTCGATCGAACTGACCCTGCGCGCTCCGGCGGGAGCCCTGGCCCAGCTTGGCTCCTGGCTGGTGGACGTGGGAGCCCCGGCGGGGGCTCTGCGCCTGGAGCCGGAGGCGGAAGACCGGGCCGGCCGGCTGGCCCAGATGCGGGCTGTACACGCCTGGCTCGGTCCCCTCTCCCGGCCGGTGGGCTGGGGGCGGCGGGCCTTGGAGGCGGTGGTTTCGGGGCGCGCCGTGGTCCTGACCCGGGAGACGGGGCCGGTGGAATGGCTGGGGAGCAGGGGTTTTCCGCGCGAGGAACTGCCCCAAACGCTGGCAGCCCTTGGCGAGGATTCCGGGCGCTTGAGCCGGATGGCCGGCCGCAGCCGGAGCGAGCTGGCTCTGGCCTGCGACCCCGACCGGGTGGCCGACGCCCTGCTCTGCCACGTCCGGGGTCCCGTCCGGCGCGTAGCCTGACCACCCCGGCCGCGGCTAGCGGTAGAGGTGCGACTCGTTGAGGAGGTGGTAGCGGTCCACACTCCAGCGCAGCAGGTCCGCCAGGCTTTCCGAGAAGGAGCAGCACTCCACCTTCGAGCCCTTGGACCGCAGGATGGGGACCACGTCGGCGAAAACGCCGTTTCCGGAAACGATGAGGATGACGTCCACCTTGCCGGCCATGCGGACCATGTCGGCCGCCATCCCGACCTCCCATTCCGCCTTCTTGGCACCGTTGGCACGTTCCACGGCGTTCCGTTTGCGGATCTCGATCCCGCAGCGCCGCAGGGAGTCGAGGAAGGCTTCCTGGTCGATGTCCTCCCGATCGACCACGTAGCCGATGGCCCGCGTGAGCCGCCGGTTGCTCAGGCTGTAGCGCAGCATCTTCCCGTAGGCCAGCGGGGATCCGAAGAGCCGCTTGGCCGAGTAGTACATGTTCTGCACGTCGATGAAGGCGGCCACGGTCTGGCGTCCGAGGAAGCCCCCCGGGGCGGTGAAGCCGCCGTTGCGGGCCTTGCCGGTGACGGGGTCCCGGTTCAGGCCCAGCCGCAGCCGCCCGACCTCCTTCTTCATGGCTTGGAACTGCTCCACGAGCTGCGGGCGGGAAAGGGCCTCGATGTCTTCGTCGAAGTCCAGGACCGGCCAGATCCGCGGCTTGGGGGGGCGCCGCACCGTTTTCGGTTCGGTTCCCGGTTCGGAATCGGTTTCCGCCGAGGCTTCCGCGGCGGCTTCGGACTCCGGGCGGGGCCCGGTTTCGGGGTCGTTGGGAGAGCCTGCGGAATCGGCAGGTACGGCGGCGGCGACGGGGGAGCTTTGAGCCTCGGAGGGCTCGATGGGGGGGTCTTCCATGGAGGCAAAGGGGCGGAAACCGGAACTTGGGGGTGAAGTCCGTAACGAACCCTCGGATTCTAGCTGTGAGCAGAAGGGCCCGCCAGAAGAGGGGGAAATGGAGGCTCTCCCGGATAGACTGCTTCCTCCTGGGCCCAGATCCCGCCCCCCGAACCCGACCGAACCGCCGTGAAACCGACTCTCGACCGCGCCGCCGAACTGGAACGCCGCCTCCAGCAGATCAAGGACAGTCTTTGACTATCCCTTGAGGCGGAAAGAGAAATCGGAACTGGAAGGGCGGATGGCGCAAGCGGACTTCTGGGATGACCAGGAGCGGGCGCAGAAGATCATCGGCCGCTTGAAGCTGGCCCGCGCCACCGTGGAACCCATCGACGGTGTTCAGGCCGCTCTCGAGGAGATCGGCACCCTGGTGGAGCTTGGCGAAGAGGCCGGCGATGCGGAGGCCGTGCGCGACGACCTGCACGCCGCCCTGGCGCGGGCCGAAAAGGGGATCGCGGACCTCGAGTTCCGCGTGATGCTGGGCGGCGAGAACGATCCCAACAACGCCTACCTCACCGTGCAGGCCGGCGCCGGCGGGGTGGACGCGGCCGATTTCGCGGGCATGCTTCTGCGCATGTACAGCCGCTGGGCGGAGCGCGGCCCTTTCGAGTCGCAGGTCATCGAGATCACCGAGGGCGAGGAGGACGGCATCCGCCACGCCACCCTCTTCATCAAGGGCCCCTACGCCTACGGCTACCTCAAGGCCGAGCGCGGCGTGCACCGGCTGGTGCGGATCTCGCCCTACGACTCCCAGAACCGCCGGCACACCGCCTTCGCCGCCGTGGAGGTGCTGCCCGATCTCGGCGAGGACGCTCCCATCGAAATCGACGAGAAGGACCTGCGCATCGACACCTACCGCGCGGGCGGGGCCGGCGGGCAGCACGTCAACAAGACCGACTCGGCCGTGCGCATGACCCACCTGCCCACGGGCATCGTGGTGCAGTGCCAGAACGAGCGCAGCCAGCACAAGAACCGCGCCACCGCCATGCGCATGCTGCGGGCGCGCATCTTCGAATTCCACCAGCGCGAGAAGGACGACGAGCTGAAGCGCATGTACGGCGAGAAGGGCGAGATCGCCTGGGGCTCCCAGATCCGCTCCTACGTGCTGCATCCCTACCAGATGGTCAAGGACCATCGCACCAACCACGAAACCGGAAACACGCAGGCCGTCTTCGACGGCGAACTGGATGACTTCATCGAAGAGTACCTCCGTTCAAGATCCCCGGCCGGGGCGGGCTGACGCCGTGGCCTCCGGCCGCATCCCCGTCCGCCGGGCGCTCTTGAGCGTCTTCTACAAGGAGGGCGTCGTCGAGATGGCGCGCGCCCTGGCGGAGCAGGGGGCCGAGATCCTGAGCACCGGCGGCACGCGCAAGGCGCTGCT
>CAZQAP010000178.1:0-4639 GCA_964591365.1 uncultured Planctomycetales bacterium
GGCGCGGGGGTGATTTTGGCCCGAGGCGTGGTTTTTCCACGTCGAAGGCCAAAATCGCCGTCGCAACGCAGGCAGCCGGGATGCTGGGATGGCCGCAGTAGGTGTTCATGAATAATCCGGGCTAGTATAAGCGGGCATGGCGGATGTCCCGCGCAACGGCGCCCCGTTGATCGGCCTCACGGTCGAGGTTCTGGAACCTCCCATCTATACGGGACGGCGCCGTTACCAGCTTTTCACCGACTACCTCGACTGCCTTCGGGAGGCGGGCGGCGTGCCCCTCCTGCTTCCTTCCGACGCCTCTCCCAAGGAAAGCGAGCGCTGGCTGGAGATGCTGGACGGGATCCTGTTCACCGGCGGCGACGACATCGATCTGCGTCCCCTGGGGGGCCCCGAACTGCCGCCGCAATGCAAACCGATCCCGCGCGCCAAGCAGGAGTTCGATCTGGGTCTCATCGGGACGGTCTGCCGCCGCAAGGTTCCTTTCTTCGGGGTCTGCATGGGCATGCAGATGCTCGGGCTGGCTCACGAGGCCCCTTACATCCAGCATCTCCGCACCGCCGAGGGGCATGAAAAGGGGATCCTCCACCCCGTCCGCCCCATTCCCGGCACGCGCCTTGCCGCCCTGGTCGGGACCGATCCCTTCCCGGTCTCCTCCTTCCACCACCAGGCCCTGGAGGCCCCCGGCGCCCTGGCCGCAAGCGCCTGGGCGGACGACGGGGTCCTGGAAGCGGTGGAGCGCGACGACCTTCCCTTCGCCCTGGGAGTCCAGTGGCATCCCGAACGTCTCCCCGAATCGAGAGAGACCCGCGCTCTCTTTTCCGGTTTCGTCCAGGCCGCGCGGGACTACCGTAGGCTTCGCCGATGAGGATGACGCCGAAGGAGAAGGGCCGGGGGGGAGGGAATCTTGTGCACGGGATGACCCGCCGGGACCAGGTCCGCCTGGCCGCCCTGGGTTTCACCCTGGTCCTGGTGCTGGTCGTTTTCTTCGCCCTCTCCCGGACCTTCCGGAAGGAGGCCGGAGAGGCTGACACAGGGAGCAACGAGGAGCCGCAGTCCACCCTGCTGCTGCCCCCCGTCGACAAGGCGGCGCTTTCCGGGATCCAGGACGCCCGGCCCGAAGACCGCTTCCTGCTCGAACCCGAAGCCTTCCGCTCCCTGGCCCGTTCGGCCCGCACGCTCCTGCCCGCGCACCTGCGCCGGCTCCACGAGCCCTCCCTGCCCTTCGATTCCCTGGAGGAAAAGGCGCCCTCCCTGCGCGGAGAACCTTTCCGCCAGCGGGGAGAACTGCTCGACCTCCAGACCCTGATCCGCACCGCCGGCGGGCCGCGCGAATCGTGGTGTTGGATCCGGACCGATGCGGGCCGCGACATCTTCTTCGTGGCCCTGGAGGAGCCGAAGGAACTCTTCGCCAGCCAGAACTACGTGGTCGCCGACGGCTACTTCTTCAAGATCTACACGCGCGTGCTGGACGGGAAGCGCGTGACCGCTCCGCTTCTGGTGGGCCGGGAACTGCGCCCCTCCTTCCGCCCCGCCCCGCCCACGAGCGAGGTGGACATGGACCTCCTCGCCCGCGTGAAGGACCATCGGCTGGGTCAGAAGGGGCCGCCCGATTCCGACGGCCTCTGGCATCTGCTCAACGTGGCGCGCACCGTCGGGCAGTCCAAGGAGGAACTCGAAAATCGTTTCCGCGACGCCCTGGTCCTCGACAAGGATCTCTTCAAGAATCTGGCTCAGGAACCCTCGCTCTACCGCGGCAGACCGTTCGTGATCGAATGCCGGGTGGTGGATTCCTGGTACGAGGCCGCCGGCGAAAACCCCCTGCGGGAGGATTTCCTGACCTATGGACTTGCCGGCAACCTCAACTGGCCTCCCAATCCGATCGAAGTCATTCTTCCGGGCAAGATGACCCTGCCTGCGCGCGGCGCCAAGAACAACGCGCGCGTCTTCCTGGGGTGGTTCCTCCAGCTCGAGGGCTACGAGGGGAGCGACGGCATGTATCTCATGCCCGATTTCGTCGTTGCGGGCGAACGGCCGGTCCCGCCCCAGGAGGCCCCCCCCTGGATGCACCAGTTGATGGTCGGATTCCTCGCAGCGGCCGTCCTTCTGGGCCTGTTCCTGACCTGGATGATCCGCCGCGACCGGAAAGAGTCCCGGGCTCTGGCGGCGCGGCGCCGCAGGATGGCCGCCCGCCGCCCGCCGCCCAATCCATGAACTGGCCTTCCATCGGGCGCAACGTCACCCGCCAAGTCCTCCAGGGACGGCTGGCGGAACAGGATCCGCCCCCCACCGGGGTTTTGGTTGTCCTGGACCGGCGCGCGGAAGAGGCCGCGCGAAGCCCGGTGGAACGCGGGCTTTCCGCCTTCGACGGGCCGGTCCACTGGATCGCCTGGCTTCCCGCCGAACAGAAGAAGACCCTCGCCGAGGCGGAGAAGATGGCCCGCACGATGGTCCGCCGGGGGCTGGATCGAAAAACGCTCCTCCTCGCCGTCGGCGGGGGCGTCACTTCCGACATGGCGGGATTCCTGGCGGCCACCCTTTTGCGCGGCATCCGCTGGGGCGTGGTCCCCACCACCCTCCTGGGCATGGCCGATGCGGCGCTGGGTGGCAAGACCGCCGTGGATCTTCCCGAAGGGAAGAACCTCCTCGGCGCATTCCATGCGCCCGAATTCGTCATCTGTGACGTCAATCTTCTGCGCACCCTGCCGCGGGGGGAATGGAACTGCGGGCTGGGCGAGGTGCTCAAGGCGGCCCTCATCGGCGATGCCGACCTCCTGCGCCTTCTGGAAGAAGCGCGTCCGTCCGATCTGCGCCGTCCTGGAGAGACCGCCCTGGAGATGGTCAAGGCGGCCGCGGAGCTGAAGATGCGCGTGGTGGAGCGGGATCCCCTCGAACTTGGCGACCGCATGGTCCTCAACCTCGGGCACACCTTCGCCCACGCTCTGGAGGCTGCCGCCGGTCTCAAGAAGCTCCCCCACGGCGAGGCGGTGGCGCTGGGGATCCTTTGCGCCCTGCGCATGTCGGAGGAACTCGGCGTGGCCGAAAAGGGCCTCGCACGCCGGGTGCGCGGAGTGGTGGCCCGGCTGGGGCTCCCCACCCGCTTTCCGGGAAAGCTGCCCACCCGCCGGGAGCTCTCCTCCCTGATGAAACGGGACAAGAAGTCCCGGGCGGGCAAGCTCGACCTGGTGCTGCCGGTCAAGGTGGGAGAATGCCTGGCCATCAAGGGCGTGGACCCGGCCGTGGCCGTTTCGGCCCTGCACCGCGAGCTGGCGGAATAGCCCCCTCGCCTGTCTAATAGGGGGGCGGACCCCCTTTCCATGCCCCGCCGGGACGACCTCCACTCCATCCTGATCCTGGGTTCCGGCCCGATCGTCATCGGGCAGGCCTGTGAATTCGATTATTCCGGCACCCAGGGGGTGCGCGCCCTCAAGGAGGAGGGCTACCGGGTCGTCCTGGTCAACAGCAATCCGGCCACGATCATGACCGACCCGGATCTGGCCGACAGCACCTACGTCGAGCCGATCACGGCCGAGTTCGTCGAGAAGGTCCTCGAGAAGGAGCGCCCCGACGCCCTGCTCCCCACCCTGGGCGGGCAGACGGCGCTCAACGCGGCCATCGCGCTGCACGAGTCGGGCGCCCTTGAGCGCTACGGGGTCGAGCTGATCGGGGCCTCCTACCAAGTCATCTGCCGCGCCGAGGACCGCGACCAGTTCCGCAAGTGCGTCACCCGCTGCGGGCTCGAGAATGCCCCCTCCGAGATCGCCACCAGCCTGGACGAGGCCCGTGCCGCGGCCGGCCGCATCGGGCTGCCGTGCGTGATCCGCCCGGCCTTCACGCTGGCCGGCTCGGGCGGCGGGATGGCCTTCAACCTGGAGGAGTTCGAAACGATCGCGCGGCGCGGCCTGCGCCTCTCTCCGGCCGGAAAAATCCTGATCGAGAAGAGCCTGATCGGCTGGAAGGAGTACGAACTCGAGGTGATGCGCGACCGCAAGGACAACTGCGTGGTCGTCTGCTCGATCGAAAACCTCGATCCCATGGGGGTGCACACCGGAGATTCCATCACGGTGGCCCCCGCCCAGACCCTTTCCGACCGCGAATACCAGGCCATGCGCGACGCGGCGCTGGCCATCATGCGCGAGATCGGGGTGGAGACCGGCGGCGCGAACGTCCAGTTCGCCATCGATCCCGCCGACGGGCGCATGATCGTGATCGAGATGAATCCGCGCGTCTCGCGCTCCTCGGCGCTGGCCAGCAAGGCGACCGGGTTCCCGATCGCGAAGTTCGCCTCCAAGCTGGCGGTGGGCTATTCGCTCGACGAGATCCAAAACGACATCACCAAGGAGACCCCGGCCTGTTTCGAGCCCACCCTCGACTACGTGGTGGTGAAGATGCCGCGCTTCGCCTTCGAGAAGTTCCCGCTCTCCGACACCACGCTGGGCACCCAGATGAAGAGCGTGGGCGAGACCATGGCCATCGGCAGGACCTTCGAGGAGGCCTTCCAGAAAGCCCTGCGCGGGCTGGAGGTCGGCCGCGTGGGATTCAGCGGCAAGAAGACCAGCTACCAGCCGGACGAACTGCGCCAGAAGGTGGCCCGGCCGGCGCCCGGGCGGCTCTTCGCGATCCACGACGCCATCCAGGCCGG
>CAZQAP010000178.1:4739-6352 GCA_964591365.1 uncultured Planctomycetales bacterium
GACACCTGCGCGGGCGAGTTCGCCGCGCGCACGCCCTACTTCTACTCGACCTACGACTGCGAAGGCCCCGATGAATCTCCGCCGCGGCCCGGCCGCAAGATCATGATCCTGGGCGGCGGCCCCAACCGCATCGGCCAGGGGATCGAGTTCGACTACTGCTGCGTGCATGCCTCCCTGGCGCTGCGGGAGATGGGAATCCAGTCGATCATGGTCAATTCGAATCCGGAGACGGTCTCCACCGACTTCGACGTGAGCGACCGGCTCTATTTCGAACCCCTCACCCACGAGGACGTCCGCGCCATCTGCCAGCGCGAGCAGGTGGACGGGGTCATCGTCCAGTTCGGGGGCCAGACGCCCCTCAACCTCGCCCGGGGCCTGGAACAGGCCGGCATCCCCATCCTGGGCACCCCGGTCGAGGCCATCGACCGCGCCGAGGACCGCGGCCGTTTCGCCGACCTCTTGAAGAAACTCGGGCTGCGCCAGCCGCCCAACGAGATGGCCACCGACGCCGAGGAGGCCCGCGCCGCAGCCGCACGCCTGGGGTATCCGGTCCTGGTGCGGCCCTCCTACGTGCTTGGTGGGCGGGCGATGGAGATCATCTATGACGAGCGCGATCTCGGCCGCTACATGGAGCAGGCCGTCATCGCCTCTCCGGACCACCCCGTCCTCATCGACCGCTTCCTGGAAGAGGCCATCGAGGTCGACGTGGACTGCGTCTGCGACGGGGAGCAGGTCGTCATCGGGGCGGTGATGGAGCACATCGAGGAGGCCGGAATCCATTCCGGGGATTCCACCTGCGTGATCCCCTCCATCTCCCTGGGCGAGGAGATCGAGGCGGAGATCCGCACGGCCACGACGGCCCTGGCGCTCGAACTCGGCGTGGTCGGGCTGATGAACGTCCAGTTCGCAGTGCGCGGCGATACGGTCTTCGTCCTCGAGGTCAACCCGCGCGCCTCGCGCACGGTCCCCTTCGTGGCCAAGGCCACCGGGCTGCCGCTGGCGCGCATCGCCACCCGGGTCATGGCGGGCAGTTCGCTCGGGGAACTCGGCGTCGAGGAGCCCGTCGTGCTCGAACACCTGGCGGTGAAGGCCCCCGCCTTCCCCTTCGCCAAGTTCCCGGGTGCGCGCGCCGATCTCGGCCCCGAGATGCGCAGCACGGGCGAAGTCATGGGGATCGACCGCAACTTCGGCCTGGCCTTCGCCAAGGCGAGCGACGCGGCCGGCCGCAAGCTCCCCACCGAGGGCAAGGTCTTCGTCAGCGTGAAGGATTCGGACAAGCGCTCCGTGACCCTGGTGGTGCGTTCGCTGGTCGAGATGGGCTTCACGCTCATCGCCACGGAGGGGACCTACCGGGTGCTGCACCGCCACGGCATCCCCTGCGAGCGGGTCAACAAGGTGCACGAGGGCCGCCCGCACGTGGTGGATCTGATCAAGAACCGCCACGTGGTCCTGATCCTGAACACCCCGCTCGGCAAGGTCACCCGCCACGACGACGGCATGATCCGCAGCGAGGCCTACCAGGCCGGCATCCCCTGCCTGACGACCATGAGCGCCGCCATGGCGGCCGCCGAGGGCATCCAGGCGCTGCGCGAAGGCCAGATCGGGGTGCGCTC
>CAZQAP010000179.1:0-6329 GCA_964591365.1 uncultured Planctomycetales bacterium
GCCGTCCTCCGCCACGATCCTGGTCGCATCCGAAAGGTAGGCGAAGCGGTGCTTCTCGATCAGGAAATGCCCTTCCCCGTCCGGCAGGATCCCGAAGGGCAGTTCCCCCAGGAAGCCATCGGGGCTCACGAGCACCGTGCCCGCATCCCCCACCAGGGCGGCCAGCGGCTTCCAGAGAAGACCGGCATATATGGTCGCCGGGTCGGGGCCTTCTTCCTGCAGCGCGGCCGCCCCCCGCACCCCGTAGCGGCGCAGGAAGGCCTCCTGCGCCTTGCGAAGAAGTGCGGCCTTGCCCAGAGCGATCAGCTCCGGCGGGCCCTCGTGCTTCAACACCCAGGCGAACACCTCCTGGCCCACGTAGAAATCGAGCAGCACGGCATCCGCGGGCAGGGCGGCCTGGACTTCCTTGCTCGTCGGCGTCGCCATCACTTCGTCGAGCCCCAGGTCGCGGTTGAAAGCGCGCTCCAGCTCGAGCCGCTTCTCCCGCAATTGTTTGACCTTCTCTTCGTGATCGGGGCTCCGCTTGGCCGCGGGAAGAAAGACCTGGGTCGAGAGTTCCTTCTGAAGTCCTTGCAGCCTGCCGATCCGCCGCCGCACCTCCGAGGACTCCTTCCCCTGGGCCAGTTTCAGTCCGGCCGCCTGCAGCCGCGTGGCCTTTCCCTTCCAATTCAGGCACAGGTCGAGGATGCCTGCATCGGCCCCCGTCTCGAGCCGGGTACAGTTCTGTAGCAGCATGCCCGGTCCCCTGGTGATCGCCAGGAGCTGGAAGCGGTCCGCCTCGGTCATGACCGGCAGCTCGGTGTCGAGTTGGCGAAGCTGACCCTTGAGCGCGCGGTGGAAAAGCGGCTCCGCCTCTTGGAAACGACCCTGGCGGTTGTAGAGGCGGGCGAGGTTGTTGAGATCCGTCGCAACATAGGGATGCTCGGGCCCAAGAACTTTCTCCCGGATCGCCAGCGCGCGCTTGAGCAGCGGTTCCGCCTCTCGGTAGCGGCCCTGGTCCATGTTGTTCACGGCAAGGTTGTTGAGACTCAGGGCCACGCGGGGATGCTCCGGCCCCAGCACCTTCTCCCGGATCGCCAGCGAGCGCTTGAGCAGCGGCTCCGCATCCCCGTAGCGGCCCTGGTCCATGTAGTGCCTGGCGAGGTTGTCGAGACTCAATGCGGTGCTCGGATGCTCCGGCCCCAGCACCTTCTCCCGGATCGCCAGCGAGCGCTTGTACAGGGGCTCCGCATCCCCGTAGCGGCCCTGGTCATCGTAGAGCACGGCGAGGTTGTTGAGAGCCAGGGCGGTGTCTGGATGCTCCGGACCCAGCACTTTCTCCCGGATCGCCAGTGCGCGCTTGGCCAGCGGCGCCGCTTCGCTGTAGCGCCCCTGGGCTTGGTAGAGCCCAGCGAGGTTGTTGAGGCTTTTCGCGGTGTTCGGGTGCTCCGGACCCAGAGCCTTCTCACAGATCGCCAGCGCGCGCTTGGACAAGGGCTCCGCTTCTCGGTAGTGGCCCTTGGCCTTGTAAAGTTCGGCGAGGTTGTTGAGACTCTGGGCCATCAAGGGATGGGCGGGGCCCAGCACCTTCTCCCGGATCGCCAGCGCACGTTTGTAGAGCGGCTCCGCCTCTCCGTAGCGGCCCTGGTCGTCGTAGAGCAAGGCGAGGTTGTTGAGGCTCCTGGCGACGTCCGGATGCTCCGGACCCAGCACTTTCTCCCGAATCGCCAGCGAACGCTCGAATAAAGGCTCCGCCTCTCCGTAGCGGCCCTGGGCGCGGTAGATCAAGGCGAGGTTGTTGAGGCTCCTGGCGACGTCCGGATGCTCCGGACCCAGCACTTTCTCCCGAATCGCCAGCGTGCGCTTGTACAACGGCTCCGCCTCCTGGTAGCGGCCCTGGGCCTTGTAGAACGCGGCGAGGGAATTCAACGCGATGGCCACATCCAGGCTCTCGGAGCCTCTGGCGGCCTCCATGGCCTTCACCCGCGAGCGGGCTTCGGCGAGATCCGCCGCCACGATCTCCTTCCGCGAAAGAACCTTCGGCTTCCCCTTTGCGAGCACCAAGTCGAAGGCGCCGCGCTGGCCGTGCAACGCGCAGGCCGTGACCTTGTATTCGCGGCCCGCCGCCAGCTTGGCCACGATCCGGCTGTGCCGGCCGATCAGCCCGTCGTCGTCCTCGGCGAGGAGCCGGCCCTCGCCATCGCGCAGCACCAGGTAGGCGTCGAAAAAGTAACTGCGCAGGTCCAGATGCCAAGGGCCGCTCCCGGGCACTCGGAAGGTGAAGGTCTCGCCCAGGACGGGGGCGTCCGTGTAGCCCCCCTTCAGGGTGGGGGTCTCCACCGCGGGGCTGTGATCGGTGACCTCGCCCTTGAGGGTCACGCCCGGTTCCAGGACGGGAAGGGGCTGCGGGTTCTGGAGGAAGAGAAGCAGGAGGAGGGGAGTGTTCATGGTCGGTTGGGGATTCATCTCCAGTCGCCCGAAAGCACGAAGGCGCCCCAGGTGGCGGGGCGCGCGTCGCCCCCGTAGTCGGCGCGGTTCTGCCGGAGCATGCGCAGCTTCGCCTTGTGCAGCGCCTCGAGCTTCTCCATGCCCTTCTGCCAGTAGTTCTCGTAGAAATGGCGCATGAGCGTGGCTGCCGCGCGGTCGTCCACCTTCCAGAGCGAGGAGATCACGGTTTTTGCCCCCGCCACGGCGAAGCCGCGCCGCAGGCTCTGGAGCCCCTCCCCGGCCCGTTCGCTCCCCAGGGCCGTCTCGCAGGCCGAGAGCACCGCCAGGTCGCAGGCCGAGAGATCCAGGTACTGGATCTCCTCCGCCGAGAGGTAGCCGTCGTCGCGGTCCGGATCCGGCTGGCCGTTCACCCCGGCCAGGACCAGACCGGAGAGGAGACCGGGGAGCAGCCCCACGGCCTTCACCTCTTCCCCGAGAGCCGCTTTCTCCTCCTTCTCCTCCGCATCCCGCATCAGGGAAGGCAGGTCGTCGGGCTCGAAGTAGCCGTGCGTCGCCAGGTGCAGGTAGCGGTGCCCGGGAAGGGCCGCCCGCACCGCCTCCTCGGTGGCCCCCTGGCCGTCGAGCTGATCGAAGGGGCTTGTCCACCCGAGCACCAAGTCGTGCAGGTCGCGCAAGGAGCGCAGCTCCTCGCGCGTCGCTTCCAGGGAGGGCCAAGTGTCCCCGATCCGCGATCGGCTGTGGGAGGCGGCCAGCACCAGCGCCGGGCCGAAGCGGGTCTCCTCCCGCTGGTAGTAGTTCACGTCCCCCACCGCTAGCACGCTCCCCTCCCGCTCCGCGGCCGGCCCGTCCGTTCCCACGATCCGCGTCGCGTCCGACAAGTAGGCGAAGCGGTGGCGCTCGATCAGGAAATGCCCCTCGCCGTCCGGAAGGATCCCGAAGGGCAGTTCCCCCAGGAAGCCGTCGGGACTCACGAGCACCGTGCCCGCATCCCCCACCAGCGCCGCCAGCGGCTTCCAGAGAAGACCGGCATACACGGAAGCCGGATCGCGGCCTTCTTTCTGCAGCGCGGCAGCCCCCCGCACCCCGGAGCGGTGCAGGAAGGCTGCTTGGGCCTTGCGCAGGGGCTCGGCCTTGCCCAGGGAAACCAGCTCGGGTTCCCCTTCCCGGTGCAGCACCCAGGCAAACACTTCGCTGGCCACATAGAAGTCGAGCAGCACGGCATCCGCGGGCAGGGCGGCCTGGACCTCCTTGCTGGCCGGCGTGGCCAGCACCTCCTCGAGCCCCAGGTCGCGGTTGAGGGCGCGCTCGAGATCGAGCCGCTTCTTGCGCAGCGCTGCCACCCGCTCCTCGTGATCCTCGGCCCGTTTGCCCACGGGAAGAAAGACCAGGGTCGAGAGTTCCTTCCCCACCGCCTGGATGTCCCCTTTGCGCCGCCGAAGATCCGGTGTGTCGGCCTGGCGGGACAAGCGCAGCTCGGCGGCCTGAAGCCGCGTGGCCTTCCCTTTCCACTGCAGGCTGAGGTCCAGGACCAGCCGGTCGGGCGCGGTCCCGCTCGCGATCCAACTACGCAGCAGCCGGTCCGGGCCGCGGGCAAGGCCCAGCAGCCGGAAGCGGCCGGCCTCGGACATGGTGGGGAGTTCCCGGTCCAGGTAGGCCAGCCGGCTCCGGAGACTGCGGGCGTGGAGCAGCCGGGCCTCCCCATGGCGGCCCCGGACGCCGAGCAGCACGGCCAGGCGGTCGAGCCCCCTCGCCACATCGGGGTGGTCGGAATCCAGCGCATTCTCCAGGATCGCCAGGGCGCGCGCGTACAAGGGCTGCGCTTCCTCGTAGCGGCCCTGGACCTGGAGGAGCGAAGCGAGGTTATTGAGGGCCTTTGCCACGTAGGGGTGCTCGGGCCCCAGAGCCTTCTCGAAGATCGCCAGTGCCTGCTCGTACAACGGCCGCGCCTCTTCGTAGCGGCCCCGGATCTTGTAAAGCCCGGCCAGGTTGTTGAAGCTCTTCGCCAAATCGGGATGTTCGGGCCCCAGCGCCTTCTCCCGGATGGCCAGCGCCCGCTCGTACAACGGCCGCGCCTCCTCGTAACGGCCCTGCGCTTCGAGGAGCGAGGCGAGGTTGTTGAGCGTGGTTGCCACGTTGGGATGCCCCCGTCCCAACGCCTTCTCCCAGATCGCCAGCGCCCTTTCGTACAGCGGCCGCGCCTCCTCATAGCGGCCGCGGGTCTTGTAGAGCCCGGCGAGATTGTTGAGAGCTCCCGCCAGGTCGGTTTTCCCGGGGCCCGGCCTCTTCTCATAGACCGCCACCGCCCGTTCGAGAAGACGAACCGCCTCCTGGTAGCTGCCCTGGCGAAGGAGAAGCATGGCGAGGTTGCTGAGGCTCAAAGCCACCAGAGGGTGATCCGGGCCCAGGGCCTTCTCCCGGATGGCCAGCGCGCGCTCGAAGAACGGCTTCGCTTCCCCGTAGCGGCCCTGGTACAGGAGGAGCGAACCGACGTGGCTGAGGTTGTCGGCGACATCGGGGTGCCCGGGACCCAGGGCCTTCTGGCGGATGGCCAGCGCCCGCCGGTACAGCCGTTCCGCCTCCCCGTAGCGGCCCTGGTCTTGGTAGGACCAGGCGAGATTGTCCAGGCTCGCCGCCACGCCGAGGTGCTCAGGACCCAGCGCCTTCTCCCGGATCGCCAATGCCCTCTCGAAGAGAGGGCGCGCTTCTTGGTACCGCCGGTCCTCCTCGAGAAAAGTCGCCAGGTCATTCAGAGCCGAAGCCGTGCCCAGGCCATCCGGGCCCTGGACCGCCTCGATGGCCCGCACTCGCTCCCGGGCGTCCGTCAGATCTGCAGCAGCCTTCTCCTTCGGGGAAAGGGGAGGGGGCTTCCCCGCCTGCAGCAACAGTCCAAAGGCGCCCCGCTTTCCATGCAGGGCGCAGGCGACGACCCGGTACTCCCGGCCCGACTCCAGCTCCGCCACGATCCGGCTGTGCACGCCGATCAGTCCGTTGTCGTCCTCGGCGAGGAGGCGGTCCTCGGCGTCGCGCAGCACCAGGTAGGCGTCGAAGAAGTACGAGCGCAGGTCGAGGTGCCAGGGACCGGATTCGGGCACCTGGAAGATGAAGGTTTCCCCCCGCACGGGGGCATCCGTGAAGGTTTTCTTCGTCGTCGGCGTTTCCACCAGAGGGCTCTGATCGGTGATCTTCCCCTCGAGCGGCTTGCCCGGTTTCAGGATCGCGGAGGAGCCTGGGGTTTGCTGAGTTTGAAGGAGGAGAAGAAGAAGGAGGGTGAAAATGGCATTCATGGCGGTTCCCCGTTCACCTCCAGTCGCCGCTCAAGACGAAGGCGCCCCAGGTGGAGGGGCGGGCATCCCCCTGGTAGTCGGCCCGGTTTTGTTGCAGCATGCGCAGCCTGGCTTGGTGCAGGGCCTCGAGCTTCTCCATGCCCTTCTGCCAGTAGTTCTCGTAGAAGTGGCGCATGAGGGTGGCCGTGGCGCGATCGTCCACCTTCCACAGGGAGGAGACCACCGTCTTGGCGCCCGCCACCGCGAAGCTCCGCCGCAGGCTCTGGAGCCCCTCGCCGGCCCGCTTGCTCCCCAGCGCCGTCTCGCAAGCCGAAAGCACCGCAAGATCGCAGGCCGAGAGATCGAGGAACTGGATCTCCTCCGCCGAGAGGTAGCCGTCGTCGCGCGCGGGATCGGGCTTGGCGTTGACTCCGGCAAAGACCAGGCCGGAGAGGAGGCCGGGAAGAAGCCCCACGGCGCGCCGCTCCTCGCCGAGGGGTTGCGGTCCGGCCTTGCGCGCGCTCGCCATCAGGGAGGGTAGCTCGTCGGGCTCGAAGTAGCCGTGGGTCGCAAGGTGCAGGTAGCGGTGCCCGGGGAGCGCCGCGCGCACCGCCTCCTCGGTGGCCCCCTTCCCCTCGA
>CAZQAP010000180.1:0-6173 GCA_964591365.1 uncultured Planctomycetales bacterium
CTACTCCTTCTTGAGCGCGATGTCCGTCCAGTCGGCGGGGTAGTGCCAGCCGGGCGGCTGCCGGGTGTCGGGGGGCGGTCCGAGCAGCGGATGGGGTGCCTGCCAGCGCTCGATCCGCTCCCACAGGTCGCGAACCCGGTCCGGCTCCCGGGCCGCAAGATTCTTCTTCTCCCCGGGGTCCTGCCGGATGCGGAACAGAAAGTCCTGCGAACGGCCCGAATTCCGGTCCAGGAAGCGGGTGAACTTCCATTCCGGCTGAAGAAGGGTGAGGAAGGTGACCGACTGGTTCTGGTAGCTGAAGAAGAGATCCTCGCGCGGCTCCTCCTTCGAAGCGAGAAGCTGGGGCAGCAGATTCCTGCCGTCGAGCGGCCGGGTCCCGCGGGG
This sequence comes from uncultured Planctomycetales bacterium, assembly GCA_964591365.1. GTDB lineage: Bacteria > Planctomycetota > UBA1135 > UBA1135 > UBA1135 > CAZQAP01. The sequence goes on from CAZQAP010000180.1 coordinate 385, forward strand.
AGTGAAACCGCAGGCCGCAGCCAGGGTGGGCAGGAGATCCTGCAGGGTCACCACCTGTTCGGAAACTTTTCCTCCCGTCAGATGTCCCGGCCAATAGAGGACCGCGGGGACCCGGATGGCCCCCTCGAAGGTGTCGAACTTTCCGCCCCGCAAGGGAAGATTGCTCCCGCCTTTGTGGGGGGAGGCCCCGTTGTCGCTCAAGAAGACCAGCAGGGTGTTCCCGGCCATGCCCTCCTTTTCCAGGGCAGTCCGGATGCGGCCGATCGCCTGGTCGAGGGAATCGACTGCCGCGAGGTATTTCCGCCGCGCGGGATCGGGCTCGCCGGAGTGTTTGCGGATCAGTTCGGCCGGGGCCCCCAGGGGCGTATGGGGCGCGTTGAAGGAGACGAAGAGGAAGAAGGGGCGCGCCTTGTCGCGCTGCTCCAGGTCGCGGACAGCCTGGGCGGCGAGCAGATCGGTGGTGTAACCCGGTTCCTTCACCGAAACGCCGTCCCGCTGCCAGTCGAGCCCCCCCGAGCGCTTGTGGGCGAAGTAGTCGACCGCGCCCCCCAGGAACCCGTAGAAGTGGTCGAAGCCGCGCCGGTCGGGCCACAGTTCGCGCCGGGTCAGGCCGAGATGCCATTTCCCCACCATGGCGGTTCCGTAACCCGCGTCCCGGAACACCTCCCCCATCGTGCGCTCCTCCAGGGGAAGCTCGCGGGGCTCCCACGGCGCCGCCGGCCCGCGAACGAAGTCGAGGCTCATGGGCGTCCGTCCGGTCATCAGGGCCGCGCGCGACGGGGAACAGACGGGATAGGCATAGAAACGGTCGAGGGCCACTCCTTCGCGGGCAAGGCGGTCGATGTTGGGGGTGGGGGCTCCCGGAGCATGGTATCCGACGTCCCCCCAGCCAAGGTCGTCGGCGACGATGAGGACCAGGTTCGGATGCCCGGCCGGAGCGGCCTCCTCCCCGCCGGAACAGGCGGCGGCCGAGAGGAGGCAGAGCGCGGAGAAGGCCTTGGGGTTCACGTCGCGGTCTTCGGCCGGGATCAGCGGATGCCGAGATCGGTCAGGAAGGCCTGGTTGGAGCGTTCGCGTCCCAGGAACCGGCGAATCGATTCCTCCACCTCCCGCGAACCTCCCACCTCGTAGATTTCGCGGCGCAGGCGCATGCCGGTCCTGCGGTCGAGGAAACCGCCCGGCGCCTTGTGGAAGGCCGTGGCGAGATCGGAGGCGATGGCGTCGGACCAGGAATAGCCGTAGTAGCCGGCATCGTAGCCGGTGAGGTGCCCCCAGTAGGCGGCGAAGTCGGTCCCCTCGGGGGGCGCCATGAAGATCTCCGCCATGGCCCTGTTGGCGATCGCGGCGGAATCCTTGGGATGGCCTGCGGCGTGCATGCGCAGGTCGGCCAGGGCGAAGCAGAGCTGGCGCCGGTAGAAGGTGCCCTTGGTGGCCAGATCGGCCTCCTTCATGCGCGCAATGGTCTTGGGATCGATCTTGTGCTTCGGATCCCGGTAGTCGGCCGCGAAACGGTCGAGGACCTTGGGATCCCAGACCCAATTCTCGAGCATCTGCGAGGGGGCCTCCACGAAGTCGCGCGGGACGTTGGTTCCGGCGAAGGTCGCGTACTTCGTGCGTGTGAGGAGCGTGTGCAGCACGTGTCCGAACTCGTGGAAGAGGGTCTCGACCTCGGAGTGGGCCAGAAGCGACGGCCGGCCCTCGCTTGGCGGCGTGAAGTTGCCCACCAGCGCCGCAATGGGCCGGCGGGAGCGTCCGTCGGGGAGCACCTTCTCATCGACCACTCCGAACTGGGCGAAGTGGTTGTACTTCCCTGCGCGGGGAAAGAGGTCCAGGTAGAAGAGCCCCAGCGGCTCGCCGGTGGCGGCATCGCTCACCACGTGCAGGGTGACCCCGTCGGCCCAGACCTCGGGCGCCTGGACGGGTTCGATCTTCAGCCCGAAGATCGTCTCGTAGACCCCGAACATCCCGTCCAGCACGCGTTTCAAGGGGAAGAAGACGCGCAGGGCCTCGGCATCGACGGAATAGTTCTCCTTCTGGATCTGGTTCATGTAGTAGCGGAAGTCCCAGATCTTCATCTGCGCATCCGGATTCCCGGTGTCGCGGGCCTTCATGCGGCGCATGGTCTCGAGTTCGGCCCGGAACTTCGGTTCGAGCCCCTTGGCGAGATCCTCGACGAAGCGGATGGCATTTCCGGCGTTCTTGGCCATGCGCGGCTCGATCTGGTAGTCGTCCCAGGAAGCGTAGCCCAAAAGACCGGCGATCTCGTCCCGGACGGTCAGCAACTTGTCCAGGATGGGTCCGTTCTCCTTCATGGCGACCGAATAGCGCGCGATCTTGAGCCGCTTGCGGGTCGCCTCGCTGCGGGCGTTCTGCATCACGGCCAGGTAGTCGGTGATGACCGTGGGCCGCACGGCATGGGACCCGTCGGGGCGCTTCGAGGCCTCCAGGAACGGTTCCGGCACCCCTTCCAGGTCGGCGCCGGTGAAGGCGAGGGTGACGCTGGCATTGGTGATGTTGGTGTCGAACTGCGTGGCCAGATCGTTGAGCTTGTTCTGGAGCGCCTCCACCTTCTTGCGGGTGGCCTCGTCCAGTTCGAGGCCCGCGCGCCGATAGTCGCGCATGGTGTCGTGGTAGAGCTTCCAATCCTCGCCCTCGAGGCGGCCCCGTTTTCCGGCTTCATAGGCGTCGGCGAACGCCCGGCAGGCCTTGTAGACGTCCTCGCGGTACTGGACGCCGACCCCCCAGCGTTCCAGCTTCTCGACCTGTTCCGTGGCGGCCTTGCGGACGGCGGGATCGGGGCTGGTCTCCTTGATCAGATAGACGCGGTTGGCGGTGTTGATGACCGGATAGCGGATCGTGTCGAGCGCGGCGATGGTGCCCGCGAAAGTCACCCGCCCGGGATCCTGGGCGGCCAGGGCGTCGAGCCGCCGGTCGGCGGCGGCCAGAACCCCGCCGACGTGCTTCTCGAGATCCGCCGGAGCGGATTCGAAACGGGGAACCTCGAGAACCTCGTTGTGACGCCGGGCCTGGCGCTCCAGATCCGCCAGGGTCCGCGGCGCACGGGCGGCGGCCTGCTGCGAGGGGAGATCGGCCCGCTCGCGCGACTGCGAGCCGGGAGTCAGCAGCACGCAGCCGGGGAGCAGAAGGGCGGGGAGAAGGAACCGGGAGAAGGCTTTCATGGGGGTTTTCTTTCGGGGGCGGCGAGCCCAGTCTAGCCCGGATGAAAGCCTACGCGCAGGACCTGGCCTGGATCCACCACTGCGGGTTCGGCGGGTTTTCCCGGCAGGCCGCACCGGGAATCCTCGCCCTCCTGCGGAAGAACGGAGTCCCGGGAGGTCTGGTGGCGGACCTTGGCTGCGGCAGCGGGATCTGGGCACGGGAACTCGACCGTTCGGGCTACGCGGTGTTCGGCATCGACTTTTCTCCCGCCATGATCCGGCTGGCAAGAAAGCAGGCGCCCCGGGCCCGGTTGCGGACCGGCTCCTTCCTGGCCGTCCGGCTGCCGGCCTGCGACGCCGTCACCGCCCTGGGAGAGGTCTTCAACTACCGCTTCGACGAAGGGACCAACCGCCGTTCCCTGGCAAGGTTCTTCCGTTCGGTCCGGGATTCCCTGCGGCCCGGCGGGCTCTTCCTCTTCGACGCCGCCGGCCCCGGGCGCTGCCGGGGCCGGGCCCAGGGGCACTGGGAAGGGGACGGCTGGACCATTCTGGTGGATTACCTCCACGACCCGGGAAAGAACCGGCTCACGCGAACCATCACAACCTTCCGCCGGACCGGCCGGGTCTTCCGAAGGACCCGGGAAGTCCACGTCCAGCAGCTCTTCCGCCCTTCGGAAATCGCGAGGATGCTCCGCGCCGCCGGTTTCCGCACCCGCCTACTGCGGGGCTACGGTTCCTTTCGCTTTCCACCGGGTGTCTCCGGGTTCCTGGCCCGCAGGCCTTGATCCGGTCCGGGCCCGACCAGGACAGGAACAGTGCAGGATCAGAGCAGGATCCAGGCCAGAAGCGCGATCAGGAGCGCATATTTCAGGGCGTAGTAGACCTTGCGGTTGGCCCGCTTCAGTTTCTTGGCGGCGATGCGGATCGGATAGACGAATCCGAAAAGGCGGTTGAAGAATCCGATCGGATCCTCCTTCCGGTTGCGGGAGCCGGTCATGCTCATCAGGAAGCGGCTGGCGAAGCGATTGATTCCGGTGGCGATCCTGGTGCGAAGCGGCCGCTCCACGTCGCAGAAGAGGATGACCCGGTGCCGATCGGTCTCGTTCTCGGGACGGTGGACGTAGGTTGCGTCCCAGAGGAACCCCTCGCCGTCCCTCCAGACCTGTGGCGTGCCGTCGATGTTGATCTGGCAGCCTTCGTCGTTGGGAGTGATGAGTCCCAGGTGATATCGCAGCGAACCCGCGAAGGGGTCGCGGTGGCGGTTGAGCTGGTTGTGGGGTCCGAGCAGGGCGAACATGGCCGCACGGACCGAGGGGACCTCCTGCAGGATCCCGATCGTCTTCGGGCAGAGATCCCGGGCGGATGGGAGCGGCTTTCCGTATCACTTGAGATAGAACCGCTTCCAGCCGCGCCGGAAGAAGGAGTTGAAGCCCAGGTCGTCGTACTTCCGGGAGGCCTTGATCTCGCCGCGGCGCACGAGTTCCGCGGCTTCGTCGCGCAGGACCTTCCAGTTCTTCTTCAGGTGATCCACCACGGGGAGGAGTTTTTCATCCAGGATGGGCTCGTTGGGAACCGCGGAGAAGAGGTAGGCGAAGGTGTTGTAGGGCGCCAGCAGGGTGGAGAGACCGGTGAGCTGGCGCATGATCGGATAGCGCCAGCGGCCCCGAAAGTGGACGTAGAGGCTCGTCCCCAGAAAAAGGGCCACCAGGATGTATTTGAGCGTGAAGGCTTCCTTCAGGAATTCCATGCCGAATCCCCCCGAATCGGCGAATGGCGATATTACCCGTCCGAGCGGCAGCGGGCGAGCCGTTTGAGGACCCGCGCTTCGTGGCGGGCCGCGCCGCGGCCGAGAAAGACCGCCTGGCTGGTCTTGGGAGCGGTCAGTCCCTCCGGGAACGGTTCCAGGTCGTAGCGCCCGCAGGTGAAGTGGAAGAGCCAGGAACGTGGCTCCCCCTCGAGACGCACGATCCCCTTCGCACGGTAGATCTCTGCGGGAAGACGCGCCAGGAAACGCTCGAACCGAGCACGCAGGAAGGATTCTCCGGGTTCCCCGGAGTGAAAGAAGGCCTCCATGCCGCCGGCCTCCAAATGCCCATGGCCGGAGTCCGAAGTCCCGCCTTCCTTCCCGGCCCGTGCCAGACGCCGCGCACGCCCGACGCTGGTGGCGAAGAGCAGATCATTCTGGACCCGGCCCTGCACGGTGGCCTCCAGGACCGCACGTGGGTTGAAGCGGCGAAGGCGATTCTCCGCCCGGCGGCGGGCGGCCTTCTCCACGAGGTCGGTCTTGTTGAGGACCAGGAAGTCGGCCGCCTCGATCTGCCGGCGGGCGGCGGGCCCCTGGGCCAGGCAGGCGTCCAGATTGAGGGCATCCACGACCGTGATCACCGCATCGAGCGCCAGACCTGATTCCTTCACCACCCGGATGAGCGGCTCGGGCTCGGCCACCCCGGTGGTCTCGAGGATCACGAGGTGGGGCTGGATCGTGCGCAGGATGTCCTGGATCGCCATCCCGAACTGGGCGCCCACCGAGCAGCAGATGCAGCCGCTGTTCAGCTCCACCATCCGCTCCACCGAGGGGAGGCCGGTGAGAACCTTGCCGTCGATCCCGATCTCGCCCAGTTCGTTCATCAC
>CAZQAP010000181.1:0-6132 GCA_964591365.1 uncultured Planctomycetales bacterium
CATCCCGCTTGCGTCGACCTGGACCCGGGTCCCGGGCTTGGCGAGTTTCCCCAGGATCTGGACGCCGGGAGTTTCGGGGTCCAGGGGGTCGCCGCCCAGACCCCAGACTCCCGCCGTTCGGCGGATCAGATGCTCCCCGGTGAGGACCTGGATCAATTCGGTGGTCATATGCGGGTTCACCTGCGCCGGCTCGAAAAACCGGGGATCCGCGATGAACCCGCTGCGGACCGCGTGGATGCCAGTGACCAGCAGGAAGGCCGCCGGGATGCCGGCGAAGAGGAGATGACCGCGGAACAGGGAAGAAGCGGTTTTGGGCATCCCCCGCGATTCTAGCCCGGATTATTCATCAACATCGTAACGAGGCCGTTCCAGTGCCCGGTCAGGCGGGAAGCGGCATGGGGTCGTAGGCCATGACCTTCCCGACCCAGGCGCGGGTCCGCTCGCGGCCCTCCCCGAGGCGGAAGTTCTCGTGCAGGAAGGCCACCGGGCCGCCCATTGCGGCAGCCTCCGCGGGAATCATGGCGCCGAAGACGTAGGGCGCGGCGGTCACGTCGGCGGCGGTCATGGACTCCCCCACCAGCCAGGGAGATTTCGCAAGGGTTGTCTCGATGCGCCCGGTGACTTTCTGGAACTCCCCATTTGCCTTCTCGACTTCGGCGGCGTCGATCTGCCCGCTGAAGAACATGCGGATCACCGTGGTGAAGGGGGCCGAAAGGACGCTGCGCGCCCAGCGCTCCTCGCCCTCGATGGCCCGCAAGGTCTCGATGTCGCTGGAGAAAAGCGGCGGCGTGCCGGGGAAGTTGGCCTCCAGGTAGCGCAGGATGGCGGCCGAATCGAAAAGGGTGCGCCCCTCGTGCTCGATGGACGGGGTGAGCGGCTGGCGGGTGGCGGCGATCACCGCGGTGCGGTCGAGATCCTTCCCCGAGGCGTCGCGGGGGAGCGGAATCCGCTCGAAGGGGATTCCTTTGTAGTTCATCGCGACCCGCACCTTGATGTTGTTGGGTGAGGGCGGGATCTCGAAAAGACGGATGGGCTTGGTGGACATGGGCGGCAGGATAGCCTCACTCTCCCAGGACCGCCTTCAGGCGGGCCAGGAAGGCGTCCGGTCCTTCGAATCCGTTCCAGCGCTGGAGGATCTTCCCCTGCGGGCCGGCCAGCACGAGGTCGGGGATGGCCGAAACCCCGAAAGCGCGGGCGAGCGCGGGCTGCTCATCGGTGTCCACGGCGATCACCACCAGGCGCGGCAGAAGCGCCGCCACGCGCGGATCGGCCAGGGTCTCGCCCTGGAAGCGCTTGCATGGCGCACACCAGGAGGCCCCGAAATCGATCAGGAGCGTTTTCTTCTCGCGGCGTGCCTGCGCCAGGGCCTCGCGGTAGAAACCGGGCGGGGAAGCAAGGGCCGGGAGCTGCCCGGAAAGCGGACGGGAGGCGCCGGCCGTCTTCTCCAGGACGGTCTGCTTCAGGAGGTGGGGTTCGAACTGTTCGTTGCGGATGATCCCGCCCAGATCCTCCACCGTGACGGCTTGCGGATCGAAGCGGATCTCGACTTCATCCTTCTCGTAATCCCAGGCGACCGCCCGGACTGCGGCATTCTCCTTGAGAGCCTCAAAGATGCCGTCGGGTCAGCCGTGTCAGGTGGCCCCCGAAGCGGTCTTCTTCAGACCCTCCACCTGGAAGACCGCGGTCGCGAAGGACGCGGCCGTGGCCTCCGGAGCAGCCGGGCCCCCGGGAGCAGCCGGGGCAGCGGAAGCGGTCGAGCATTCGTCCGGCCCGCAGGCCTCGCCGCCCGCCCAGAGGAGCAGGCCGCCGGAGGCAAGAAGCAGGATGAATTGTTTCGGTTTCATGGTTTTTCGGCCAGGATCTTCGCCCGGTAGCCGGAGGCGTGCACGACCTCCAGCGCCCTGTCCAGGCCCGCGGCACAGGCCTCGCAGTCCATCCCCTCGATCTCAAGTGTTGCGGGATGCAGGGCGGAGACGGGCCCGGCCGCCTCCGGGGCCGGGGTTTCGGCTGAAGTCGAAGCGTTTCCGGCGGGAGGGAGGCCGAACAGGGAGGTGATGGCGGTCGGGAAGAAGAGGAAGGTCAGGGCGAAGAGGGAGACGGGCCACAGGAGGATGCGGTGGACCCTCCTTCCCGAACGGGAGCCGCCCTCCTTTTCCACCGCACAGCAGGCCTCCCCCCCCTCCAGGGAACAGGCGGCACCCGCGGCCCCGCCGCTCCGCGGGCGCCGGTAGGTGAACCAGAAGGCCAGCCCGAGCATGACCACCGTGAAGACCATGAAAACAGGCCGCCAGGCTGCGAAGAAGGAGGCCGCCCCCAGGCTCGAGGCCCCCGCACCGATCAGGATCAGCGGAATCCAGCAGCAGGCGGAGGCCAGGACCGCCGCCGCAAGCAGCCCGGCCTGCGACCAGAGCGAGGCCCGGCCGCCTTCGGCGGGAGACGCATTCTTTTTGCCTGCGGGGGCCGGGGTCGCAGGGGCCTCCAGGGCCTCCGTCGCGCGTTTCACCGCCGCGCGCACGTTGCCCAGACAGCAGACTCCTTCGGGGTTCTCGGTCTCGCAGGCACAGGCTCCGGCCTGGACCTGGGCGGTGATGGCGGCGGGGATGGTGGAGGAACCCGTCCGCCGGATCTCCTCGGCGATCTCCTCCTCGGTGTGGTGGAAGCAGTAGCAGACCGGGGTGGGCGGCCCGGGCCGTTTCTGTCCCACCCGCACGCGCACGTCCGGGAGGTGGAAGGCTTCGCCGCCCCCTTCGGGGTAGTGGACCGTGGTGCAGCCGTGCGTGGCGCAGAAACGGTAGTGTGCATCCGCCGCCAGGCGCGCACGGGCCTCCGGAAGCAGCAGGCTTTCCAGAGTCTTGCGGCCGACCTTGCGGCCGGGACGGCCGCATTCGGGGCAGGCGGGGATCGGGGGTTTCATCGGATTGCCGGCCTCAGGCCTGTTTCATGGCCGTGGAAACGGCGCGCGTGACCCGCCGCAGGATTTCATCGCGATCCCCCTCCATGCAGGTGCGCGCGCAGTCGACCAGATGGGCTTCGAGCAGCCGGCTGACCACCTGGCGCAGGGCCCCGCGGGCGGCTGAAGCGAGCAGGATCAGGTCGTCCGCGCAGGCGCCGCCTTCCAGGCTTTCCCGCAGGGCGCGCACCTGGCCCTCGATGCGGGCGATCCGGTTGCGCAGGGCTTTGCGGTCCTTTTCTTCCAGGTAGGGAGCGGGCTTGTCCATCGTTTTTCTTGTGATCCGGCCGGGGACTTATACCCCTGGGGGGTATATTATCGGCTTTTGGCCAGCCTTGTGAGGGAAAATCCCCTTTTTTGTCGCTGGATTGGGTGCCCTGGAACCCGGGTCGCTTCCGGTATTCTTAGGAACGCCCTTTTCCCCCCTCACCCCCCAAGGAGAACCCCCCATGTCCCCCCGCATGCTGACCTCATGGCTGGGAACGGCGGCAGCCGTCCTGCTCGCTCTGGCCCCCCTTTCCGCCCAGGAGCCCTCCCCCTCCGCACGAACCCGTTTCGTCCCGGTCCAGGGCGAACGGGAATTCTCCGGGCGCATGATCGCCCGGCCCTTCCAGCTCATGGATCTTCAGGCCCGCGGCATGGATCGCGCCGAGGCGCTCGCCCACCGCGCAGCCGCCCGGCAGGCGCTGTCCAACTTCCAGGTCCGCGAGTACGTCCCCCAGACGGATGAAACCGTCTTCTTCGTTCCCGGCGGGATGACCGAGAACCAGGTGGCCGCGCAGTTGATGGCCACCGGCGACTTCCAGTACGTGGAACCCGACTGGATCGTTTTCCCCATCGCCTGCCCGAACGATCCACAGTTCGGCAGCCAGTGGCACCATCAGGCCAACCGCATGAATTCCTGCGCCGGCTGGGACATCACCACCGGCGATCCCACCGTCTCGGTCGGCATCTGCGACACCGGCGTCCTCACCACCCATGAGGACCTCCAGCTCCACCGCCTCGAAGGCTACAACGCCGTGGACCGCCTGTGGGAATCCCAGGGCGGCCAGATCGGGCCGGTCCATCCCCACGGCACCATGACCACCGGCTGCGCCGCGGCCAACGGCAACAACGGCGTCGGCGTCTCCGGCGTGGGCTGGAACTTCAGCCACCGCATGCTGCGGGTTTCCAACAGCTCCAGCGGCAGCGCGAGCCTGAGCGACCTCCAGAACGCAGCCCGGACCGCGGTCGAGAGCGGTGACAAGGTGGCCAGCGTCAGCTACAGCGGCGTGGACACCAGCTCCAACCTGACCACGGCCACCTACATCAAGTCGATCGGCGGGCTGCTCGTCTGGGCGGCCGGCAACGACGGCCGCAACCTCACCTTCGGCAACCGCGACAACGACGACATCATCGTGGCCGGGGCCACCGATTCAAGCGACAACATCGCCTCCTTCTCCGCCTTCGGGAACTTCGTGGACGTGACCGCGCCCGGCGTGGGGGTGCTGACCACGGACGGGAGCGGGAATTCCGCCTACGCGGCGGTCTCGGGCACCAGCTTCGCCACTCCGCTGACCGCCGGCCTCGTCGCCCTGATCTGGTCCGCCAACCCGGCCCTGACTCCCGACCAGGTCGAGGGGATCCTCAAGCAGGGGACCGACGACCTCGGCTCGGCCGGAGCGGACAACACCTTCGGCTACGGCCGAATCAACGTCTTCAACTCGGTCTCCCTGGCCGGCGGGGGCGGGGGAACGCCCCCCGTGGCGAACTTCACCGGCAGCCCCACCACGGGGACCGCCCCCCTGACGGTCAACTTCACCGACCAGTCCGCCGGCGCCCCCACCTCCTGGGCCTGGGATTTCGGGGACGGCGGCACCTCCGGCGTCCAGAACCCCTCCCACGTCTACGCCAATGCGGGCACCTTCACCGTCAGCATGACGGCCAGCAACGCCAACGGCTCGGACACGCTGGTCCGCAGCGGCTACATCACGGTGAACACGGGGGGCTCCCCGCCGGTGGCGGACTTCACCGGCACCCCCACCACGGGAACCGCCCCCTTGACGGTCGACTTCACCGATCTGTCGACGGGCGCCCCCACCTCCTGGGCCTGGGACTTCGGGGATGGCAACACCTCCAGCGCCCAGAATCCCTCCCACGTCTACGCCAATGCGGGCACCTTCACCGTCAGCATGACGGCCAGCAATGTCAACGGCTCCGACGTCCTGGTGCGCAACAACTACATCACGGTGAACCCCGGCGGAGGATTCACCGGCGAGGGCTTCATCCTCTCCAAGAACCCCGACTTCTCCACCGACGACCGCACCTTCTCCACGGCCGACACGATCTACATGCTGGTCTGGAGCGACAAGGTGGACTTCACCAACATGCGGAAGAATCGCTGGGAACTCAAGGATTCGAACAAGAACCGTGTCCGCCAACCCCTGACCAACAACGGCGACGGCTCCTTCAGCGCCTCCTTCGCCCTGGCCGGCCTCCCTTCGGGCGCCCAGAACTGGACCTGGAAGGGAACGATCGAGGACAACAACCGGGTCAAGTTCCGGCCCAGCGCTTCGATCACCGTCACTTCCGGCGGCGGCAGCCCCCCGGTGGCCAACTTCACGGGTTCCCCCACCTCGGGCACCGTCCCGCTGACGGTCGGTTTCACCGATCTTTCCAGCGGTTCCCCCGCCTCCTGGGCCTGGGACTTCGGGGACGGAGGCACATCCAGTGCCCAGAATCCGGCCCACGTCTACAACGCCGCAGGGACCTACACGGTGAGTCTGACGGCATCCAACGCCAACGGCTCGGACCAGCTCGTGCGCAGCGGGTACATCTCGGTGACGGGCGGCGGAACCCCGCCGGTCGCCGACTTCAGCGGCACACCCACCTCGGGAACCGCGCCCCTCACGGTGAGCTTCAGCGACCTCTCGAGCGGCGCCCCCACTTCCTGGGCCTGGGACTTCGGGGACGGCAGCACCTCCAGCTCCCAGAACCCGGCCCACGTCTACAACGTGGCGGGCTCCTACACGGTCACCCTGACGGTCTCCAACGCAAACGGCAGTGACCAGCTCGTGCGCAGTGGTTACATCAGCGTCTCCCCGGGAGGCGGATTCTCCGGCGAGGGCTTCATCCTCTCCAAGAATCCCGACTTCTCCACGGATGACCGCACCTTCACGCGCAACGACACGATCTACATGCTG
>CAZQAP010000182.1:0-6129 GCA_964591365.1 uncultured Planctomycetales bacterium
CGCCGTCGTCCCGCTTTCCAAGGGAGACGCCTCGCTCCCCCCGAACACGCCCTGGGCGCTCGTGCTTCAAGCCACCGGCCCGGGGGATCCTCCGGGGACGCGGATCTTGAACTGGAACGTGGGCACGAAATCCTCCTCGACCCAGCTCCAGGCCGCCGTTCCAACCGGCCGATTCGTCCACCTTGTGGTGACCCACGACCAGACCCCCGGCCCTTCCAACGACGTGGCCCGGATCTACATGGATGGGGTCCTGGCAGCGGAGAACACTGCGGCCCGGGGCTTCAACGATTCAACGCTGAGCAACCTGATTCTCGCGGGCGGTGCAAATGGCTTGTTCTTCCGCGGCCTGCTGGACGATCTCCAGGTCTACGACCGGGCCATCACGCCTGAAGAAGCCGCCTTCCTGCACCGCTTCCCGGGGAGCGTGGTCGAGCGGAAACACCGCCCCACCCCCGCATACTAGTCCCGGCCTCTATTTGAGCGGGCTGGTTTTCGAAAGCGGGGCGCGGTGGAAACCCCGCAGGGGTTCTGCCGGGCGGACGCCTTTCAAGTTGACGGCATAGGCGGGAAGGATGTTCAGGGGGACGAACTTCCGGGATCCCTGGTGGCGGCGGCAAAGGCAGCGGTTGATGGCCTCGATCCGGCGGAGCTTCCTCCTTTTGGTCCGGCTCACAAGCGGAGCGTGGAAGGCGCGCTGACCGGCATACTCGAAGAAGGTCAGTTCGCCGTCTTCCGCCAGAAGGGAAAGGAGCTTCCGGAAGATGGAACGGACGGTTGCCGGTGAAAAATTCTTGAAGGGCAGGCTGCAGACGATGTAATCGAAGGTCCCTTCGATCTCGGCCGTTTCGAGCGAGGAAGGGTGCAGGGTGAGGGGAATCTCGGGCCTCGAGGAACGAAACGAGGCAAGATGCCGCTTCTCCAGGCGCTGGATGAAAGCCTGGTTGACCTCGACAAGCTGGAATTCGTCGCCCTCCTGCAGGCTGGAGAGGATCAGGCGGGTGAAGGAGCCCGTTCCGGGACCGACTTCGAGAACACGCTTGGGTCCGCAGGCCAGCCGGACGGAGCGGGTCATGGAACGGGCCAGCCAGGGCGAGGACGGCAGGACCGCTCCAGTGTGGTAGTGGTCCCGGAAAGCTTGTTGAAGGAAGGTCAGCATGGGCCGGCTGGAGTGACGGCGGCGGGCATTCTATCCATCACTGGGAAATGGGGGGATTTCTTTCATGGCCCTATACTCAAGACCCCCCAGGCGCAGATCTTGATGAATCGGGCGAAACGGCACCCCAAGGCAGGAAGCGAAGAGCACAAGAACCTTTTCTGCCGGTTCTTCCTGGACTCCCACCACCCCTACCGGCCGGAGGACATCGTCTGGCCGGAATTGAGCAAGGAAGAGCTGCAACGGCTGAAGGGGCTTCCGGTCTGGGATCAGGCGGTCAAGACCGAGACCAACACGGCCCTCAAGGTCCAGACGCTCGGGCAGACGGAACGGGATCCGCTGCTCCGGGAGGCCATCGCCCTGCAGGGGTTTGAAGAGGGCCGCCATGCCAGGGTCCTGGAGCTGATGACCAGCCATTACGGGATCGAAGTGGCCCCCTTCAAGGCCCCCCGTCCCCCCGCCAACCCGACCTGGGCCTTCATGCGCACGGGCTACGGGGAATGCATGGATTCCTTCTTCGCTTTCGGCCTGTTCCAGATCGGGAAATCTTCCAACTTCTTTCCCCCCGCCTTGATCGACATTTTCGATCCCGTCATGCAGGAAGAGGCCCGGCACATCCTCTTCCTGGTGAACTGGGCGGCCTTTCTCAGTGCGAGAACCTCGCTCCCCTTGAAGCCCGTTTTCGAGTTCCGCCGCATGCGGTGCATCCTCTCGCAGGCGATCCACCACCTGAAACTCGCCCTGCAGAAGGATTCCTCTTCGCAGGAGGCTTTTCCGATGAAAAGCAAGTCGGCTTTCGGCGATTTCACGCTGCGTTCCTTCCTGGAACTCTGCCTGGCGGAAAATTCGCGCCGTCTTTCTCTTTACGACCCCCGCCTCCGGCAGCCCGGACTCGTTCCGAAAACGGCGCGGGTGGCCCTCATGTTCATTCCGAAGAAAAAAGCAGCGCCTTGATGGTTTTTCGAGGCCCGCATATCATCCCCGGCCCTCCCATGAACCGCTTCCCCCTCCTGATCCTCGTTCTTTCCGGACTCGCCCTCATCGGAACGACCTCCTGCGCCATGAAAACCAGCCTTCAGAAACCCGCCCTGGACCCCGCCGACATGGATCCTTCAGCGGATCCGGGCGAGGACTTCTACGAGTTCGCGAACGGCGGCTGGCTGAAGCGGAATCCCATCCCCGCGGAATACGGGTCGTGGGGGGTTTTCCAGGAGGTGAACGAGCGCAACCGTGAAATCCTCCACTCGATCCTGGAGGACGCATCCAGGAACAAGGTCGCCCCGCAGGGGAGCAACCTCCGCAAGCTGGGAGACTTCTTCGCCAGCGGCATGGCGGAGCGGGAGATCGAGGCCCAAGGGGTGGAACCCCTCCATGAAGAACTCCAGGCCATCGAGAAGATCGGGAACCTTGAAGATCTGAGGCGCATCGTGGCGCGTCTCCAGAAGATCGGCGCAGACGTTCTCTTCGGCATGGGCGCGGAGGCCGATTTCGAAAACAGCGACATGGTGATCGCCTGGGTCACGCAGGGCGGCCTCGGGCTCCCGGATCGTGACTACTACACGCGCGAGGACGAAGACTCCGTCAAGACCCGCAAACAATACGTGGACCACGTCGCCAGGATGCTCCAGCTCCTGGGGGACGACCCGGAGACGAGCCGCCGGGAAGCCGCCCGGATCCTGGAAATCGAGACCAGCCTGGCGGAAAAATCACTCACCGCGGTGCAGATGCGGAATCCGCAGCTTCTGGCCAACAAGGTCAAGATCCAGGATGCGGAAGCCCTGACCCCCCGGTTTTCCTGGCGCGCCTTCTTTTCGGAAGTCCAGGCGCCCGAGATCCAGGAGTTCAATCTTCCCGATCCCGATTTCTTCAAGGAAATGGACGCCCTGCTGGCTTCGGTGACCTTCCCCGACTGGAAGGCCTACCTTCGCTGGCACCTGGTCCACGCTCTCGCGCCGGCGCTGAGTTCCGCTTTCGTCGAGGAGAACTTCCATTTCTACGGGGAGACCCTCTCGGGGACCAAGAAGATGCTTCCCCGCTGGAAGCGGATCCTCCGGGCCGAAAACCAGGCGCTTGGAGAGGCCCTGGGGGAAGCCTTCGTGGCCCGGACGTTCAGCCCAAAGGCGAAACAGCGGGCCGAGGACATGGTCGGACACCTCCTGGATGCCATGAAGGCGAGCATCGAGAACAATGACTGGATGGGCGAAGCCACTCGCGCGGAAGCCCTCAAGAAACTGGCCGCCTTCCACTACAAGATCGGCTATCCCGACAAGTGGCGGGACTACTCCAAGCTGAAGATCGACCGGGGACCCTACGTCCGCAACGTCATGCGGGCCCGTGCTTTCGAGTTCCAGCGCCAGCTCGACAAGATCGGCAAACCCGTCGACGACAACGAGTGGGGCATGACTCCGCAGATGGTCAATGCCTACTACCATCCGCTGCGCAACGAAATCGTCTTTCCTGCGGGAATCCTGCAGCCTCCGTTCTTCAGCGAACACGCCGACGATGCGGTCAACTACGGGGGAATGGGAGCGGTGATCGGTCACGAAATCACCCACGGGTTCGACGACGCGGGGAGCCAGTTCGATCCGGACGGGAACCTCCGGAACTGGTGGTCCCCCAAAGACAAGGAGGAATTCCAGAAGAGGGCCGCCGTTCTGGCGAAACAGTTCGACCAGTACGAAGCGGTGGACGGCCTGCACGTCAACGGAAAACTCACCCTGGGAGAGAACATCGCCGACCTGGGAGGACTCACCATCGCCCATGCGGCCCTCGAAAAGGCCTGGAAGAAAAACCCCCCCGAAAAGACGATCGACGGATTCACGCCGGACCAGAGGTTCTATTTGGCGTGGGCGCGAGCCTGGCGTCAGAACATCCGTCCGGAATCGCTCAAGCTTCTGGTCAACACCAACCCGCACGCCCCCGCGAAGTTCCGGGCCATCGGCCCCTTGTCCAACACCCCGGATTTCGTCCGGGCCTTCCATCTGGACGCTTCCGATCCCGCGGCACGCCCGGAAAGCGAACGGGCCAAGATCTGGTAGGGTCCCCCCAGGATGGATCCGGCAGGCGCCCCGTCCTGGGGTGGAAAATCTCACCCGGGCGGGGAAAATCCCTCGCGAACACTTTCGCGGGAGCATCCGTAGGGAGAGACCAGGCCGCCGCCAGAAACCCAGGAACACGGTGTACATCAAGACCACGGACAAATCCGTAGACCAGGCGGCTGCGGACGTCGAAGCTGCCGCTCAACGACAAGGATTCGGCGTACTGCACGCCTATGATTTCAAGGCGATCCTGCATTCCAAGGGTTTCGATCTTCCCAACGAATGCCGCGTGCTCGAGATCTGCAGTCCCGTCCAGGCGAACCGGATCCTCCACGAGGAGATGAAGGTGAACATGGCGCTCCCCTGCCGCGTTTCGATCTACGAAGATGCCGGCCGGACCCGGATCGGGACGATTCCTCCAACCGCTCTTCTGGGGCTGGTTTCTCAATCGGAGGATCTGTCCAAGACGGCCCGGGAGGTTGAGCAGGCCATCTGCGCGATCATCGACGAGTCGGTCTGACCCCCTGAACAACCTCGAAGAACCCTTAGCCCGGATTATTCATGAACACCTACTGCGGCCGCCCCAGCATCCCGGCTGGCTGCGTTACGACGGCAATTTTGGCCTTCGACGTGGAAAAACCACGCCTCAGGCCGAAATCACCCCCGCGCCTTGCCTTCCGGGCGCTGAAACGGCCTCGCTACGATGTTCATGAATAACCCGGGTAAGGGAACCCCCATGACCAAATTCCGCGGCCTTTTCGGCGGAGTCATCGTCCTTTATTTCATCATCGCGCTTGAAGTGCTGATCATGATCAGCCCTTTCGCAGCGTTCTTCTACGCAGTCTTCAATCCCGTCCTCCTTTTTTTCGCCCATTGGCCCGCCACGCGCTGGCTTGCCGCTTTCTTCCTGCCGCACATGGTCCTGCCCCCCGGGGCGTTCCTCCAGACCGTCCGCGTGGCGGGATCCGTATTCTTCGTGGGGGGAACGGCCGTTTTCCTGATCTGCGCAGGGCAGGTGTACTCCCACAAGCTCTTTCGGCGAGGCCCGGCGCTCGGCGGCCTCTACCGGTGGATCCGCCACCCGCAGTACCTCGCCCTGGGAGTCGCGGGACTGGGGCTTGCCATTCTCTGGCCCCGCTTTCTCACCATCGTCCTGCTGGCGGTCATGATCGGCCTCTACTACCTCCTGGCACGGGACGAGGAACGGAGGATGGTCAAGGAATTCGGCGGCCAATACCAAGAGTACATGGCCCGGACGGGAATGTTTCTCCCGCGCTTTCTGGAACGGGCGCTCCTTCGCCTGCCGCTCACGAATTCACCGGTACTCCGCCCGCTTTTCGGTTTCCTCCTCCTTGCAGCCGTGCTGATCGGCGGAGCCTTCGCCCTTCGGGCCTATACCGTCGGCCGGTTGCCGCTGTGGTCGCAAGGCCGGGTCACTGCCATGGCCATCCTTCCGGGAGATTCCACGATGCTCGAACATCGGATGGCCGATGTCCTCGACTTTCCGGAGGTGAAAGCCCGGCTCTCTTCGTCCCAGGACCCCACTCTGGTCTATCTCGTCCCCCAGCAATACGTGATGCAGGGGATGATCGCGGACACGGGTCCCCAATGGCGCCTCTACGAGCACCATGGGTCCCTGGGGATGATCGGGGACTGGATCTTCCATCCCTTCCGCCACCTTGAGGGCGGCGGTCACATGATGATGCACCACGACATGGAGGCCGAACCGCCCAAGAGCACGGCCCCCGGCGCCATGGTCCGCCGGCTCATATTCCTGCGTCTCGACGCTCCTCGGCCCGACAACACGAGAGGGTTCCTTTTCGGGATCACAACGACTCGTGTTCCGCAGTTCTTCGCGGACGTGGACATGCACAACCGGATCCTGCTGGACATCCGGGAACTGGGCCCTGGAACGGGATGGGGCCGCGTTCCCACGCC
>CAZQAP010000183.1:0-6095 GCA_964591365.1 uncultured Planctomycetales bacterium
TACCGCGTGTCCTCTTCCCCGAACCAGAGGGAGAGTTCCTGGATGAGAAGGTTCATTTCGGGTTCCGGCTGAATGCCCTCCTGCCCGCCGACGCTGAATTGGAGCCAGTGGAAACGGGCCGGGCTGGCTTCGGGATCGAAGGGCCGGAAGACGTGATGGATGCGGGTCCATCCCAGGGCGTCGGAAAGGTGGGCTTCGATCTGGTGGCGGGTTCCATCCCAGGCCAGGTCCAGCTCCAGGTCCGTCCCTTCCAGGACCGGGGCTTCCAGCGGTCCGATCCCCAGCCAGGCGCCCACGATTTGAACCCGAAAGGCCATCCGGCCCGATCCTCCGGCCCGGGCGAGGTTGATCTGGAAAGCATTGCGCGTGGTTCCTCCCGGAACGCTTTCCTCCAGAGAGATGAAAACCCCGGCATCGTAGCTCATGCGGTCCGCCCGGAAGCGCAGGCGCAGGTGCATCTGCTCCCCGGGTTGGGGGATTGGAATCCGGGCCAGGGGGCCGGTCCGGCAAGGACCCTGAAGAGAAAGTCCCGCCGGACCGAATTCGATCTTCTTCACCCAACCGGTGGTTCGATCCAACGTTCCGGGAGGATCCCGCGGTTCGAGGAATATCAGATCTCCAAGGCTCACATCGGGTGCCCGGCCCGGAAGGGCGGGTGCGGGAGGGCCGGGGAGCAGGGGATCCTGACGGATCTGGAGAGTGGGATTGATGGGCTGTTTCGGGCGTCCCAGGGTTTCCACAAGGCTTCCGTTTTTGAAATCTTCTCCCGTGGGGGGCGGTCCGCAAGCGGGCAGGAGGGCGAACGCAGCAGCCAGGACCAGAGGAATCCTCACCGGCTTTCCACCTCGTCCCAGCCCGCAATCAGGATGCCTTCGTCCCGCAGGAAGACGAACTCCTCTTCCCCATCCCCGTCCAGGTCGGCGGCCCCCAGGATGTCTTGGATTCCCATATCCGGGGGAATCCAAAAGAGTTCCCGGTTCCCGCTCAAATCGGGTGCAGGGGGATTCCCATCCTGAAGGTAGGCCGCCAGAACTCTGTACGGGGATTCCCCGTTGACAAGGAGCCCCAGGACAAGTTTCTTTCCCTTCGCAAGGGCGGCACAGGCGATCGTCTGCGGCCGGCCCCATTCCGGGAGAAAGGCGAGATCGGCGCGCGCGGCGGGGATCTCAAGGTCCAGGCCGTGGAGGCCGGGGAAAGGATGCACGGGATAGAACCCGCGAGGAGCCCCGGACGGCATTTCCCAGTCGAAAAACCGGTTGTTGGGCACCTCCTCCTTGCATGCCAGGAACCAGTTCCGATCCCAGCGGCAAAGGAAGCGCATCTTTCCCAGCCGGACGAAGCGGGCGAGCTTCCATTCCCCGGTTTCCGGGTTCCTCTGGTAGAGGCCGCACCCATAACCCTGCCATTCACCCTCGGCGAGCAGGATCTCCTCGCTTCCGTCGCCGTCCACGTCGAGGACGGCCGCTCCCTGGGTGACCACACCGGCCGTTCCGGGGAGGGCCTGGATGCTTCCACTTTCCAGGTCCACGACCAGGTCGTCCCAGTCCCAATCCCCGGCTCCCGTCCAAGCGCGGGTCGCGAGGACGGCCCAAGGGTGACCTTCCGGCCCCACGCCGAGGCTCACGTCGCCGATCCAGCGAAACGGATCTTTGGGCCGGGATCGACTTCCTGGCGGCCATTGCAGCGCAACCGTCGGAAGGAGCTTGGCACGATCCCGGGGGAAACCTGGTGTCCAAGCGCGCAGCAGCCCCCCCGAGACGAGGACGAGAAGGGGCCAGTCCTTTCCGGGCAGGCGGCGGGCCGCCAGGCTGGGGCGAAAAGACCCTCCGCTCCGTGAATCCCGGGTGGAGGAAACCGTGTTGGGGGGAGTCAGGGGAACCAGGCGGCCCGCGCTCCAGGCGAAAAGTCTTCCCCCGCTTCCGGGGAAGATGATTTCCGCCCGCCCATCACACCCGGGGTTTCCCTCCGCATCCACGATGTCGAAGAAAGTCATCCCGCGGGAAGGATGGAGGACGGGCTCGGTGAAGCGGAGCTGGCGGCCCAGGTAGTTGCGCAGCAAACGGCGCGGCGGGTTTTCGGCTGCGAGATCTTCGGCAGAGGTGCCCGGCGGGGCCGGCCATTGAAGAAGCCGCAGGCGGGCTTCCTCCCGGGCGCGATCCTCCTCCTCCAGGAATTGGCGGTAGATCGTCCGGGAACGAGCGAGGTCGAGGCGCTCCTCCAGCAGGGATGCAACTCCCAGGAGGGCTTCCCGGCCCTGCGGGCGGGAACCGGCTTCTTCGGCAATGCGGGCGTATTCCCGGAAGAGGGTCCGGTGCCGGTTTTCAACCTCCTGCACCCGGCCCTGGTGAAGCAGGTCCCTTGCTTCGCGCCGGGTTTTTGCGGCTTTCCCAAGCGAATCTTCCAAGCGCTTGCGCAGATTCCTTTCTCCTTGAAGGGCAAGGGATCCCGCCAGGACGGCGAGGAGCAGGCTTGCGGCGGCCATGCTGGCCAGCGGCTTGCGGCGGACCCAGCGGCCCATCCGCAGGAGAAGGGGCAGCGGCCGGGCCCAGACCGGGTCTCCGCGCAGGAAGGCATCCAGGTCCTGCGCGAAGGCCCGGCACGAGGGATGACGCCGGGCAGGATCCGGATCCATGGCCCGCAGGAGGACCGCGTTCAGGTCGCGGGGAATGCCAGGGGCCACGCGCCGCGGAGCGGGGGGGAGCATCAGGCGGCGTTCGCGAATGGTGGGGTTGCGGTCTTCGGGGAAAGGGCAGCGTCCGGTGACGGCGTGGTAGAGGGTGGCGGCCAGGGAGTAGAGGTCGGTGGCGGGGGTGGTCCAGCCGGTCACTCCAGCGGCCTGTTCGGGGGACATGTAGCAGGGGGTCCCCGGCGAGGGTCCTTCCCCGGTCAGCAGCGTGGCGGACCCCCGGGTTCTTGCCAGGCCGAAATCGGCTATGCGGGCCCGGCCATCCAGGTCTACGAGGATGTTTCCCGGCTTGACGTCGCGGTGGATGATCCCTTCCTCGTGGGCGGCATGCAGGCCGCGGGCGATGGCCGCGATCCAGGCCACCAGGACGGCCCGCTGCGTGTCCAGCCCGCCCGGGCGGGTCCGGTAACGGCTGCCGGGTTCGTCCTCCAGATAGGCGGCCACGCCCTGGTCCAGGATCCGGCCGGCGGCCTGGCGGGTTTCCTGGGAAGCCTTCCCGGTCCGGGCCTCCAGGATGCGGCCCAGGTCGAGGCCTTGCACCAGTTCCATGGCGTAGAAGGGGCAGCCGTGGTCCTGGCCGGCGCCGAAGACCCGCACAATGGCGGGGTGGTCGAGAGCGGCCGCGGATTCGATCTCGCGCTGGAAGCGCGTGGCGCGCCGCAGGTCGGCCGCCAGACCGGGCGGCAGGACCTTCACGGCGACCCTTCGGCCGGTTGAGGCCTGAAGGGCCCGATAGACCGTGCCCATGCCGCCTCGTCCCAGCACCGCTTCCAGCTTGTACTCGCCGAGAGTCTGGCCCGGCTGGAACCCGGCCGGCTCCCCTTCTCCCGGACCCCTCACCTGGGGAGCGCCCTTTCCCATTGCCCGGCGGAGCAACTCCCCGATGTCGTCCAGCGCGGAGATCCGTTCCAGGAGTACTTCGGCGCGCAGATCGGGAAATTTGTTCCCCAGGGCATCCAGGTCCACGGCCCGGCCCTCCTCGCGCCATTGCATGGCCATGGCGACCGCTTCCTCCAGCCGTTCTTCGGAGGAGGCCGGGGGGGAGGTCATGGTTCGGGGTGCCCTTCCAGACGCGAGCGCAAGCTGGCGGCGGCACGGCTGTGGAGCCGGTAGACGGTCCGCTCGCTGAGGCCCAGGCGCCTGGCGACCTCGGCCACGGTAAGACGGTCAACCTCCCGCCAACGAAGGACTTTGCGTTCCTTCTCGGGGAGAAGCGCAAGACCTTCGCGAACCCGACACAAATCCTCCTCGTGGATCAAGAGCCGGGAAGGGGTCAGGCGGGTGCTCTGACGCGGTTTTTCCCCGGCTTCGAGCTGGCTGGGGCTGGCCTCCCTGCGGGTGCCGGGCCCTCGTATTGCGGCTTCCCGCCGGCGGGCCAGGGAGCGGATCTTGTTCTCGGAAATCATTCGGACCCAGGCTTCCAGGGATCCTTTTCCCTGATAGTGGAACCGGGGGAGGGCGCGATGGATGGCAGCGAGGACCTCTTGGACGAGATCCTCGAACCCGTTCTCTTGCACGAGGGCCGGCCCGGCCCGCGCGCGAATCGTGCCCCGGACCGTGCGGAGCAGACGGTCCCAGGTCTCCTGCACGGCGGCAGGATCCCCGCCCAGGCAGCGGGCGAGGAGGTCTCGGGTGGAGGGGGAGGGCACCAGAGCGGCTCGGGGAGGCCCCTTCATCCTAACGGGGTTTCCGGAAGGGGAAAAAGCTGGCAGGCCCAGGGAAAAGGGGCGCTTCCAAGGAGGACGGGGTGTTCCACCGGTGCAGAACCGTGCCAAGGATCCCCTGGAGAGTTCCTGCTTGCCTCGATCCCATCCTCCTGTCCGACTCCTTCTGGTCCTGCTGGCCCCCCTGGGGCTTTGCGGCACCGTTTTCTCCCAGGCGCTCCTCTACGTGGATGACGGGGCTCCTCCTGGGGAGGGAGAAGGCCAAGAGGGGGTGGTCCAGCCCACACGAAACCTGGAAACCTCATGAAACCCATTCCCTTTACCCTCTGCGCGGTTCTCTTCACGAGCTGCGCTTCTTCCCACTACGAGACCCACCTCACCTCGAGTCCGCTTGGCAGCATCCGGTCCCTGAACGATTACGTCGCCGATGTCCAGGTGGAGCCGAAGCGGGTCACGGGGAAATCCTCCGGCGGCACCTTCCTTTTCTTTGATACTGGAGACGACGATTACGCTGATTACTTGATCTATGACGGGCAACGGCTTGGGATCCTCGATTTGGTCCTGGGAACGAGTCGCCTGGAGGAGCTCAAGAGAGCCGCTGTGCACAATGCCTGCCAAGGTGCGAAGTGCGATGTGCTCGCCTACCCAATGTTCCATTGGAAGGAGAGTTCCACTTGGTTTGGCTCCCAATACACCGTGATTGTCACGGGTTTTCCGGGCTATGTCCAGGGAATCAAAACCGTGCCGCGGACGATCGTTCCTGGAGTCCTCCACCTCGGACCTGATGAGAGTATTGTGCCTCCCGAGAACCGCTACCGGGTCGAGTCGAGCGAGGGCAGCGTAATCCAGCTCGAGGTCCGCTGACGGGAGGGCAAGGCTGGGGCGATTGCGATGGAAGCAATGGTCTGCTTCTTCGGAATGTCTGGTTTGATCATGCTCGATGTTCCTCGCCGCGGTCAACAAGAAGCTCGAATTCTCCTCGGTCCCCGCCGGAACGACTTCGTGCCCTGATATGAAGGCCCGGTTGTCAAGATGGGATGAAAAAGCCATCTCCCGTCACGGGGTACCCTGCGCGGGTTCCCAAATCCCAGTAACGGGCTGGAGGTCCAAAGGAGAAACGGACGCGGACCCGGCAGAAGGGAACGGATGGTAGGGGGTGGCCTTGAGTGACCGGACACCGACCTACGCCATGGAGGCTTGAATCTGGCGGTGCGGAGGCGGCCACGTTGGGCTTGCCGGAAGATACCTTCTCATGGAGAAAGGGGAAAACCTGGCAGACCTTGGGAAAAGGGGCGCTTCCAAGGGATGTCGGGGGATTCCGCTGGCGAAGAACCGTGCCAAGGATCCCCCGGGGAGTTCCTTCGTGCCTCGATCCCATCCTCCTGTCCGGCTCCTTTTCGCCCTGCTGGCCCCCCTGGGGCTTTGCGGCCCGGTCTTCTCCCAGACCATCCTCTACGTGGATGACGGCGCCCCGCCCGGAGGGAACGGGTTGAGCTGGTGCACCGCCTTCCAGGATCTCCAGGATGCCCTGGCGGCCGCCCAGCCCCAGGATCTCATCAAGGTGGCGGAAGGGACCTACCGCCCCGACCGCGGAACCGGCGATCGCACCCAGAGCTTCCACCTGAAGGATGACGTTTCAGTTCTGGGCGGCTTCGCCGGCTGCGGCGCCCCGGATCCCGAGGAGCGGGACCCCGGCCTTCACCCGACGATCCTGAGCGGCCCCAGCGATAACGTAGTGGTTGTGG
>CAZQAP010000184.1:0-6080 GCA_964591365.1 uncultured Planctomycetales bacterium
CCTTGGGACCGCCCGGGGGCCTCCCGATCTTCCGCGGGCCCCCCTGTTACATTCCCGGGCGCCGTGCCGCTATCCATCCTCGCGCACCCCCACCCCCAGGCCCTGGAACCCGCCCTGCTCCAGGCCGTGGAGGGGCTGCAACGGTCCGATCCCTGCGCACCGCTCTGGATCGTCACCCCGACGCGCAAGCTACGCCACCGCGCTCAGGCGCTTCTCGCGCGCCGGGCCGGCTCCCGCCTGGGAATCCGATTCTTCGAACCCCCCACGCTGGCCAGCGCCCTCGCTCCTCCCCCGGATCCCGCCCGGCGGCTCTCCCCGCTGCAAGCGCGGATCCTGGTTCGCCGGGCCCTGGCCTCGACCCCCCGCGGCGCGGGCCTCCTGCGCTACTCCACCACGGCTGGCGCGCTCCTGCCCGCCTTCCACGCGCTTGAGGAAGCGGGCATCGAGGCCGTTCCACCGCGCAAGGGCCTTCCCCCGGCCGCCGCCCTGGCCCTGGACGTCTTCCCGCGCTGGCGCGCGCTCGTCCGCGAGCACGGCCTGGAGGACGACTTCGACGCCGCCCTCCGCGCGGCACGCGGTGCACGGCGCGCGAAAGCCGCCTTGCCGCCGGTCCTCTTCTTCGGCTTCAGCGAACTGGTGGGCCGCTGGCGCCGCGTGGTCCGCCCACTCTCGGAAGCGACCGCGGTCACCCTTTTCGCCCACGCCGCCCCTCCGGGGACTTCCCCCGGCCACGCCGCCGCGGAACGCCTGCTGGCCGCGTTTCCCGAGGCCGCCCCTTCGTTCGCCGCCCAGGCCGCCCCCCCCCCGCCCGCGCATGTCGCCGGCCGGGAGGTCCGCGGCCCGGAACGCGAATTGGAGGAGGCCCTGATCCAGGTGCTCGACTGGGCCGCGGGGGGAACCCCGCTGCACGAGATCGCCGTGATCGCCCGCGGATTGGAGACCTATCTCCCCTACCTGGGCCCCCTGGCCCGCCGCCACGGTTTCCTGGATTCCGGCCTGCAGGGAACCCCCGGCCCCGCCCGGATCGATTCTCCGGCGACCCTCCCGCTTCTGCGCTGGCCGTGCGCCCGAAAACTCCTGGAGCAGGCCGGGCGACGACCCGGAGACGAGAAGGTCCTGGGCGAAATCCTTTCCGCCACGCCCGGGGAGACGCTCCAGGAGGGTTTGAGAAAGGCCTGGGCCATGGCCGAAAACGCGCACCGCCTGGATCCCCAGGCGCCGCTCGCCGCCCTTCTGCGCGAAGCGCTGGAACTCCAGGGCGTGCGCCCCTTCCGCGATCCGGGAGAGGGCGGCCTCGCGCTGCTCGACTTCCAGCAGGCGCGCGGGCTCTCGTTCTCCAGGGTGATCCTGCTCGGCTTCCACCAGGGCGGATTCCCGCGCACCCCCCGCGAGGATGGGTTCCTTCCCGACCCGGTCCGGCGCGGTCTTTCCCAGGGCCTCGCCGACCCCCTCCCCCTGCGCGAGGACCAGCGCGCCGACGAACACCTCATGCTCGCTTTGATCCTGCGCTGCGCACGCGAGGAACTGCTCGTCCTGCGGCAGAGGGCGGACGCCGACGGGCGCGCGCTGGCCCCTTCCCCCGCCCAGCCGGCCCTGGAAGGCTTCCTGGGAGGCGGCCTCGACTTCCGGCCGGTTTCGAGCAACCCCTTCCTGCGCGCCCGCCGGCGGCTGGCGACCGGCCGCCTCGCTCCGGAAGAGGCCGTCCTGACCCTGGCCGGAACGCGCCGGCCCCTGGCTCGGACGGCGGATCTCGCCGCCCGGCTCCCCGAACTGCGCGAGACGCTCGGTCCGGCGTTGGGGTGGCTGAAAGCTGTCGAGTCGCACGCTCCGGAGGACCTGCGTTTCGACGGGGCCGTCGAGGTGGAGGGGCGCGATTTCCTGAAGGGCCTCTCCGTCACCCGCCTGGAGGCCTACGGCAAGAGCCCGCTGGGCTTTTTCTTCGAAAAGATCCTGGACATCCCCCCCCGGCGCGGAGGAAAGATTCCCGGCCCGGAACCCGCCGACCTGGGCAGCGCCCTCCACAAGGTTCTCGAGGGGACCTACGCCGGCTTCGGGGCCCTGGTGAAAAAGGCGCGGAAACTCTTCGACGAACAGGTCGCTCCGCTTTTCGACGGCGACGCCGCAACGGCCCCCTTCCTGGCGCAGGAATGCGCCCGCTGGCGCGACGCGCTGGCCCGGTTCCTGCGCTGGGACGCCGAGCGGCTGCGCAACGGACTCTCGCGGGGGAACCTGGCCGGCCCCTCCTGGACGCTCGAGCCCGCAAACCTGGAGCGGGAGGTGCAGGGCATCCTCGATCTCGGCGGCGGCCTCCGCCTGACCCTCAAGGGGAAGATCGACCGCGTCCTGACCGAGCCGGGAGGGAGCCGGGCGCGCATCTCCGACTACAAGACCGGCAAGGTGTACGGAAGATACGGCGCAGCGAATTCCCTCCAGGGAACCAGCCTGCAGAACGCCCTCTACATCTTCCTGCTCGAGACCGGGGACGCCTTCCGCGGCAGGGATTGGAGCGCCGAGACCGTGCGCATCTCCCCCGAATGCGACTACGACGTCAGCGCCAGCAAGGGGGGCTACGCCTCGGCCATCAAGGCGAACGACTGGGCCGACCTGCGGGAGGGAATCCGCGAAACCGCCGCCGTCCTGGCGCGCCATCTGGCCCGCGGACACTTCCCGCCGTTCCGCACGGAAAAGGAGCCCTGGGACGGCTGGTTCGGAACCATGCGCCACGGCCACGGCCCCACCCGGGAACGGGTGGAGGGCTGGGCTCCCTGGCGGGACCTCTTCCTCCTGGCGGAGAAGAAGAAGGGCAAGAAGAACGGGGAGGGCCGCGCGGTCCTTCTGGCGGAAGTGGAGGCGTTGCGGGATGACGGCTGAAGCGCGCATCTCCGACGCGGAGGACCGGATCCTGGCGGTCACCTGCTTCGATCGCGACCTCTTCGTCGAGGCCGGCGCGGGTTCCGGCAAGACATCGCTGCTCGTGGAACGGATGCTCCAGGCGCTCCTGGTCCTGGGGGTGGAGCTGCACGAAATGGCGGCCATCACCTTCACGCGCAAGGCCGCCGCCGAGATGCAGACGCGCCTGGGAGCGGAACTCGAGGAAGTGGAGCGCCTGGCCGGCGACCGCCGCGATCCGGATTCCTCCACGGCCGCCGGCCGTCTCTGGAAGCGGCTGGCCGCGGATCCTTCCGCCCGCCGGCGGGCCGGGGAGCGCGCCCGGAAGCACCGCTTCCGCCTCGACGAGGCGGCGATCACGACGCTGCACTCCTTCTGCGGCGCGATGCTGCACCGCCATCCGCTGGCCTGCGGCCTGGCTCCGGGATTCCAGGAAGACGAGGGGGATGCCCTGGAGCGCCTGATCGAGGAAGAGGGTCCGCGCGCGCTTTCCGAAACCCTGGCCGCCCTGCCGCCCGAAACCCGCGCTCTCCTGGCCGCCTTCGCGGGCAAGGAGCTGCTCCAGGGCCTTAAACCCGCGGTCCGTTCCCTCCCCCCTCCCGCGCCCGAATCCGCCGGGGACTGCTTCGAGGCCCTGGCCCTCTGCCTGCACCGCGCCGCGGAAACGCTGCGCGCCTGCTACCACGAGCAGGGCCGCGTCTCCTTCGACGAACTGGTCTCCTTCGCGGCCGGCCTTCTGGAGCGGCCCGCCCTGCGCCGCGCGGAGCGCGCGCGCTGGAAGCACCTCCTGGTGGACGAACTCCAGGACACCGATCCCGCCCAGTTCCTCCTCCTGCGGCGGCTCTCCTTCGATCCCGCGGAGGACGGCCCGCGCCCGCGCCTCTTCCTGGTCGGCGATCCCAAGCAGTCCATCTACCGCTTCCGGCGCGCCGACCTCTCGGCCTACGAGGCCTTCCAGGAGAAAGTGGAGAGGGAGGGCCGCCGCCTGGTCCTCAACACCAGCTTCCGCAGCCGCTCGCGGCTGCTCGAACCGGTGAACGCGCTCTTCGGCAAGGTGATGCGGGCCGAACGGGGCATCCAGCCGGCCTACGAACCCGTCCGGCCCGCGCCGGCCCACTGCGATCCGCCCGGAGAAGAGGATCGGATCGAACTCCTGACGGTCGACGCCCGGGGGAGGGCCGACGAGATCCGCCAGGCGGAAGCGGGCGTGCTGGCCGAGCGGCTCCTGGAAGAAAAGGAGCGCGGAACCGCATGGAGCGAGATCCTGGTCCTCCTGCCGCAGTTGACCGGGCTCCCCATCCTCCAGGAGGAACTCGTTTCCGCCGGCATCCCCTTTACCGTGGACGGCGGCAAGAGCTTCTACAAGCGCCAGGAAGTGGCCGACTTCGCCGCGCTGCTCTGCGCGTGGCTCGGTCCCGGGGAGAACGAGAACTTCGCGCCCGCGCTGCTGGCGCTTCTGCGCTCCTCGGCGGGGGGCGTCCCCGACGGGGAGATCCTGCACTACCGGGAAGCGATCGGCGGGGCGCCCTTCGGCGCCCCCCCCCGGATCCCGGGACCTGTCCCGGCGTGGCCGCGCTGTTCGCACGCCTGGCCCGCTGGAGGGAGGAACTCGCAGGAACCGCCGAGGGCGAGGTGCCCGCCCGCCTGCTTGATCTCTCCGGCCTCCGGCTGGCCTGGGCGCTGCGACCCAACGGACTCCAGGCCGCCGCCAACCTGGAGAAGGCCGCCGAGACGGTGCGCGGGGAAATCGAGGCGGAGGGCCGGACCTTCGCGGACGCGGTGCAGAGCCTCGGGGACCGGCTTGGACAGGGCGAGGAATCCGACCAGGGGGTCAGCGAGGAAAAAGCCGATGCGGTCTCCATCCTCACCATCCACAAGGCCAAGGGACTGGAGGCCGAGGTGGTGGTCCTGGCCGGCATGGAGGGCGCCGTTCTCCGCGAGGCCAGGGGATTCCAGGTGCTCGTGGACGCCCAGCGGGGCTACGGCATCCAGATCGGCAAGGACGACGCCAACGCGCTTTTCCGGGAACTCGCCGAGCGCGACCGGAGCCATTTCCTGGCGGAGAAATTGCGGCTCTTCTACGTGGCCCTCACCCGGGCTCGGCGGCGTCTGATCCTGGTGCAGAGCGCCCACGCCCACGCCACGTCCGTCAAGAACAATCTCTGGCTGCCGGCCCTCGAGGAGGGCTGGGGATACGAGCCGGGAAAACCGCCTCCCTCGGTCCCCGGCGTGGCCTTCCGCACGGTCCGGCCCACGCCGACCCGGAAGGCGCCCCTTCCGGAGGACGAAGCCTCCCTGGAGGCCGCCGTCGCCGCGGTGGAGGCCCGCCGGAGGCTGGAACTCGCCGCACCGCCCCGCTTCGCGACCCCCTCGCTCCTGCACGCGGACGCGCCCCCCCCCCGGACGCCGCGCGGCGGGGCGCCGGGGCGGGAGGACTCCGGTTCGGGGGCCGCCTTCGGGACCCTCGTGCACCGGATGCTGGAGACGTGGGATTTCCGCTCCTTCGGGACCCTGGCCGGCCCGCTCGAATCCTTTGCGCGGGAGGTTGCGGAGGAAAACGGCGTCGCGCTCGAGGACCTGCTCAGCCGGGCGCGGGATCTTTTGCGCCGGCTTCCGGAAACGCCCTGCGGCGAGCGGCTGCTCGCACTCGCAGGCCGCCGCGTCTTCCGCGAGCTGCCCCTTCTCCACCAGGAGGCCGGGATCACCTGGTCCGGAGTGATCGACCTTCTGGTTCCCGGCGGGGAGCCCGGGGGAAAGGACTGGCTCGTGGTGGACTACAAGACCGACCGCCGACTCGCACCTGAAGAGGCCCGCAGGCTCTACGCCGAGCAGTTGCGCCTCTACGGCCGGGCCGTGGAGAGCGCCCTGAAGCTCCCCGCCCCCCCGCGGCTCGAACTCTGGCTCCTGGACCGCGGCGAGATCGCCGAGGTAGCGTCCCGGGAAACCCCCGCCCGCGCCAGCTCCTGAACCGATGCCGCGCTTCCTGATCCTCGACGTGGTGGGCCTCACGCCGCGGCTGCTCGCCTCGGGGCGCATGCCGCGCCTGGAGGCCTTCGCGCGGCTGCACGCTCTCCGCCCGCTCGCGCCGGGCCTCCCCGCCGTGACCGCTTCCGTGCAGGCCACGCTCCTCACCGGGGTGCCCCCCGCGGTGCACGGCGCGGTGGGCAACGGCTGGTACTTCCGCGACCTGG
>CAZQAP010000185.1:0-6052 GCA_964591365.1 uncultured Planctomycetales bacterium
TCGAAACCGGAATCCCGCGCGAGTTCGGCGGCTGCGGAAATCTCGCCCACGTTGTCCAGGAGCGGAGTTCCGTCGCGCGAGGTTCCCTTCCATACGATCACGAAGGAAAACCCGATCACGAGATCGGGATTGCATGCCTTGATGCGGGCGATCGATCCGCAGATGGCTTCGAGAGTGGTGCCCCGGCCCCGCGGGCGGTGCATCGCCTGGAAAGTGGCGTCCCGGCCAGAATCCAGAGAGAGGCGCACCCAGTCCCCCGCGGTGAAATGGGGCGCCGCCTCGAGAATCCGGTCGTTCCGGCTCCCATTGGAAACCACCGCCACCTGGAGGCCGAGCCCTTTCAAGAAGGCCACCATCGAGGAGAAGCCGGGATGAAGGGTGGGCTCCCCCCCTCCGATGAGGATCACGGAACGGAGGCCGCGGCGCGAAAGTTCCCGCAAGGAGTCGCGCAACCGGCCGTCATCGTGCCGCACCGGGCTGTTGAGAGCGTCCCAGTCGATGCAGTGGTCGCAGGCGTAGTTGCAGGCCGTGGTGAGGTCCAGATTGATGGAGAGCGGCCCGAACGAAGGAGCCGGGGGGGGGGCGGTCCCCGCGGCGAACGCGTGCCGGACCTTGCGCCTCCAGTCCAGATAGGCAAGAAGCATCGGACGGACTTCCGGCTGAAGAAGCTTGGCCGTGAAATCGTGGACCGCTTCGACAGTGGCGGCTTCAGCCGGCATGGGCGAAGAGAAGCTCCTCCAGGAGCGCCTGCCTTTCCACCATGGGGCGATCCAGGTCGGGTTGAAGACGATTGTGTCCGATGCGTCCGGCTCCACGGGAAAAAAGAACGTCGTCGAGGAAAGCCTTCACGCGGGAACGGAGAGGATCCTCTAGAGGGACCGTCTGCTCCCCGGTTCCTTCCCCCCCCTCCTCGGGGCCCCGGTCGAAGAAGGAACGGTAGCCGGGCTGCCGGATGGTTCGCCGGCAGAGGCGGTCATCGAAGGAGAACTCCGCGGGTGCAGGTTCTTCCCGGCGCTCCGCAAGGATCACCTCGCAGTCGAAGCGGAGTCCCGATCCCGAATAACAGAAAAAGACGTGCAGCGGTCCCCGCGCTCCACGGGGCTCCTCGAAACGGATCCCGGAAAGGGAGGGGTGCTGAGGGCCCACCGCTTGAAGCAGGCTCAAGGGATGCGAGAGGGTTTCCACAAGGCGCGGATGCCCGTCGCCGGGAGGCGGGGCGAGCAGCATCCGGAATCGGGAGGCCTTGCGGATCGAAAAACCGGGATGCAGTTTCCGGAAGGCCTCCAGGGTGAAGGGCCACTGGCAGGTCTCCCGCAGGACGAGCCCCTTCTCCTGGAACGCCCGGGCGATGACGCGGCACCGTTCGGCAGTGGCCCCCGGCCCGCCGTTGCCCCGGCGCCCCGTTTGCGGAGAAGCGAGAAGCGGCTTCTCGCAGAGAACGTGGATTCCCTGCTCGAGAGCGGCCAGAAGAAAGGGTTCATGGGTTCCCGCGGGCGTGGAGATCAACAAGGCCTCGGGGTGTCCTTCGGAAACCAGTTCCTCCAAGTCGTGGTGGACGGGAAGGTCCAGACCCTGCCTTGCAAACCATTCCCGGGCCAGGGCGGCACTTTCCGGCCGGGTGGTCAGGGCGCCGCAGACCGTTGCGCCGGCCGAGGCGGCATGCAGGGCCAGGAAAGGGCCGGTGCCGGCCCGGACGCGGCGGGCCCCCGCGACGGCAACGCGCACGGGAAAGGTCCCGGGGGGGGCCGTTTCCCGGTCGGGGACCGGTGCCGGGGTCGAAAACGCCATGCGCGCCTCATCCTACCCGCAAGAAGCCGCCAGAAGACCCGCAAGACGCAAAAGGCCCACCTCGGTCTTCATGTCGGGAATGGCCCCGCTGCGGCAGAGGCCGACGGCTTCATCGAGATCGAGAACCACGCTGCGGGTCCCCTCCTCCATGGGAGTTCCGTCCCCGTGGCCGCCTTCGCGCAGGTCCGGGGTTTCGGCGAGCTCGGCCATCAGGAAATGGACCTTTTCATCCGAGACGCCGGGGGAGGGGAAGCAGGCGGCACCCAGCGGACGAAAGTCCCCGGGGGGAACCTCGAGGCCGGCTTCCTCCCGCGTTTCCACCGCAGCCCGCGCCGCCAGACCGCCTTTCCCCTCGTCCCCGGGTTCGAGCATCCCCGCAACGAGTTCCCGCAGCATGAGGGGCGCCTCCGGGTCCGGGGGCTGCAGCGGGAGTCCCCGCCGCAGCCAGACCGCCGGCCGCACCCCCTCCTTGAGCAGCACCCGGGGGCGCCCGTCCTTTCCCCGGAACCAGAGAACCACGGCCACAGCATCGGTTCCTGGACGTGTGACCACATCGAGGGCGTAGGACGGGGAGGCGCTGCCATCGTCGTAGCGGTGCCGCACCCGCAGGCGCCGCAGGGTGAGAAACCCCTCGTCACAACGGCTGCGGGGGGTGCGGTCCTCGAGAACCTCCAGGGAAACGGGTCGCATGCGGATAGGCTATCGGGCCTTGGAGGCCAAGAAAAAGATCCTCGCCCGGGGCGCCCTGGCGGCCAGCCTGCGGGAATTCCGGGAAACCGGCGGCCGCGCGGTCCTCTGCAACGGGATCTTCGATCTCCTGCACGTGGGCCACGTGCGGGCGCTCGAGGAGGCCCGTGCTCTCGGCGATCTCCTGGTCGTGGCCCTCAACGGGGATGAAAGTGCCGGCCGCCTCCGGGGCGGGGACGGTCCCCTTCAGCCGGCCGCCGAACGGGCTGAGATCGTGGCCGCCCTGGCGTGCGTCAACCTGGTCACAATCTTTGCGGAAGAAAACCTGGCCGCGACCCTGCATGCTCTCCGGCCCGCCGTCCACGCCAAGGGCCGCGACTACGATCCCGCCCGGATGCCGGAAGAGGAGCTTCGCGCCCACAAGGAACTCGGAATCGAGCTGGTTTTTGTGGGTGACGAGAAGCGGCATTCGAGCAGCATGTTGCGGGCCCGTCTGGCAGACCGTTGAAACCGGATCCGCCCGCCGATCGCGCCGCGGGGGAAGTC
Source organism: uncultured Planctomycetales bacterium (assembly GCA_964591365.1). Taxonomy (GTDB): domain Bacteria; phylum Planctomycetota; class UBA1135; order UBA1135; family UBA1135; genus CAZQAP01. The sequence continues at coordinate 3,022 of CAZQAP010000185.1, forward strand.
CTCGCAGTCCGCCTTCCAAATCCAATCGGCGACGTGGTTGCGGCCATTCCATTCCTGGCCGCTCTGCGCCGCCAGTGCAGGGGATCCCGGATCTTCGCCTACGGAAGCGAAAGCGCGAGTAAGGTGCTGGAAGGGCTCCCCTTTCTCGACGAGTTGATTGCCCTCCCCTCGGCCCGCCTTTCCGGCCTGCGCGGAATCCGTTCCCAGACCTGGATCCTCCGGTCACGACAAGCGAAACGCGCTTTCGTGCTGCCCAACTCCTGGTCCTCGGCGGCGGCCGCCTTTGCGGCCCGGGTCCCGGAGCGCATCGGACGCCGGGCCCGCGGCCGGACCGCTCTTCTCACCCGCGCCCTCCCCGCGATCGGAACTCCCCGTCCGATGACCGATCTCTACCTGGAACTCCTCTCTCCCCTGGACGGCGCCGCAGCGCCGTCACCCCCCCCCGAATTGGCGATCCCGCCGCTGGATGCGGCACGGGCCGAGGCGCGGATCGCCCAAGCGGCCCGGGCGGGGATCTCGCCGCCCTTCCTGGCGGTGGCCCCGGGGGCGGCATTCGGCTCCTCGAAGATCTACCCCCCGGCCCTTCTGGCCCGGGCCGTCTCGGAAGCGCGCGCGCATTGCGGCCTGACCCCCCTGCTGCTGGGTTCGGATGCCGAGGCCGGCCTCCTGGGGGGGCTTGCCGCCCACATCGGGCCCCCGGTCCTCGACACGGGAATCTGGCCGGCCTCCCTGGGCGAGATGAAGGCGCTTCTGTCGCGCTCGGAAGTCCTGCTCACCATGGACACGGGCGCCCGCCATTTCGCGGCAGCCCTCGGGATCCCCCAGGTGGTCCTCTTCGGCCCCACCGACCCACGCTGGAGCGATTTCCGCCTGGAACGGACGGTGAAACTCCGGCGGGATGAGGTGGCGTGCAGCCCCTGCCACCTGAAACGCTGCCCCATCGACCAGCGATGTCTGGCCGGAATCCCTCCGGAAAGGGTGGCCGCCGGGATCAAGCAGGCCCTCGATCTGCGGGCGCCCGGCAAGCGCGGGCCCTGGTGAAAAACCCCCGTTTCGGGTCTTGGTGGGCCGTGCTGGATTTGAACCAGCGACTTCCACCGTGTGAGGATGGCACTCTAGCCACTGAGTTAACGGCCCGCAGAGGCGGGATTGTAACAATCCCAGGCCCAAGCCCCTTCCACCCGCGCCGGCTGCGGGTGCGAAGGGGATGATTCCGCAGACATGCCCCGACGCCCCCGCCGGATTCCACATCCTTTCGTCCCCCGGGGCGAACTGGAGGCCTTCGCCGCGCCGGGACCTACCTGGAAGCGCCTGCTGGAAGACCTGGCCCGGGCCGAAAGGCGGCTCCTTGTCGAGAACTACATCTTCGAGGACGGAAAGGCGGGAGAGGCCGTCCTGGAGCGCCTGATCGCCGCGGCCGAACGCGGGCTGGATGTGCGGGTGCTCGTGGATGCGGTGGGTTCGCTCGGGTTCGGCTTGCACAGCGCGGAACGCCTGCGGGAAGCCGGCGGACAGCTTCATTTCTTCAACCCGATCCGGCTTCATCGCCTGATGCGCCTGGGACATCTGGGCCGCCTGCTCCAGCGCACCCACCGGCGGATCGTGGTGGTCGACGAGAAGACCGGCTGGGTGGGGGGACTGGCTTTCGCGGACGATTGGTGGCCGCAAGACGACGGCACGGCCTCCGTTCGCGAGACCATGCTGCGTCTGGGGGGGCCGGCGGTGGGCCAGCTCGCGGTGGCCTTCGAGCGGCTCTGGAGCCCCCGCGGCCGGTCCCCCAGGCGCAGGCCGGAAGCGATCCCGGGGAGCGGCAGGGTCCGCGTGGTGCCCCAGGATCCCCGCCGGCACCCCGGTTTCCGCCGGGCGCTCTACTGGAGGATCGGGGAGGCCCGCCGGCGAATCTGGATCACGACCCCCTATTTCATCCCGCCGCTGCTACTCCGGCTCGCATTGCGCGCCGCCCGGCGTAGGGGAACGGACGTGCGGCTCCTTCTTCCCGGTTCCCGTCACGACCATCCGGCCATTCGTTTCGCCGGCCGGCGCTATTACGGCAACCTGTTGCGGGCCGGCATCCGCATCTGGGAGTACCAGCCCCGCTTCCTGCACGCCAAGACCGCAGTCTTCGACGGCGAGTGGAGTCTGGCCGGATCCCCCAATCTCGACCGCTGGTCCCTGTTCCTCAACCACGAGATCGCGGTGGAGGCGCGCGACCGCACGCTGGCCGCCCAGCTCGAGACCCAGTTCCGCGAGGATCTCGCCTTGAGCCGCGAGATCACCCTGGCGGAGTGGCGCCGCCGCCCTCTGTCGGCCCGTCTCCTGGAACACTTCTTCGGCGTCTTCGACCGCGCCTTTTGAAACCCCGAAGATGGCCCCCGGCTCCCGCGCCCCCTCCTTCCGGATCCTCACCTGGAACATCCACAAGGCCATCGGCAGGGACGGCCGGTTCGATCCGGAACGGGTGGCCAAGGTGATCCGGCACCATCAACCGGACGTCGCCCTCCTCCAGGAAGTGGATCGCGGGGTGCCTCGCTCCCACCGGACCGATCTTGCGGTGGTTCTCGCCGGCCTGGGCGGCTTTCGCTACCACTGCTACGCCCAGAACGTGGCTCTCCAGGAGGGCGGTTACGGAAACGCGATCCTTTCCCGTTTTCCGATCCGCAGGAAACGCAACCTCGACCTGACCATCGGGTGGAAGAAGCGCCGGGGTTGCCTCTACGCCAAACTGGAGCTTCCCGGGAGCCGCCGCGTCCTTTCGGTCTTCAACTGGCACCTGGGGCTTTCGGCCACGGAGAGGAAGATGCAGGTGCGGCGTTTCCTCCGCACGGGCACCTGGAAGAGTCTTCGCGCCCGGGATCTCGTGATCCTGGGGGGCGACAGCAACGACTGGCGCAATCTCCTCTACCTTGGAGCCGGCCTCAAGGAGGCCGGCTTCCACGCCTGGAGCGAAGGCGGCCGCCGTTCGCATCTTCTCACCTATCCGAGCTTCGGTCCGGTGGGCGCGCTCGACAAGTTCTTCTGGCGCGGCCCCTTC
>CAZQAP010000186.1:0-6015 GCA_964591365.1 uncultured Planctomycetales bacterium
TTTTCCTGCCGGAACCACTCCCGCAGGCCCAGCTTGTACCGGTCCTTCACGTAGACCGCCTCGAGGGCGTTCCAGACCGCCTGGCCCACCGTGCCGGGACGCGTGACCTCCCATCCGAAGGAATTCTTGACGAGCTCGGCCATCTGCCCTGCACCGGCGTAGCCGTGCTCCTTCATCCCCGCCACCCACTTGCGATTGAGGACCGTGGACTGGAATTCTTCGCGCATCGCCTCGTCGAACTCGCGCAGGCGCGGCTCGTCGCGCACGTCGTTCAGGAACAGCTCCGGGGTCCGGCCCGTGATCGAGGCCACGGCCATGCTCAACCCGCCGGCATACTCGTAGACGTGATGGTTGGAGAGGGGCGACATCATGTTGGAGGCCCAGTTCCGCAGGATCAGTTGGGTTCCCTGGACCGCCCCCTTGTAGAGCCCTTCCACCTTCTCGCCCCAGAGATCGCCGGTGTAGACGTAGCCCATGTTCTCCTTGTAGACGCGCGCCACCTCTTCCTCGTCGTTCCATGCGCCCGACTTGGGGATCAGGTAGAGGATGCGGGTGCCGTATTCCCCCGGCTTCTGCCCGAAGATGCGCGCCGGCGCGAGCGCGGCGGCCCGTTCGGGGGAGAAACCGTCCTGAAGCAGGGCCTTCCGGCGCTTCTCCGTCCCCTCGGCGAGGAAGTTCCGGGGTTCCTTGAGGGCCGAGACCAGCCGGAAGGCGCGGTCGAAAAGCCGGACCCGGGAAGGGAAATTGTCGCGCATGGCCCCGCTGATGGCCAGGAAGACGTCGATCCGCGGCCGGCCGAGTTCCTCGGCAGGGACCACCGAAACGTCCACCACCAGCCCGTTCTCGTCCCAGACCGGCCGCACGCCGATGAGGAAGAGGATCTCGGCCTCCATCACGCCGTAATCGCGCATCGTCTCGAAGGCGTTGAGATCGAAGCCGATCTTGCGCACGTCCGGCCGGGTCTCAAGGAGTTTCCGTCCCAGCGCCGTGCCGATCTCCCAGGCGGTGCGTGTGGGGATCTCCTCCGGGTTGAGGGCGTAGAGGTTGCGTCCGGTGGGAACGGCGTCCGGGTTGCGCACCGGGTCGTTGCCTGGGCCGGGCGGCACGAAACCTCCCGCGAGCGCGTGCAGGAGATTGCCGATCTCGTCGCCGCAGGAAAGAAGCCGCCGGTGGTACTCGAGAGCCTTCCCGAGCCAGGGTCCCAGGGCCTTGCGCGCCTCCGGTTTCCCCGACAGGGCCTGCCCCACGAGCGCTTCGGCCTTCCCGCGGCTGCCCATGGCCTCCTCGAAGGGGTGCCGCAGCATGCTCGTCACCATCGCCACCAAGCGCGTGCGGTCCGGGGGCTTTCCCAGGACGTGGAGGGTCATGGGAGCCACCCGTTCGCGGATCCCGCGCAGTTCCGCGGCCAGCTTCCCGACGCCCTCATCGTCGAGCAATCCCTCCTCGGGGACCGGGAACCCGTTCTCCTTGGCCTGCGCGGTGATCTTCTTGCGGTACTGCTCGCGGATGATCCCGTCTTCCAGGGTCTGGAACTGGTCGACGGCACGGTTCAGGCCGTCCAGGGCAGGAGTCAGTCCGGCGGCTTCGTAGGCCGGAGTCATGTGGTCGACCAGCACGGCGTAGGCGCGGCGGCGGGCGAGGGTGGCCTCGGCCACGTTGTCGAGCACCCAGGGGGTCACGTTGGGAAGATCCCCCAGGCAGATGTCGCCGAAATCGTCGGGCCCCAGTCCCGCGCTGCGGGTGGGGAGCAGGAGTTCCGAGCCGTGGGTGCCGAAGTGGACCACCGCATCCACCCCGGCCTCCTTCCCGAGCCAGAGATAGGAGGCCAGGTACTGGTGCGGGGGAGGGATGTCGCGGGAGTGGAGCAGGCGGGTGTCGTTTTCCGGCCCGCGCGCCGGCTGGGGCAGGAGGATCACTCCGCCGAGGTCCAGCCGGGGCAGGACGAAGAAGTCGCGCCCGTTCTCCTTCCAGACCATCTGGCTTCCCGGCGGCGGGCCGTGGGTCTCCAAGACGCGCTGCACCGCTTCGGGGGGAAGTTCCTGGAGCCATTCCCGGTACTTTTCCAGCGGGAGAAGCACCGGATCCCCCTCCTCGACCAGCCGCGTCAGGTCACCCGGCGCCCAGGATCCGACGTTGGTGCCCTTCTTCTTCAGCCAGGAGAGGAGTTCCGCGGCGTCGGCGGGAAGCGGATCGACCCGGTAGCCGGCGTCGCGCAGCGCGCGCAGGAAACGGACCAGGCTTTCGGGCCCGTCGAGAAAGGCGCCGCTCGGACTTCCGCGCAAGAGATCGTCCCCGCCGAGGTCCTTGTGGTAGTAGACGACCGCGATCCGCCGCTCCGCCGGGCTCTTGCGGCGCAGCCGCAGCCAGCCGGCCACCCGCGTGGCGAGGTGCGCCACCCGTTCCGGATCCGGCTCGTGCAGCCGGTAGCCCGACAATTGGGCCACCAGCCCGCCGGCGATCTGCGGATCGATGATCCCGTAGACCTCCTGGGTGAGCAGGTGCAGGCTCACGTCACCGGGCTCCAGGCCCAGGGTGGATTTCCGCCACTGATCCAGGGTGGTCCGCAACATCGAGATCATCTTGATCTGGGGGATGTCGAGTTCCAGGGCCCCCTTGAGGAGCATCGGCGAGGCGTGGCCGTCGTCGAGAAGCAGCTCGGGGCGCCAGGCCCGCAGCATGGCGAGCAGGGCCTCCTGGCGGTCGGCGAAGAAGACCGCCGTGTCGATGCCGCGCCGGTCGAGTTCCTCCACCACCGCCTTGTGGACCGCGGTGTCCTCGAGCAGAAGGAAGCTCTGCTGGGTGACCAGGGCCACCCGGGGGCGGCCCTCGTGGAGATGGCCCTCCTTGCCGGCCCACTCGAGAAAGGCGTCCACGCTGGGAAAAACGGCCTTCGCACCCGGATACCAGACTCCCGAGGAGGGGACCTCCACCGGAGGGCGGATCGGTTCGCGGCCGCCGAGATGGCGGGTGTGCAGATAGGCGAAGAGGCGCCGGTAGTTCTCGAGTCCTCCCGGGCGCCAGTAGGCGGTCAGCGCCTCGTCCTCGCGCAGAAGGCCGCGCCGCTTGAGGCCCGCCTGGACCGGGCGCCCGTCGAGGGCCAGGATCGGCAGGTCGGGATTCTTCGCGCGCGCCTCCTCCAGGACGGGAACGAAGCGGTTGGCCGATTCGGGGGTGAGGTTGAGGACCAGGACGAGGTCGTTCTGGAGGATCTCCCCGGGAGTGAGATCCCCGGCCCCCTCCCCGCGCTGGAAGCGGACCGTCCAGCCCGTCTCCGCCGCCGCGCGCTCGAGAAGCGGCATGGCCCGTTCCCAGGCGCCCACGAGGAGGGCGCGGGGGGCGGCCGTTTCCCCTTGGGGAGGATCGGAGGGCACCGGCAGGAAGCCGAGCAGGAACCCAGCCAGCAAGGCCGGCAGCGAACCGGCCGTGCCCCGGGGCGGAAGGCGGGAAGCCATGCTTTTCAGGAAACCGCTTTCAGAATACGAGTTCCATGGCAGCCAGGAAGCTGATCCCGGGGGCGTCGATCCGGGAGTCCTTCACGCGGTAGAGCTTGTCGGTGATGTTCTCGACGCTCAAGGTGAGGGTGGCCGCCTTGTTGATCTTGAGTCCGGCGCGGACGTTGAAGATGGTGAAACCGGGCACCCGCGGAGCGCCCTGGGCGTTGGTCGCCAGGAAGGGGGAATTGCGATCCTGGGGATTCTTGCGGAAGGCCGGGTCGGAGGCCCCCCGGGTGGAGGGAATGCGGTCGAAGCTGTTCACCGCCCAGGTTTCGAGCTCGATCCAGGAGCGTCGTTCGGAAGCCTCGCGGGCGTTCTCCCAGCGCACGCCAAGAAGGCCGTTGGTGGGGATGCCGCGATCCAGCGGCTCCCCGGTCCCCCGGGCGCGCCCGCGCATCCAGGTGAAGTTCCCGTAGAGCGAAAAGGCCCCATAGTCGGAAAGGGCCCGGGACCATGCTTCGGGCAGGTACTGGACCCCCTGGAGTTCCACGCCGTGCACCACGATGTCGTCCCGGGAATTCCTCTTGACGAAGACCTGCTCCCCCGCGTCCTGGACCCCGTTTCCGTTGATGTCGATGAACGAGGAGCCGTTGAACGTGCCCGGCTGGGAGAGGATCCCGTCCGAGAGCACCGTCATGTATCCGGCCACCGTGTAGGAGAAATCCTTTCCCTGGGCCTTGCTGCCGATCTCGTAGGTCCACGAGGATTCGGACCGGAGGTTGGGGGAGGGGACGCCGAACCCGAAGGTGAAGGGGCCGAACGCGAGCTTGTCGGCCTTGTTGGGGGCCCGGAAGGCGCGCCCGATGTGGGAGTAGACCGACACGTCGTCGGTGACGAAGTAGGTGAGTCCGAACCCGCCGGTCAGGGCGAGATCGGTGGTGTCCTGGTTCAGACTGGAGAGGGGCAGGGAGCCGTTCTGGACCGCGGAACGCACCCGGGAATCGAGGCGGGCCAGGGGGGGGGAATCTGACTGGAGGTTGAACTGGTCGAGGCGCAGCCCGGCGTCCACCCGCCAATGGTCGCTGGCCTGCCATTCTCCAAGGGCGTAGCCTGCCAGGTTCCTCCAGTCGACGTGGGGATCGACGGTCCCTTTCTGGGGATTGCTCTTGTCCACGCTGTCCCGCAGCCCGCTGGCCCCGTAGACCAGGTGGAAATCCTTTCCGATCTTGGAGTCGGCCTGGAACTCGCCGCCGATGGTCCGGTCCCGGGAATCGGAATCGAAGAAGGCCGCGTCGATGAAGTTGACCTGGCTGTGGTAGTAGAGCTTGACCTCCACGTGGTCCGCGAAGGAGAGATCCTTGCCCCGGTAGCGGAGGTTCCAGAGGTCGCGGTCGTTGCGCTGGAACCAGTCGGGGCGGTCGAAGCGGCGGCCCTCCGGCCGCGTGAAACTCTGCACGAAGAGGTCGAGCCGCTGGCCGTCGCCGAGGGAGGTCCCGACCTGGGCGTCCCAGTCGTGTTCGAACCAGGTTGCGGGGGCCTGGACCCCGCCCCCGCGGCCGGAATTGAGATCCTGGATGTTGCGCCGGGTCACGCCCACGAATCCGTTGACCCGGGAGGTGGTGAAATACCCCTCCGCCCGGCTGCTGGTTTCGTGGTCGGCGCTGGCGAAGCGCCCGTAGAGGCGCCCGCCGGTTTCGAGCCCCTTGCTGAAGAGGAGATCCTCGTCGGTGATGACGTTCACCACCCCGCCAATGGCGTCCGAGCCGTAGAGGACCGATCCCGGCCCGCGGACGACTTCCACCCGGTCGATGTCGAGGGCGTCGATGTTCTGGAGGAAGGAGTTGGGGCCGGCGAAGAGGCTGGCCGTGTTCCTGCGGATCCCGTCGAAGAGATAGACCACCCGGTTGCCGATGAAGCCCCGGATGACCGGGGCGCCCCCCAGGTGGCCCGTCTTCTGGACCCAGATGCCCGGTTTGAAGCGGATGGCCTCCGCCGCCGTCCGCGGGGCCCGCTCCAGGAGCTCCTGGCGGGGAACGATGGTCATGGACCGGGGCACGTCGAAGAGGTCCTCGGTCCGGCGGGTGGCGGTGACCACCACCTCGGGGAGGGACTTGGGAGCCGAGGGGGTTGCCTGCGAAGCGGGCGGCTCGGGCGGAAGAACGGGGTTTCCGTTCTGGGTTTGGGGCGCGGGGACGGGGGCCTGGAAGAGAAGCCACAATCCCAGGAGGGGGCAAGCTGCGATCATCGGGGGGCGGGAGGAACGGTGGAGGGGTTTCCGGTGAGGCAAGGCCAACGGCAGCTCTCCCTTTCCGGTTCAACCAAACCCGGAGAAACTGGCCTACCTTGGTGGACATGGGTTCTCCGGCCCCACGACGCCCTGGCCAAGGCGGGAAAAAAAGGCGTAACCTGCGTGGATGCCCGGGAAAAACCGCGCCTCTTCCCCCGGGAGAGGGCCGCTTCCCTCCGCTCCTCCTCCATGTCCACGCAAGTAGGCCAGATTCTCGTCACCGGCGCCTCCTCCGGCATCGGGCGCGCCACTGCCCTCTTCCTGGCCCGAGAGGGGTTCACGGTCTTCCCCACC
>CAZQAP010000187.1:0-5959 GCA_964591365.1 uncultured Planctomycetales bacterium
CGCAGCCAGCCGGGATGCTGGGACGGCCGCAGTAGGTGTTCATGAATAATCCGGGCTAGACCGCCAGCATGCGTTCGAGCGCGCGGCGGGCGCGGATGCCGATCTCCGGGTCCACCTCGATGCGTGGCGCGCGTTCCTGAAGCGCCTGCCAAAGCTTCTCGGGCGTATTGAGCTGCATGTGGGGGCAGAGGTTGCAGGCGCAGGAGGCTCCCGGGGCGGCGATGTATTCGTTTTGGGGCGCCTCCTTGCGGAAGCGATAGAGGAGATTGCTCTCCGTGGCCACCAGGAAGGTCTTCCCCGCGCTCGCACGCACAAGGCGCAGCATGCCTGCCGTTCCCACCACGTGGTCGCTCGCCTCGCGAATCGCCAGAGGACACTCGGGATGCGCCAGGGTGGTGCAACCGGGGTGCTCCGCTTGCAGCGCCCGGAGGGTGTCCACGCTGAACAGTTCGTGCACCATGCAGGCGCCGTTCCAAAGGGTCATCTCGCGGCCGGTCACTTCGACCAGCCAGCCCCCCAGGTGCATGTCGGGCACGAAGAGGATCGGGTCGTCTTCGGGGATGCTCTCCACAACCCGGCGGGCATTGCCGCTGGTGCAGATGACGTCGCTCAAGGCCTTCACGCCCGCCGAGCAGTTGATGTAGGCCACGGTCACCGGCCGCCGTCCCAGCTCGCCGGTCAGGAACTCCTGGTAGCGGGCCAGGTCCTCGGCGCGGCAACTGTCCGCCAGGGAGCAGCCGGCCTCCAGGTCGGGCACGAAGACCTCGGTTTCGGGATTCAGGATCCGGGCGGTCTCGGCCATGAAGTGGACCCCGCAGAAGCAGATGGCCTGCGCCTCCTCTTCGGCGGCCTTGCGGGCCAGCTCCAGGCTGTCCCCCACGAAATGGGCGGCATCCTGCAGGAAGCCGTCCTGGTAGCTGTGCGCCAGGATCAGGATCCCCCGCTCCGAGGCCCAGGAGCGGATCTCGGCGGCCTCGGGAGGATTCCGGACGAGTTGGGTGAGGGTGGTCATCAGTCCCCGGCAGGGGATTCCCCTGCTTGAATGTAAGCCCTGATTCTACCCTCCGAAATGCCCGGCGATCTTGTCGGCCAGTTTCTCGGCCGTATCCGGGTCGGGCGAGACCTCGGCGAGGTGCTTGCGGGCCGAAACGGCCACTTTGACGGTGGTCTCCGTCACCTGGGTGACCTGGATCTCGACGTCGGACCCCCGCCAGGTGCCCTTGATCTCGCCCTTGTAGGGGTCGGCGGATTCGACGGTTCCCCCGCGGAGGACTTCCTCGCGGCAGTAATCGAAGACCGCGTCCCGATCGGCATCGAGATGGGCTTCCGCGGTGTCGTCGCGGGTCGTGTAGACCACCCCGCCGCCGACCGCGGCCGCGAGGCAGCCGGGAAGAAGGAGGACGGGAACCAGCAGGAGGAGGAGGGGAAGAGCTTTCATGGTTCGGAAGCCAGAATATCCTCCCTCCATCGAACGGGAAACCGGCGCTCCTTCTCCCCACGGGCCCGGAAAGGCTTCCTGCGCGGGCTGCTATAGTGGCCCCGCCACCCTGGAAAGGAGGAAACCTTGATCGTCCTGCCCTTCCTGCTTCTTGCGGCCTCACCCGCCGCTGCCCCGCACCCCCAGCTTCCCCAGCCCTCGCCGCTCTCCAGCCGCAAGGGCGCCTGGGAAGCCCCCTTCAACCACGACGTCACCGGGTTCAACCCGCTCCCACCGGGCTTCGTATTCGAGGCCATTCACATGGCCCTCATTCCCAAGGGGCCCAACCGCGGCAAGGTGATCGTCTGGGACGCGGGCGGCAATCCGCCCCAGGGGGGCAGCTTCGTGCAACGCTGGTCGATCGTGGATCCGGCCGCGCCCGGGGGCCCGGCCTTCCAGAACTTCAATCTCCAGCTCCCCGGCGGAGGGGGCGACCTTTTCTGTTCCGCCCACGCCTGGACCGCGAATGGCGATCTCTTCGTGGCCGGAGGGACCAGCACCTATCCGACCGCCGGGGCGCTCCACCCGGGCCAGTTCCACGGCGCCATTCATTCTCTTCTCTACGACCCCTCCGCGGGGCCCAATGGAAGCTGGATTCCGCAGGCCGACATGGCCACCGAGCGCTGGTATCCCGGCGTGGTCCGCATCGGCAACGGACAGATCCTCGTCCTGGGCGGGACGAACGATTCGGCGCTGCCCACCCTGAACAACTACGAAGCCTTCGATCCGGCCACGGGAACCTGGCAGTCCTCGGGGACCACCCGCATCTTCGCCGGCCCGCCGGCGTCGGCTTCTCCGCTGGACGCCTACCCCCGCCAGCACCTCCTCTCCACCGGCCAGGTCTTCGTTTCGGGCATGGGCGGCTGGTCTTCGCGCCTCGATCACCTTGCCGGACCGGGCACCTGGACGCCGGCGGCGGCCACATCGGTCGATTACCGCAGCTACGGCACTTCGGTCCTCTTCCCCAGCGTCAACGGCATCCAGGACGTCGTCATGATTCTCGGCGGAGAGGGTTACCGGTTCGGCCAGGACATCGGGACCCTGGCGAGCGTGGAATACGCTTTCGGCTCGGGCGCGGGAGCCCCGGCCTGGAACTGGATCCCCGCGCCTCCACTTGAGACCGCCCGAATGCACCTCAACGCCGTCCTTCTTCCCGACGGCGGCATCCTGGCGGTGGGCGGGCGGCGCACCCGCTGGGGCAACCCGAATCCGAAATTCACGCGCACCCCGGAACTCTTCTCCCTGCGCACCGGCCGCTGGACGAAAATGGCCCGGGCCGCCTCCGTGCGCGAGTACCACTCCACCGCGGTTCTGCTGCCGGACGGCAGGGTCCTCTCCGCGGGGGGCGACTACCGGCAGTGGGATTACCAGGTCTTCGACCCGCCCTACCTCACCAGCGGCGGCTTCCGCCCGGTGATCAACGGGGCCCCGGCCGTGCTCTCGTACTACTCCGCCGACCCGGTCTCCCACACGGTCACCTTCGACAAGGTGCCTCCGGGCACGCTGGTGGGCAAGGTGGTCCTCATGGCCCCCGGTTCCCTGACGCACCACTCCGACTTCGGACAGCGCCTCGTCGAGATGCCGGTCGTCGCCCGCACCCGCAAGAGCATCACCTTCCTGACCCCCTTCGACAGCAACGCAGCACCGCAAGGCTGGTACATGCTGTTCCTGGTCACCCGGGACGGGGTTCCCTCGAAGGCGTCCTGGGTGCGGCTTCAGTGACTTCCTTCCGGGAACCGGCCAGGTAGACGTCGAAGCGCGTGCTCCGGCCGCGGAGGACGAAATCGGGCTCCGCGGCCAGGGCCGGGGCATGAAGCGGACGCTTCACGACCACCCTGGCCGTCGCCGCCGCGCGGGCGGCGAGGAAGAGCCGGCCCGCATCCTCGTCCCCCCCCACCTGTTGGCGCAGGAGGTGCATCTCCTTTCGGACCCGTGCTCCGCTGCGCCGCGGCGGGTGCATGGGATCGAGGCAGACGACCTCGGCCGGCCGGCGGGCCGCAAGCCCGGGGAGAAGAGCGCGAGCTTCGCCTCTCAACAAGGTCAGCCGTTCCACAGCCGGGGCCAGTTCGGGATCGCGGGCGGCCCTCAACAGCCCGTCACGCAGGAGCAGCCAGACGGCCGGGGAACGCTCCACGGCGGTGACCCGGCACCCCAGCCAGGCCAGCAGAAACGCGTCCCGGCCCAGCCCGGCGGTGGCATCCACCACGGCGGGAGCCTTGGCCTCCCCTTTCCAGCCGATGGCCCGGGCCAGGGCCTGGCTGCGCCGCCCGCCGAAGCGCAGCCGGTGCCGGAACCGGCCGGCGACGAACTCCGCCCAGACGGCCCCCTCCGTCCGGGCCGGGTGTTCCCGCAACTCGATCCGTTGCCCGGTCCCGACCAGGACGGGCCGGGTCCCCTGCGAGAAGGGAAGGCGCTCCGCCTTCATGCCGGGGGATTCTCCCTGCCGGAGCCGTCCTGGGAAAGGGTCTTTGCGGCCCGGGAGCCCTCTGCCCAAATGGCAGGCGGAAGCGAAAAAAAAACAGGCCTCCGGCGGGCACGCGGTTTGCAAAAAGCCCTTCCCCGGACGCCGGGATGGTTCCCCGGCGGGCACGGGGCGACTCTTCCACCCGAACAGGGAAAGGAGGCCCATGATGAGAATGATCCACAAACTCGCACGCAAGAACGAACCCACTGACCTGGAACGGTCCTTCCGCTCGCTGCAACGGGAAGTGAACCGGCTCTTCGGAGACTGGTTCGACCTGGGAGACGGTTACGGCGGCCTCTCCCGGTGGCAGGATCCCGGGGACTTCGTTCCCCGCATGGACGTGAGCGAAAACCCCAAGGAGGTCAGGGTGACCCTGGAACTCCCCGGCATGGAGGAGAAGGACGTCCAGGTCTCGATCAACCGCAACCTGCTCACCGTCCAGGGGAAAAAGGAGACGGAGAAGGAGGAACAGGACGCCACCTACCACTGCATCGAACGCTGCCACGGCAGCTTCCAGCGGACGCTGGAACTGCCTTTCGAGGTCGATGCCAAGAAAGCCAAGGCGAAGTTCAAGAAGGGGGTGCTGCGCATCACCCTGCCGAAACCGGTGGAATCGCAGGCCGAGGTCCGGCAGCTCCCGATCCAGACCGATTGAGGCCGCAAACCCTCCGAGGAAAGCCCCCCGCGGGAGGGGGATGCCGGTCCTCCCCCTCCCGCGGTAAGGTAGGCAAACCATGACGAACGCGGCCCGCCCCCGTTTTTCCCTGCTTCTTTCCCTGGCAGTCCTGGCCGTGATCGTCCACGGCCTGGTGTCGAGCCAGAATCCCGGGCTGCTCGATCCCGATGCCGCCCCGCGGGCCGTCGCTCCGCGCAACGAGATGTTCTCCATGGAGCAGGCCGGAGTGAAGCTCTTCGAGGAGGCCTCGCCTGCCGTGGTCTACATCAACACCTCCACGCTGAGGCGCAACCGCTACAGCCTCGACATCTTCAAGATCCCCCAGGGGACCGGCTCGGGTTTCCTGTGGGACGACCAAGGGCACGTGGTGACCAACTTCCACGTCATCAAGGATGCCGACGAAGCGGAGGTCACGCTGGCCGACCACTCCACCTGGACCGCCAAGCTGGTCGGCTACGCGCCCGAGCACGACCTGGCGGTGCTCAAGATCGACGCCCCCAGGAGCCGCCTGCATCCCATCCGGGTCGGCCGTTCGGAAGGCTTGAAGGTCGGACAGTGGGTCTTCGCGATCGGAGACCCCTTCGGACTCGACCAGACCCTGACCACCGGCGTGATCAGCGGACTGGGGCGCACGATCACCGGGGTGGCCGGCAATCCCATCCGGGACGTCATCCAGACCGATGCGGCCATCAATCCCGGCAACTCGGGGGGACCGCTGCTCGACAGCGGGGGGCGATTGATCGGCATCAACACCATGATCGTGAGCCCTTCGGGGGCCTACGCCGGGATCGGATTCGCCGTGCCGGTCGACACCATCAACCGGGTGGTGCCCCAGCTTCTGCGCAAGGGCAAGGCGGTGCGCGCCGGTCTGGGGATCCGCCTGGCCCCGCCCTCCGTCCAGGAGCGCCTGCACCGCGAAGGGCTGCGCGGAGTCATGGTCCTCGATCTGGTCTCCGGGGGTTCCGCGGAGAAGGCCGGCATCCGCCCGACCGAGCTGAACCGCCGGGGCGAGTCCCGCCTCGGCGACCGCATCGTCTCGCTCGACGGCCAGGCGGTTGCGAGTTCCGCCGATCTGCTCGGTCTCCTCTACCAGCACCAGGTGGGCGACGTGGTGCGGGTGGGTCTTCTGCGCGGCGACGACCAGGAGCTGACCGTGAAGATCAAGCTCCAGGAGATCGATTAGCCCGGATTGTTCCTGGGGGCCCGGGGGAAACCGGGACGAGGGAGGGGCCGGACCCCCGCGGCGGTGGGCAATCCCTGGATAAGGGGGAGGAAAACGGAAGAAAAATAAACCGCGGAGACGCGGAGAGCGCGGAGAAGAAAAAAACCAAGAGAAGAAAAC
>CAZQAP010000188.1:0-3173 GCA_964591365.1 uncultured Planctomycetales bacterium
AAGGGACAGATGGATCGCCAGCACCAGGAGGAAGAGGGTTCCGAGTGCGGCGAATTTGGCCCAGACATATTCGCGCGGCCGAAGGGACGTCGCGTGCAGAAGCTCCCCGACCCGGAGTTCGCGGTCCCGGATCACCGCCATCCCGGCGGCCACCGCCACGAAGAAGGAATAGAAGGTGAGCACCAGGAGCGAGAGCTGGTGGGCAAGCGAGAACTCGGAGGTGAGCCAGGCCTTGGTTCCCCCCACCGCGGTGTCTCCCGAGGCGATGCGCACGTTGCCCCCGGAAAGCCCCCAGGCAGTCAGCAGAAGGATCCCCGCCCAGATCCAGAAGAGCGGCCGCCGCAGGTGGAAGGAGAAGTCGGCCGAAAAGACGGTCCGGAAGCGGCGCAGGCTCATGCGGGTTCCGCCCGCTGCGCAGCCGGAGTGGGATTGCCGAGTCCCGCCTCATCCCGGCGCATCATCACGAGATAGGCATCCTCGAGGGTGGGTTCCGCTTCCTCGAAACCGGCCGGGGGGGGGCCCTCGGGTTCGTAGAGCCGCACATGGTTGCGCCCCTCGCGCGGAAGGGCCTGAAGAACCCGATGGCCGGCGATGAGGGCCTCGAAGCCCCCGCCGTCCACGGTCCCGGCGAAGATGCGGCCGCGGATGGCCTCCCGCGCTTCGGCGGGAGTGGTTTCGCAAAGAACCCGCCCCGAACGGATCACCACGAAACGGGAACAGAGGACCGAGACGTCCTCCACGATGTGGGTGGAGAGAAGAACCGTGCGGCCGGCGGAGAGTTCCGCCAGCAGCCGGTAGAAGCTGCGCCGTTCCTCGGGATCGAGGCCGGCGGTGGGTTCGTCCACGATGATCAGGCTCGGATCTCCGGCCAGCGCCTGGGCGATGCCCAGCCTCTGGCGCATCCCCCCCGACCAGGCCTTCAACTTCATGTTGGCCGCGGGAACCAGGTGGACGCGCTCGAGGAGTTCCCCGGCGAGCTTGCGCAGTCCTCCCGGAGCCTGCACGCCCTTCAGCTTCAACAGGTAGATCAGCATCTCCCGGCCGGTCAGATGGGGATAGAAGCCGAAATCCTGCGGCAGGTAGCTGAGCTGGGGCCAGATCTTCTCCGGCTTCGCCAGGACGTCCAGCCCTTCGAACGTGACGCTTCCCGAAGTGGCCTCGAGCAGCCCGGCCAGGATGCGCATGAGCGTGGTCTTCCCAGCGCCGTTGGGTCCGAGCAGGCCGAACATCCCCTGAGGGATGTCCATGCCGACCCCCTGGAGGGCGGCCACCGGGCCTGGGTACACCTTGACGAGATCGCGGATTTGAAGCAATCCGATCCTCCTTGCTTCGTTTTCAGGGAACCCAGCGGGGGCCTTGCCGAAAGGGCCGGCCGGTTTCAGCCTAGCAGATGCCGGGATTCACGTCATTTCAGACCGAGTTCCTTCACCAGGCGATTCAAATAGGGACGTGTTATCCCGAGGATTTCCGCGGCCCGGGTCTGGTTGCCACCCGTGATTTCCAGACTCTTGCGAATGTAGTCCCGCCGGAAGGCTCTGGAAGCCTCTTCCAGGGGACGGCCGACCGGCAGGAGGCCGGACCCCTGGAGAAGCGGTTCGGGAAGATGGCCGGCCTCGAGGGCCCCCTCTCCCGCCATGACCATGGCCCGCTCAACCGCGTTGGCCAGTTCCCGGATGTTCCCCGGCCACGGCCGCCGGACGAACTCTCCCAAGGCCTCCTCGGTCAGGCGCGGCGCCTTGCGGCCCGACCGGCGGGCATAGAGGGCCAGGAAATGACGGACCAGCGCCGGGATCTCGCCGGGCCGTTCCCGCAAAGGAGGACAAACAAGCCGGATGACGGCAAGCCGGAAGAAGAGATCCTCGCGGAAATGGCCCGCCCGCACCTCCTTTTCGAGGTCGCGGTTGGTCGCGGCGATGATGCGGACATCCACGCGCCTGGTCTTGGGATCTCCCATGCGTTCGAATTCGCCCGATTGGGAGAAACGGAGCAATTTTGCCTGGATGGCGTTGGAGATGTCCCCGATCTCATCCAGGAAAAGGGTCCCCCCCCGCGCGAGTTCGGCCCGGCCGAGTTTTTTCCGGATCGCCCCGGTGAAGGCGCCTTTTTCGTGGCCGAACAGATCGCTCTCGAAAAAGGTCTGGGAAAGGCCCACGCAATCGATATGCACGAACGGCTTTTCCGAGCGGCCGGAATGGCAGTGGATCCAGCGGGCCAGCACTTCCTTCCCCGTGCCGCTTTCCCCCTGGATGAGGATCGTCGCATCGCTCACGGCAGCCCGCCGGGCGGTTTCCAGCAGGGTGGCCATGCGTTCATCTCCTCCCGTGACCAGAACGTGCTGCTTCCCGAGTTCCTCCCGAAGATAACGGTTTTCCGAACGCAGGCGGCTCCATTCCAAGGCCCGGCTCAACACCAGCCGGAGGTGTTCGGGCGTGCTGGGTTTGACGACGAAATCTTCGGCACCCAGGCGCATGGCCTCCACGGCACCTTCGATGGTTCCGTGGGCCGTGAGCACCACCACCGGCGGACGGTCCTCCGGCATCCTGCGGATGACTTCCAGGCCGTCGAGATCCGGGAGCCGCAGGTCGAGGACCACGAGGTCGAGCCCGCCGGAGGCCGTTTCCTCCAGGGCGGCCCGTCCGCTGGCGGCCTCCCGGACCTCGAAGCCTTCCGAACGAAGCCTGTCTCCAAGGAGACGCCTCAAGGACGGGTCATCATCAACAATCAGCACGCATCCCTTTTCCATGGGGCCCTCCTTTGGGGATTTCCAATCGAAAGCAGGCTCCTCCTCCCGGGGCGGCCTCGGCAGTCAGATCGCCGCCGTGAAGACGGGCCAGCGACCTGGCCAGATTCAGTCCGATCCCGACCCCCTTGCTCCGTTCACTCCGGAAACGTTCGAAAACCGCTTCCCTGCGGGAAGGTTCGATGCCCGGGCCCTGATCCTCCACCAAAGCGACGACCCGGTCCTCTTCCTCCCGGATCGCCACCTCGATCCGGCCCCCCTCCGGAGAAAACTTGATGGCGTTGTCGATCAGGTTGGAGAAGACCTGCCGGAGCCGGTCTCCATCCCCCTCCAGACGGGCCTCCCCCTCAACGGAAACGGAAAGCCTCTTTTTCTCGCTCAGGGGTGAAAGGAGGCGAACCGCCTCCCGAACCACCGAAGCCAGCTCCAGGGG
>CAZQAP010000188.1:3273-5926 GCA_964591365.1 uncultured Planctomycetales bacterium
CCTCTTCCGACCTTGCGGACCCCCTCGGCCAGGGCTTCCACCGAGCCGGAGAAATGGCGGCCGATCCCCCAGGCGGCCAGAAAACTCAAAAGGGCCGCCCCCAGCGCAAGGGCGATCCCCCAGCCCACGACGTTGTCCAGGCCCCCGAGCAGAGACTCGACATTGGCAGTGCGGCAAATGGCCCAGCGCCCGGGAGCCCCTTCCAGGGGAAGCCGGCCCAGAAGAAACCGGTCCCCATCTTTTTTCCCCCAGGCAAATCCCCTCCTGTTCGTGTCCGATGCCACTCCGGCCAGGACCGGGTCAGCCTTGTCGAGAGGAGTGCCCCGGAAACCCGGATCCGGATGGATCAGGACGCGGCCACCCTCGTCGAGGACGAAGGTCTGTCCGCGAAACCGGGAAGTCCCCGGATCTTTTCCAATCAGATTCTGAAGACGGACATCCAGGCCGATGGCGCCGACCGTGCCGCCCGAATCAGGGTCGACCCGGGCCAGGCAGCGGAGGTACTGGATGGTGCCGCGGGAGAGGGGGGGGGAAATCCATTGCCCGACTGCGTTGAGTTCGCGGAGTTCCTCCTCCGTGATCCTGCAAAGCGAGAACTCCTTCTCATCTGCACTGTAGGTCTCCACGCCGTGACTGCCGAACCGGGACAGGAAGGCCGCCAGAGGCTTTCCCGTCCGGTCATAGAGGATCACGCGCAAAAACCGCGGGGCATTCCAGTTTGCAAAGCGCTGGAGATCCGTGCGCGGATCCCGGACGAGCACATCCAGGATCCCTTCTGGTTCCCGGCTCGCGGGGAGTTCCAAGGCAAGCTCGGAGAAAACCGCGGCCAGGGTGTGGGCTTCCATCTGAGCGGATTCCAGGCGCCCCCGGAAAACCTCCGCGAACTCCCGAAGGTCGTCAAGAGTGGCGTTCCCGATGTAACTCCGGATGAAATATCGGAACGCGAATCCCCCTCCCAAGACCATGACCAGGGTTGGAACCAGGCAAGCCCCCAGCAAAAAGACGTTCAGGCGGGTGCGAAAGCGCCCCTTCATGGGCTCTTATCGCAGAGGATCCATCCGAGGGATGGAAGCATGAAGGGATTGATGCCGAATTTCCAGCCGTCCAGGGCCCTTCGGGCAACGAGTTCATCCCGTTCGTGCCGGAGCCACAAGGCGGGGATCTCATCATGAAGAACTTTCTCCATTCCATGAAAAAGTTCCGCCAGATGATTCCGGTCCTGACCATGAAGGCTTTCCGAGAAAAGTCGGTCGTACTCCTGATTGTGGAACCCGGAACGGTTGTAGGGGGAACCGCTGAAAAACAACTGGAAAAAATCGCGCGGATCGGGCTGGTCTGCAATCCAGCCGTCCCGGAACAGATCGGGGACCCAGCCCGCGGTCAGGGAGCCGCGTTTCCCTGTCTCGAGGCGGATGCCGGCGGGTTGGAGCCGTCCGGCGAACTGGAGCGCGTCGGAGGCTTCGTTGGGATCGATCTCCAGACGAAGCCGGGAAGGGACTTCCATGCCTTCCTTCCTCAGCCGGGCCAGGATCTCCCGGCCCCGGTCCGGATCCTCCTCCTGGAAGATTCGGGTGGAAGGCCTGGATCCCCCGGAACCGGTTTCCCGTTCCAGGGCGGGGGGAAGGAGGCTGCCCGCCGGAAGACTGGCGGGGTCGGCCCGGGGGCGGGGAAGGAGCAGGGAGAGGGCCTCCCGGAGACGGGAATCCACGGCCCAGGGGGATCCCGACCGGAAGTTGAAGGAGAAGAAGATCGTGTTCAATTTCGTGGTGGTCCCGACCACAAGATCCTTGCTCTGGAGGCGATCTGCAAGCCTTCGGAAGGTCCCCGCCCGGGAATACACAAGGTCATAGTGCCGGGGGCCCAATAGGCCGGTGATCGGGTCCCCGTACCGGTAGCGGACCCCCCCGTTGAGAGGAAGGCGGCGGCCCAGGGGATCCAGGAGGGGGTAACCGGAGTTCGCCACCAGGACGATCCCCGAAACCGGATCCAGCATCGCCAGCCGGTAGGGCCCGATCCCCCCGGGATGGCTGGAGAGGTCCCCCTGGTAGTGCTGGTCAGCTTCGCGGGCAACCACCCAGCCGGCCGGACCGGCCAGGGAAAGCAGGAAGAAGGGATCGGTCTGCTGCAGTTCCAGGATCACGGTGCGGGGACCCGGCGCCCGGGCCCCCTGCAAAGGAAGGGAATCCAGCGGGGTCTTCCTCCCCCCCCCCGCGGCTTGCAGAAGCGCTTCCCGGAAGGCCGCCGCGCCCCGGAGGGCGCCGAGGACTTTCCAGAAGGGGTCCGGAGTCGGGGGGGCAAGCCAGCGTTTCAGGGAAAAGAGGACGTCGGAGGCCTCCACTTCCCTCCCTTTCCAGCCCGGAAAACAATCATCGTCCCCGAAATGCCAGCCCGAGCGGAGATGGAAGACGAACCGCTTTCCATCCGCCGACTCTTCCCACGTTTTCGCCAATCCGCCCACCAGCTCCACCCGGCCTTCCGACAGGGCCCGCGGATCGTAGCGGACAAGCCCGCAATGGACCTGCCTTGCCACCGAAGCAACCCGGATGTGGACCGCTTGACGCGGATCGAGGCCGGGAACCGGATCCGGAATGAGGACCCGAAGCCGGCCGGCCGGGGAAGGAGAGGAAGAAGAAGGAGGAAGGCATCCCGCCAG
>CAZQAP010000189.1:0-5822 GCA_964591365.1 uncultured Planctomycetales bacterium
GGCTCGGGGAGGCCCGCGAGCCAGGTCACGAAGGTGTCGGGGTTCTGGTAGCCGTCCCGGCGCTGGATCTCCTTGCCGTCGCGGAAGAAGATCACCGTGGGGTAGAACTCGACGGAAAAGCGCTTCATGAGTTCGGGGTGCTCGTCGCCGTCCACCTGGATGGCGACGGCGTTTTCGCGCACCCACTCCTCGACCCGCGAGTCGGCCCAGGTGGTGCGGTCCATCTTCTTGCACGGCCCGCACCAGGTGGCGAAGAAGTCGGCCATCAGGTACCTGCCCTGATCGGAGGCGGCCTTGCCGGCCTCGTCGAAGGAGAGCGGGGCGAAGAACCCTTCCGAAGGCGCGCCGCCCGAACAGGCCGCCGGCCCGAGGAGGGCGAGGGCCGCCAGGGCGGGCAGGAGGGGACGAAGGGATTTCACCGGACGCACGGGTTTTCCAGGGCGGAGAAACTCTAGCAGCTCCCGTTGCCCGCGCCCGCCGCGGGGGGGCGGCGTGCTAGCTTTTCCCCGACCCGGGCCTCGCCCCCGCCCCGCCCGCAGCCCCCATGCAACCCCCGCCCGCCGGACCGCCCGTCCACCGCCTGGAAGTTGCGCTGGCCGGACTGCTCGTGCTCTGCGGGCTGGGCCTGTTCCTCGACTCGGGGGTGGAGCGCATACGCGCGGACGCCGCGATCGCCGTCTTCCCCGATGCGGGCCGCAGGCTGGCCGCCATCTGGAGCGACGACGCCGACCTCGAGCGCGCGCTCACCAACCTGCAGCCCGCCCTGGACGAGGTGCGCCGGCGGCACGCGGACCGCGTGGTGATCTTCACGCCTCCCAACGCCAACCTGATCGTCTCGCGCGCGCGCCACGCGCTCTTCCCGGCCCAGGTCCTGCTCCACGACCTCTACCACGATCCCGTCCCACCCGGCGGGTTCGCCGAGGCCGCCCGCCGGGCCGGGGCCGACGAGGCCATCAACCTGGTCCCGCCCTTCGGCTGGCGGGTGCTCCCTCCGCTTCGCGCCGCGGAAGGCGGGACGCCGCGCTGAACCGCATGGAATCCCTGGCCTTCCTCCTGGTCGTCGCGGCGCTCCTGGCTTCCGGGTTCGCCCTGCTGGCCGGGTTCGGATTCCGCTGGCGCAACGGCCCGGAAGGCTTCGGCTTCGCCTTCGCGGCCGGCGTGACCTGGCTGGGGATTCTCACGGCGCTTTTTTCCGCCTGGGAGCCCTTCGCGCGCGCGCCCGCGCTCCTGGCCCATCTGGCTGCTCCGCTCCTTCTTCTTCTCCGGCGCCGCCGAGAGCCCCCCCCCTGGAAGGCCCTGCGGTCGGGATGGCCCGCCTTCCTCCCCGCGCTGCTCGTCGGCTTTCTTTCCCTTTGGTTCGCCTTCGCGCGCCCGGTCTGGAACGTGGACGCCCAGACCCGCTGGGTCTACCACGGACAGTGGCTGGCGGAATACGGCACGGTGCTCCCCGCCCGCATGGAGGATCCCTCCTGGGCGCTGCACCATCCCCGCTATCCGCCGCTCGTTCCGGCCGCGGTGGGCCTGACCCTGGAGCTGGGCGCCGACAAGGATCTGGGCGTGCGTCCGCTCTTCCCGTTCTTCTTCCTCGCCCTTCTCGGCGTGGTCTTCGGCTGCGGGTGCCGGCGGCGCGGAGCGCGGCTCGCGGGACTTGCGAGCTTCGCCCTGGCCGTCGTGCCCTGCTTCGGCTGGCTTCCCAGCTTGGAGCACTCGCTCGGACTGGGTGCAGATGCCGCCCTGGCCGACGTGCCGCTGGCGCTCTTTCTCACCGCCTTCGCGGTCCTTCTGCTCGAGGGCACGCGCGAGCCCCAACGGGGTGTCATCCCCCTCGCGGCCTGGATGGGCGCCGGGGCCGTCCTCACCAAGCAGGAAGGGGGCGTCCTGGCACTTCTTTTCCTTCTCGCGGCCGGACTGTGGTCCCGGCGGACTCCCCGCGAACCAGGCTTCCGCCGGCGTTTTCTCGGCCCGGGAGTCTTCCTCCTGGCCGTGCTCCTCTTCTGGAAGACGGTTTCGGCGCGCATGCCGGTCTCGCCCGGCGAAAACTACTTGAGCGCGGAAGGCCTTGGCGCGACCTTCACGCAGCTCGACCGCCTCCCCGCCATCCTCGCGAGCCTGGCGAAGGAATGGGTGCGGCTTCCGGTCTGGGGTCTGCTGTGGTTCCTGCCGTTCCTGGCGGGCATCCTCTGGATCGGACAGGGTTCCCGCCGCATCCCCTGGCGACTCGACGAGGGCGGCAAGCTGCTTCTCGTCTGGCTCCTGGCCGGCACCGGAATGGTGGTCGTGGCCTACACCGCCACAGGCTGGAAGGGCGGCGCCTTCGAGGGCCTGATGGAGTTCAGCCTGACCCGCCTGCTCATGCACCTCGCCCCGCTCGCGATCCTGCTCCTTTTCCACCTTGAGGCCCGGCCGGCGCGAAACTGAACGATTCGTGGACGCCCGGCGCGCACCCCGCAGGTTCCTCTCGTCGGGGATCGGGATCCTCCTGGTCCTTTCGGGCTGCCTCCACCCCCCTCCCCCGCGGGCAGCCAGCCCGCCGCCCGGCCTGGCGGCGCGTTCGAGCCGCAGCTTCGCCCTGGCCATGTCCGCCAAGGCGATCGCTTCGGCGGTCTTCGTGGAGGACCGCGACCCGGCCGAGTTCGTCGAACACGATCTCAAGACCGACTCCGCCTTCACCTGGTGGGAAGGGGTCTCCTGGAGGGTGGACCGCCGCAGGCAACGGGTGACCCTGACAGCTCCGGACACGCCCGCACGCACCGCGGTCTTCCACGAGGGGCTCGGCTGCACGCTCCTTCCGGAGGGGAAGAAGACCGTCTTCTTCCAGCCGGTGGCCGTGCGCACGAGCCTGCCGCCCGCCGAAACCCTCCCCTGGCCGATGGGCGACCGGCCCCCCCCCAGCTCCGTGCTTTCCGCCGCCGCCCGCCAGGCCCTCGATGCCGCCCTCGACTTCGCCTTCGACGACGAGGCGGTCGAGCCCCCCTACGGGACCCGCGCCGTGGTGGTGGTGCAGCGCGGGCGGCTGGTCGCCGAACGCTACGCGCCGGGGTTCGACGCGGGCAGCCCGCTGGTCGGCTGGTCGATGGGCAAGAGCATCGGGGCCGCCCTGGCCGGCGTGGAGGCGGGGCGCGGGGCCTTGCGGCTCGACCAGCCGGCCCCCGTGGAAGCCTGGCGCGCCCCCGGCGATCCCCGCGCCCGCATCACCGTCGCCGATCTGATGCACATGTCGAGCGGGCTCGACTTCCAGCGCCTGCCGCCCGGAACCTGGACCCCGGCCAACGACCATTTCTACGTCTACTTCGGAGCCATCGACGTCTTCGCGCATTCGGCCTCACGGCCACTCGCCTTCCCTCCCGGCACGGTCTGGCGCTACCGCAACTGCGATCCGCTGCTTCTGGCAGGGATCGTGCGCCGCCAAGTGGAGGCCCGCGGCGAAGAGTGGCTCTCCTTCCCCCGCAGGCGCCTCTTCGATCCCATCGGCGCGCGCAGCATGGTGCTCGAGCCCGATCCTTACGGCAACTTCATCCTGACCGGCTACGACTACGGCACCGCACGCGACTGGGCCCGCTTCGGGCTCCTGCACCTTCAGGACGGCGTCTTCGAAGGGAAGCGTGTGCTCCCTGACGGCTGGGTCGATTTCGTGCGCACACCGGCGCCGGCCGACCCGAGCCGGGGTTACGGCGGGCTCTTCTGGCTCAACCGCGGCCATGTCCTGCCGCACGTCCCCGAGGACGCTTTCTGGCCGGCCGGCCACATGGGGCAGCGCGTCTTCGTGATTCCCTCCGCGGGGCTCGTCGTGGTCCGGCTGGGCCACACGCCCGACTCGCCCGCCCTGCGCCGGCACCTCGACCGCTTCGTAGGGGCGGTCCTCGCGGCGCTGGAGTAGATTGTCCCCGCTCCGGGACCGCCCCCCCCATGTCCCCCCGAACCATCTTCGTGCGCGCCCTGTTCCCCGGCCTTCTGCTTCTGGCCCTGACCGGGATCTCTGCCCGGCTGCAGGCCACCGATCTCTTCGTCTCCCCCTTGGGGAGCGACTCCAGCGGGGACGGATCCTCGGCAAGCCCCTTCCGGTCCATTTCCAAGGCCATGGGCGCCGCCACAACAGGCGATGCGATCCGCGTCGCCTCGGGGAACTACGACACCTTTTCAGGAGAGAATTTCCCCATCATCATCAAGGACGGAGTCAGCGTGCTGGGGCCGCCCCTGGGCCTGGGAATCGCCACCGTGGACGGACGCAACATCTTCGTCCCGCTTTTCGTGGTCCTCGACAACCTGGAGACCACCATCATGCAGTCCATCCAGGTCATGGGCCAGGTGAACGTCTTCGAGGTGGCGGGGAACCCCCTGGATCTCCGCATCCTGAACTGCACCTTCATCGGCGGGGCCCGCGTGCTGAACCACGACGTGCCCGGCGGGCCGGCCTCCGTCGTCTTCCAGGGGAATACCGCCCTTCAGATGGACCTGGAGGGCTTCCACTGGGTGGCCACCAGCTCGCCGGGCATGCCGCATTCCCTTACCCTGACCGACAACCGCATTGAGGGGAGGACGGATTCCCTGGACGGGATCTTCGTCCAGGCCACGGGCGACCTACAGGTGATTCTCGACGTCCAGGGAAACCGGATCAAGAAGTTCAACGACGGCTTCTCGGCCGAACTCGACGCCAGCACCTCCAACACCTCAATGACCGGAATCGTGGGGGGCAACGAGTTCTCCAAGGCCAACCGTTACGGGGTCAACTTGGTGATCAAGGCCTCCGGGCCGGGCCCATCCACGGCCTCCATGGACGCCGATTTCCGCTTCAATTCCGTGACCAAGAACGGTTCGCATGGAATGAAGGTTGCCCTTTCGGCCATCGGGAGCGGGAACCGCACCGAATTCACGTCCCCGCTCTACGGCAACGCCTTCGAGGAGAACGACCGCAGCGGACTGCTGCTCGGGGAAACCGCCGCCAACGGGGGGGAAGCCCTCACCATGCCCGACCTCGGAGGCGGCAGCCTCTCCATGGGAGGCAACACTTTCCAGAACAACGACAACTTCTACTCCACGGGCTTCGAATTCGACCTCAAGGTCGAATCCGGAGATCCCGTCAGTGCGACCGGAAACTGGTGGGGAACCAGTTTCCCGGAAAAGATCGAGTCCCACATCTTCCACGCGGCCGACGATCCCTCCCGCGGAATGGTGGATTTCAGCGGATTCCGTGGCAAGTCCCTCCAGTTCACACCCAATCCCCGGGAGGTCAGCAGCGCCTCACGGAGGTGGATCCAGGTCTTGGCCGGGCCGGGTTCCATGTTCATTCCCCGGGACGGGGAACGGCTCCTTCAGGCGTCGGTGAGCGGAATCCCCATCCGTCAGATCCAGGTGGATCCCGATGGAAAAAGCCTGATGCTGCGGCTCCCCAACCTCGGACGGGGGGGCAACGGGGTTCTGCCCCTCCGGATCACGAACCCCGGCCAACAGCAGGGCCAGGCCAAGCTCTCGGTCACCGGGGACAGCCAGGGCGGCGGGTTCTGTTTCCTCGCCACAGCCGCCTACGACGACCCCAAAAGCCCCGAGCTGGCGATCCTGCGCCGCTGGCGGGACGAACATCTTTCCAAGACCCGCCTGGGACGCCTGCTGATCTGGACCTACTACCAGCTCTCCCCGCCGCTGGCCGATGCCATCGCCGACCGGGCCTGGGCCCGCTCCCTGACCCGCGCGCTCCTGGCACCCGTGGTCGGGGCGCTCTCCTTCTGGATGCAGTGAAGTACGGTGCCGGAGCAATTTGTTCTCGATTCGTGAATCGAGAACAAATTGCTCCGGCACCGTACTTAAAAATGTTTACGGGGCAGTCC
>CAZQAP010000190.1:0-5810 GCA_964591365.1 uncultured Planctomycetales bacterium
ACTTCGGCGCGCGTGAGGGCGGGCGGCGGGCCCCCGGGGCTGGAGGTGAGGCGCCGAAAGAGGGCCTCGGGATCCGCTCCGGCGAGTTGTTCGACTGTGGCGATGTCCGCCCCGGCGAGCCAGCGAATCCCGCGGGCGCCCATGCCTCCCACAGACATCAAACGGGCCTCCTCAAACCAGGCGGCGGTCCGTTTCGGAGGGACACCTTCGAGAAGGGCCGCGCGCTTCTCCATCGTGAGCCGCAGGAGCTGGTAGGAATCCTTCACGCCGGCATGCTCCAGGCGCGCAGCCGTTTTTTCGTCCATGCCCGTGAGTTCGCGCACGGTCGGCAAGGTTGCGTGCGCCGTCCAGCGGTTGACGCCGAAGAGGACGGGAACCGCGAAGAGGAGCGCCAGGAGGACCCATCCCCGGTGCGCTTTCGGCGGCTCCTCGTCCGACACGCCCGGTTCCCACTCGGGAAGCAGGCCGAGCACGACCAACACCCTGCCGAAGCTGAAGCATTCCAGGGCGAAGGGCGCAAAGCCGAGGAAGCCGAGGACGGGCATCTCGAAGATCTTGGCCCCGTCGAAGAATGGCACCGTGTAGATCCATTTCGCGTGGGCCCAGTAGTTCCAGAACTCCCAGAGGATGCCGCAGAGAAGCCCCGCCGCGAGAAGGCGCAGAAGGGGCCCGAGCCGGCCTTCCGCCAGCAGGGTGAGAAGGCCCCGGCGGCCGCCGCGCGCCAGGAAGGGTTCCAGAAGGAGCGCCACCGCCACCCAGATCAGCGGGAAACCGAACCGGGGCGCCAGCAGCGCCGCCACCAGGAAAGCGAAGCCGGTGAAAACGAACCCGCGCAGGCCCCGGGGGCCAATCCGAAGCGAAGGGCAGCGGGCTCCCCGGAAGAAACCGAAGGAGCGCAGGAGTTCAGCGGTTTCGAAGATGGCCGGGAGCACCGTTGCGAAGGAGAGTGCCGTCCCCGGCCCGCGGTTGAGGAAGTTGTCGGGGATCCCGACGTAGTACCAGTTGTGCAGCAGGAAGTTCGCGGCTTCGAAGAAGAGCCAGTAGGCGCACGACCATGGCAGAAGCAGCAGGAATGCACGCGGGCGGGAAAGGATCAGGGAAGAGCCGCAGCGAAGAAAGACCACGCCGTCGGCGAGCAGGATCCAGGACCACCAGGCGAAGTCGTAGAACCAGGTGCGGAAGGGGGAGATGTCGAGGAAGAGTCCCGCCTCGGACACCCCCAGGACGAGAACCCCAAGCCCCACCAGGAGCAAAGCGCGTGAATCGGAGGGCCCGGCCCGTTTCAGGACTTGAAGGTGCTGGCTTTCTTGCGGGCGCCCAGGGCCAGGACCCTGCGCACGATGTCGCAAGCCTTTCCGATTTCAAGGGAGGCAAGTTCCACGTGGAGGCGGCGTCCATCCATGTAGGTGTGGATCAGGCCGACGTCGGCCATCTTGCCGAGATGCTGGGACAGGCTCCCCTTCGAGACCCCCGTGATTTCCAGGAGTTCTCCCGAGGAAAGATGGCCTTTGGCCTCGTGGAGCGCATGCAGGATCATGAGCCGGACCGGGTTGCCCATGACCCGCGTGAATCTGGCTTGGATCTGGAAGGCGTCCCTGGAGTCCTCGCGGGTTTCCTGATGCACAGCCATTTTCGAGGCTCCATTCTACAGGTTCATCGGCGGAGGCGCCCCGGAGGCTCGGGACACCCGTGGACCGGGAGGCCCGGCAGGCTCCCCCTCCCCTCCGAGGAGGGGAGGGGGGCTCTGTTCAGAAATCGACCCGGAATCCGAGGACGATGCTGTCCGTGGAGAGGGTGTTGCTCACACTGGAGCCCGGGAGGGTTCCGAAGGTGGGATGGCCGATGGGACCCCGGACGGTGTTCTGGAATCCGTGCACGTAAGCCAGGTCCACCTTGGCGGCTTTCGAGATCTTCAACGAAACCCCGCCGCTGACGTGCTGCTGGATGATGGCCGGGGCGGGCAGGTTGAAGGTGGAATTGCGGTCGGGGACGGGGTTGCCGTTGTAGGCGTACCCCGCCCGCACCCAGAGGTCGTCGGTGACCTTGTACTGGGCTCCGAACGCCAGGACCACGATGCTGTCCCAGCCGAAGCCCGCCACGGAGAGGTTCTTGCGGAATTTCGCATCTCCGAAACCGTCCGTGCGGCTGTAGTCGATGTAGCGGACGTCGAAGGCGAAGTCGAAGGACTCCAGCCCCGAGTAACCCACCCCGAGGGAAGCGATGCTGGGAAAGTTCAGGTTCAAGCTGACCTGCCGGGGGCGTCCGATTTCGTCGGCGGAGTTCCAGCGGAAGGGAGCGAAATCCTGTTCCGACTTGTACGAGGCGCCCGCCTTCCAGCCGGAATCCGGGTCGTTGTACCAGACGCCGGTCTGGTAGCCCCAGCCCCAGGAGTCGGTGATGTGCGAAGCGGTGGGGAAGGTGGGAAACCCGTCGCCGTTGGCATCGTCCGGCGGGGCTCCGCAGAAGGGATCGACGGCCAGGTGGGCCTGATCGAGGGTGGGGGCCAGGCCGACCGACCAGTTCTTGTCCAGTTGGTAGGCCACCGTGGGGGTGAGCTGCAGGAGCTGGAAGTCGGAGAAGACGCTCCCGAATCCCATCGGGGCGGGATTCAGGATCGGGTTCTTCGGATCGGAGGGGTAGTCCACCCCGAATCCAGCGATCCCGAAAGCTCCCAGAGCAAGGGTCCACGGTGTGCCGGTGAGGTGGTGCACAAGGCCGATGCTTGGGATTGTGCTGATTCCAGTGTCGCTGCTGGTCGAGCCGGCCATCTTGGCGGGAAAGCTCACCGAGGAGCGGATCGAGGAGTCCGGGTTGAGAAGCTCGAACCCGAATTCGACTTCGGAGTTTTTCAGGCCGGTGATGGCTGCCGGATTCCATTGAATGGCGCTGGAAGCATCCAGAGGGTTTCCAGTCCCAGTGCCACCCATCGATTGGTTGACCGCTCCGACCCCGTTGACGACATGACCCGTCTGGGCGGCAGCTCCGGGTGTCAGCAGGAAGACCAGAAGCAGCCCGAGGAGGACGCGAACGACAGAGAGAACGAGCACAATGGTGCACCTCCCCTGGGAAGGCCGGCGTCACACGAACTCCGTACCCGACCCAGGCAATTTCAAATAACCTCTGTTCAAGAG
The DNA here is from genome assembly GCA_964591365.1 of uncultured Planctomycetales bacterium. Classification (GTDB taxonomy): domain Bacteria; phylum Planctomycetota; class UBA1135; order UBA1135; family UBA1135; genus CAZQAP01. Next base: position 3,132 of record CAZQAP010000190.1, read on the forward strand.
TTCAGGATTCCGAAAACCCTTAAACTTTTGCCGGAAGCCAAAACCGTTTTTTGCAAGCGGACATTCCGCGAAACCCCCCGCAGGAAACGGGGCATTCCGCGAAAAATCGGCGTCCCGCTCTCCCGAGGTCCCGGAATGATTCACCGCCTGATGGATTATGCCCAGGCAGTTTCATGCCATGTTCGCGCCCGGAAGGGCAGCATGCTTCCATGTCCCCGGCAATCTTCGATCCATGCGTTGCATGGGAAGGCCTGGGAGAATGGGCGGTCATGGAGAGCGTGACCCTGCTCGACGGACCGATGGGGACCGAGTTGGCCGCCCGCGGGGTGGCCACCCCGCTTCCGGCTTGGAGCGCGGCGGCGCTCCGCGAGGCGCCGGATGTGGTCGCCGCCATCCACCGCGACTACGCCGCCGCGGGGGCGGAGATCCACACCGCGGCGACCTTCCGCACGCGCGCGCGCAGCGTGGGGGCCGGCTGGGAGGAGTTGGCGCGGATTGCGGTGCGGCTGGCGCGCGAGGCCGTTCCGCCCGATGCCCGCGTGGCAGGGAGCCTGGCCCCGCTGGGCGACTGCTACCGGCCCGAGGAGACCCCCCCCGACCCCAGGCCCGAACACCGCGCCCTGGCGCGCGTTCTCGCCGATGCCGGCGCCGACCTGATCCTCTGCGAGACCTTCCCCCATGTGGGCGAGGGCCTGATCGCGGTTGAGGAAGCCGCGGCGACGGGGTTGGAGACCTGGGCCGCCTTCACCGCGGGGCCCGAGGCGAGTCTTCTCACGCCGCAGGAGATCGGGCGCGCGGCCTGCGAGGCGGTGCGGCGCGGAGCCCGCGCGGTGCTGGTCAACTGCGTTCCCGCCGTGAAGACGCTCCCCTTCGTCGAGCGGCTGGCCGAGGCGGGCGTCCCCTTCGGCGCCTACGCCAATGCCGGTTCGCCCGACGACGCGATCGGCTGGAAGCCGGTCCCCTTCGCCGCGGAACGCTACGCCGATCTGGCCACGAGTTGGATCGAAGCCGGCGCTACGATCGTGGGCGGCTGCTGCGGAACCGGCCTCGAGCACATCCGCGAGCTGGCGCGGCGCTTCAAGCCCGCGCCCGCGTAGGCGCGTTAAGCCCGGCTTCCCCGGCCGCGCGGGCGCGTTCGAGGAGCGTCGCCTCGTCGCCGGCCAGCGTCCGCCCCGCCCGCCAGGCCAGCGCCGCGGCGAGGAGGTTGACCGGGAGCGCAAGGAGCATCGCCGCGCGCAGATCGCCGAACGCATCGCTGACCTTGCCGATGAAGAACGGTCCCATGGCGAGCCCGAGGAAGGTCATGACCAGGAGATAGGCGGCCGAGGCGGTGGCGCGCATGCGCGGCAGCACGAGATCCTGCACCGTCGAGGCCCCCGCGCCGATCCACATTGCGCCGAGGAAGCTGAAGGGGACGTTGAGGGCGAAGGCGAGGTTCGCGGAGGGCACGAACAGCATGCCCAGGGCGAAGGGGATCGGCGCTAGTCCGGCCAGGATCCCCACCCACAACCGGCCGTTGGGGGTGCGCTTTCGCAAACGGTCGGCCAGCATCCCGCCCGCAAGGATTCCGGCGAGCCCCGCCGCTGCCGCGGTGATGCCGAGCACCAGCCCGGCGCGGGAAGGCTCCACCGCGTGCAAGCGGCGGAAGAAGGTCGGTGTCCAGGCGCTGAAGCCGGTGCCCGCGAAGGCCAGCAGCGAGAAGGCCAGTGCGGCGTTGCGCAGGGAGGGGGTGCGGAAGAAGAGGGTGGCGGCCGGCGGGTCGCGAAGCCGAAGCCCCTGCGCCCAGGTGAAGGCGGCGTGCACCCCGATCCCCAGCGCGATCCACTGGGCCGGGCTTCCCACCGTCGCGCAGAGGATCCAGGCCCCGCCGGCGACGAGCCCCGCCGCCGCCAGGTTGATCCGCAGCATGGACCGCCCCGCGCCCGAGAGCCAAAGCCGCGCGAACGAAAAAGGCGGGATCACGGCCGAGAGTTCGCGCCAGAAAAGGGGCAGGGGGCGTTCGTTCCCGCCGGAAGGGATCCCATCGGCCTGGCCGCGCCGGGGTTCGCGCAGGCTGCGCACCCAGAGGGCGAGCAGCAACCCGGGCGTCCCGATCAGGAGAAAGGCGGCCTGCCAGCCGTGCAGGCCGAAGGGCGCGCCCGCTTCCCCCCAGGCGCCGTCCCAGCGTTCGACGATGGTCCCCGCCAGCCAGAGCGAGAGGCCGATGCCGAGGTAGAGCCCTCCCGAGTAGAGCCCCAGCACGGTGGCGCGCCGGCGGCGGGGGAAGGCGTCGGAGAGATAGGAGAAGGCCGCCGGGGTGGCGCTCGCCTCGCCGATCCCGACCCCCATGCGCGCCAGCGCGAGCTGCGCAAAGTTGCCGGCCAGCCCCGAAAAGGCGGTCAAGACGCTCCAGAAGGCCACGCCCAAGCTGATCAGGCTGCGGCGGCTGCACGCGTCGGCCGCGCGGCCGAGCGGGAGGCCGAAGAGAGCGTAGAAGACCGCGAAGCTGGTGCCGTAGAGGAATCCGATCTGCGCGTCGGAAAGTCCCAGGTCGGCCTTGATGTCTTCGGCCAGGATGGCGATCGCCTGCCTGTCCAGGTAGTTGAACAGGTAGACGAGCATCAAGACGCCCAGCGCGTAGGACGCATAGCGCCCCCCGACCGGGAAGGGATTGCGCTCCTTCAAGGGGCCCAAGTGTCC
>CAZQAP010000191.1:0-5786 GCA_964591365.1 uncultured Planctomycetales bacterium
GTAATCCCGGACGGCGCCGCAGCCCGCGGACCGCCGGACCCTCCGTGCTATCCTTCCCTCCCGTTTCGGGAAGGACGCGGGGAAAACGGGGAGAAGAAGAATGATGATGGAACTCCTCCTGATCACGGGCCTGGGACTCCTGCAACAGGGGACCCCCGCGTCCGCTTCGGCTTCCGTGGCCGCCCAGGACGTGGTGGCCGGCCTCCAGGCGGCGCTTCTGCCCGGGGGGGAGGACGCGCCCGCGCCCACCTTCCCGGAAACGGACGCGCGGCTCGCGCCCCTCTTCGCGGGCGCCTTCGACATCCCCTTCCTGACCGCCGAACTCGCCGGCCCGCTCGAAGATGACCTCGACCCCGAATCGCGCGCGCGCCTGGCCGGCGCGACCGGGCGTTACGCGCGCGCCCTCCTGGCCGGCCGCCTGGAGGGCCTGGCCGGAAAATCCTTCGGCCCGCTCGAAGGCCAGGACCTGCCCGGCGGCGAGCGCCTGGTGAAGAGCGTCCTGGCCCGCGCCGGCGGCAAGCAGGCCCCCTTCGAATACACCCTGCACAAGAGCGAAGGACCGTGGCTCATCCGCGCCCTCTCGGTCAACGGCCAGGACCTCTTCGACTTCGCGAACCCCGAGTGGGCCGCTCTGCGGCAGGAAAAGGGGACCGAGGGCCTGATCGCCGAACTCGACGACCGCATCGCGCGCTACGCCGATTCGCCCACGGAAGTGATCCGCAAGCTCCAGGACGCCCTCATCGGCGTGATGAAGAAGGGCGGCGACCTCGACTACCAGGGGCGCTACGAACTCATCGCGGGGGAGATCGCCAAGACCCACGACCTGCCCGCCATCGCGCAGTTGAGCGTGGGCCGCCACTGGAGCGAACTCACGGACGAAGAGAAGCAGCAACTCGTCGCCACCTTCAGCCGCTTGAGCTTCTCCACCTACGCGGAGCGCTTCCACGGCTACAAGGGCGAGCGCTTCGAGCGCGTCGAAGAGAAGGATCTGCCGCACGGCGCCAGGCTCGTCAAGAGCCTCCTGATCCAGTCGGGCGGAAAGAAGATTCACTTCGACTACATGCTCCACAAGCTCCGCGGGCGCTGGTTGATCCTCAACATCGTGGTGGACGGCGTGAGCGATCTGGCCTTGAAACGCTCGCAGTACAACGGCATCATCACCAAGGACGGATTTCCGGCGCTGCTCCAGAAGCTGAAGGATCAGATCCGCGAAAAGGAAGGCGACCCCGGGGAATGACCCGGGCGGCCCTCCCTCTCCGCCGGCACCGCACGTGAACGATCTTCCCCGGGGGTTCTGGAACCGGCTGCTGACCGGTTGGGTGCTGGGCGTCGCCCGTTTCGCCCTGCCGGTGGTCCTGCTGGCCGGCGTGGGCACCTATTTCTCCTTCCAGTACGTCGTCCATCATCTGCACATCAGCACCGACCGGGAGAAGATGCTCTCCGACAGCCTCGACTTCCGCGAGGATTTCGACCGCGAGCAGGCCGAGTTCCCCCAGTACAAGAACAACCTCGTCCTGGTGATCGACGCCGAGACCCCCGAACTCGCGCGCGACACGGCCGTCGCGGTGGCGGGGAAACTGCGCGGGGATCCGGAACTCTTCCCCTACGTCTACCTGCCGCGCGCCGACCCCTTCCTGGAAAAGCACGCGCTCTACTACCTCGGCGCCGGGGACGCCCAGGATCTCGCCGACCGGCTGACCCAGATCCAGCCCTTCCTCGGGCGTCTCACCCGCGATCCGACCCTGCGCGGGCTGTTCGACATGCTCGACAGTGCGCTGGAAGCGAAGATGGACGGCACCGAGGTGGAACTCGGCCCCGTCTTCGAGCGCATGGCGCCGGCCATCGGCGGCGTCCTCGCCGGGCGGCCGCACCCCATGTCCTGGCAGGAGCTGATGCAGGACAAGGAGCCAACCCCCGACGAGCGCCGCCAGTTCGTCATCACCCGGCCGGCCACCGATTCGGACGCCATGTTCCCCGCCACTCCCGCGCTCGAGGGCGTCCGCCGGATCGTGGCGGAACTGGGCCTGGACGGCCGCTCGGACGTGGATCTTCGCATCACCGGCGGCCTGGCCCTGAACCACGAGGAACTTTCCAGCGTGGCGCAGGGCGCGGAATGGATCGGGATCCTGGTCCTGCTGCTCGTCGCCACCTTCCTGGTCCTCGGCCTGCGGTCGCTGCGCCTGGTCCTGACCACGCTCGCGGTCCTCCTGGCGGGGATGATCTTCACGGCCTTCTTCGCCACCGCCGCCGTGGGGCACCTGAACCTGATCTCGGTGGCCTTCGCGGCCCTCTACATCGGCCTGGGGGTGGACTATGCGATCCACTTCTGCCTGCGCTACCAGGAGCTGGTGCGCCAGGGGAAAACGCACACCTTCGCTTTGCAGTGCACCGCCAGCGACGTGGGCATCTCGCTCTTCGTCTGCGCGGCCACCACCGCGCTGGCCTTCTATTCCTTCGTCCCCACCTCGTATTCGGGCGTCTCCGAACTGGGCCTCATCTCCGGCACGGGGATGTTCATCAGCCTGTTCGTCACTTTGACGCTTCTGCCCGCGCTCCTGACCCTTTTCCCGCGCTCGCCGAGCCGGCACCCCAAACCCGTGCGGCCGGGCTTCTTCAGCCGCAAGGTGCTGCCCTTCCCCGTCCACCACCGCAAGATCGTGCTGGGGAGCACCGCCTTTCTTACGGTCGGGGCCCTCGCGCTGCTCCCCCGGGTCCGTTTCGATGCCAACCCCATGCACCTCAAGGATCCGTCCGGCGAAGCGGTGCAGACCTATCTGGATCTCCTGCGGACCAGCGACACGCCGCCCTGGCAGATCACCGTCCTGCGGCCCGACGAAGCCTCCGCGCGCGCGATCGCCGACCGGCTGGAAGCCCTGGACGTGGTGGACAAAACGGTCACCTTGAGCGATTTCGTGCCCGATGACCAGGAGGAACGCCTGGCGCTGCTCGAGGATCTCTCCCTGGTCCTGGGTCCCGAACTCGGCGAGAAGGGCGACGCCGCTCCGCCGGCGCCGGCCGAGGAAACCGCCGCGATGCGCGCCTTCTCCACACGGCTGGACGCCTGGCTGGCCGCCCCGGCCGGCCGCGCCGACGCGCCCGCACGCGCTTTGCGCGCCGCCCTCGGCCGGCTGCTCGCCGCCGATGCGCGCGGCGCCGGCACGGATCCCGACCCGCGCCTGGGGACCCTGCAAAGCGTCCTTCTCGACACGCTCCCCGAAAACCTCGAACGGCTGAAGGCCTCGCTCGAAGCGGAGCCGTTCGGGCGGGGGGATCTCCCCGCGCGTCTGGTCGAGCGCTGGTTGAGCCAGGACGGCACCTGGCGCGTGGAGGCCTTCCCCAAGCAGAAGCTTGACAACACGAAGGCCGTGCGGGTGTTCGCGGAAGCGGTCCAGAAGGTCGCGCCGCACTCCACCGGCAACCCCGTCATCACGGTGAAGTCCGGGAAGGCGGTCGTGGACGCCTTCCAGGAGGCCTTCCTCCTGGCGCTTCTGGCCACCACCCTGATCCTGACGCTCGTCCTGCGCAACCTCCACAACGTGGTCCTGGTGCTCGTGCCGCTGGTCCTGGCGGGAATCTTCACCGGCGCGGCCACGGTCCTCTTCGGCGTGCCCTTCAACTTCGCCAACGTCATCGCGCTCCCGCTTCTCCTGGGCATCGGCGTGGACAACGGGATCCACATGGTGCACCGCGCGCGCCACGGCCGCGAGATCGAGATCAACCCGCTGCACACCAGCACCTCGCGCGGGGTGGTCTACAGCGCCCTGACGACCGCCAGCAGCTTCGGGAATCTGGCCCTCTCCCCCCACCGCGGCACGGCCAGCATGGGGTTGCTCCTGACCATCGGCATCGCCCTGAATCTTTTCTGCACATTGGTGGTCCTGCCCGGCCTCCTCCACCGCGTCCGTCCCCCCAAAAGCGCCGGATGAACCCTCCTCGGATTCGGGCGTTCCTTACGGCCGCCCTGCTGCTGCTGGTTTCCGCCTGTGCCACGACGGAATCGCGCGAGGGGGACAACGATCCCCTTCAGGGCGTGAACCGGCTGTTCTTCGGGATCAACCACCTGGTGGACAGCTTCGTCTTCAAACCCGTCGCCGGCGCCTACATGGTCGTGGTCCCCAAACCCGCGCGGCAGGGCGTCACCAATTTCTACTACAACCTCACCTATCCGGGCGTGTTCCTGAACGATGCCCTGCAGGGCAAGTTCCATCAGAGCGGCAACGACTTCCTGCGCTTCCTGATCAACAGCACGATCGGGATCGGCGGCCTGCTCGACGTGGCCACTGGCATGGGTTTCGAACGGCACGAGGAGGATTTCGGGCAGACCCTGGCCGTGTGGGGCGTCGGCGACGGCCCCTACCTGATTCTTCCCCTCTTCGGCCCCACAACCTTCCGCGACGCCCCCGGGATCGGCGTCAGCGCGGTGACCAATCCGGCCTTCTACATCGACAACGACGGGATCATCATCCCGCTCACCGTCATCCAGGCCATCGACCGGCGCGCGCGGGCCGATCAGGCGCTGGAGACCATCGATAAAGCCGTCGACCCCTACATCTTCATGCGCGAGGCCTACCGCCAGCACCGCCAGTTCCTGATCTACGACGGGAACCCGCCCCAGGAAGACATCACCCAGGGCCTGGAAGAGGATCTGGAAGCCGTGGAAGACGACTGATTCCGGGTTCCGTGAAGCGGCCCCGCCTCCTCACCCTCATCGGGACGCTCTCCGGCCTCGGCGGGCTGGCGCTGCTGGTCCATCTCTTCAGCGGCACCGACGTGCTCGACGAGATCCGCGCGCTGCCGGCGGTGCTGCTCCTGATGATCCCGCTGCTCGCCGGGGCCCACGCGCTCAAGACCTTCTCCTGGCTGCGCTCCTTCCCCGACCAGCCGGGTTCCCGGAAACCGCCGTTCCTGCCCGCCTTCACCATCCGGCTGGTGGGCGAGGCGGTCAACGGCGCGCTCCTCTCCGCCCAGGTGGCGGGCGAGTTCGTCAAGGGGCTGCTCGCCACGCGCTACGGCACCCGCCCCGCGGCCGGTCTCGCCTCGGGCTTCCTCGGCAAGACCACCTTCACCGTCGGCGAGATGCTCTTCCTGCTGGGAAGCGCGTTCTGCGCCCTGGTTCTTTTCGGCGCCCGCACCCCGCTGGTGGGTCTCCTCTTCACCATCGTCATCGGGGGGTTGATCTTCTCGGGCGCGGTCATCTTCGTGCAGCAGCGGCGGCTCGTCGGCCGCGGGGCGCGCATCCTCCAGGCCCTGCGCCTGGGGCCGCGCAAGCTCTGGGACCGCGCGCTTCCCGGCGCCGACGCAATCGACGCCGCGATCCACGGCTACTACCGCAACCAGCGCCGCGATTTCACGGCCGCGGTGGCGTGGGCCACGGTGGGATGGTTCTCCGGCGCTTCCGAACTGTGGCTCTTCCTGCACCTGGTCACGACCGTGGAGGATCCGCTGGTCCTGGCGCTGATCCTCGAAGGCGGAATCGCCACGGTGAAGGGCTTGAGCTTCTTCATCCCGGCCTCCATCGGCGTGCAGGAGGGCGGGATCGCCTGGTTGTTCGAGGCCGTCGGCCTGCCCCGCGAACTGGGGCTGACCTACGCGGTCTTCCGCCGCTTCCGCGAACTCATCTGGATCGGGGTGGGGTTCCTGGCCCTCGGGTGGCACCTGCGCCGCAACGGCGAAGCCCCCAGAAAAAAGAAGGAAGAAGATTAACCGCGGAGACGCGGAGAAGAAAAAGACAATAAGAAGACGCGAATCCTGTCTATGTCGGTTTTCTTTTCTTGATTTTTTTCTTC
>CAZQAP010000192.1:0-4305 GCA_964591365.1 uncultured Planctomycetales bacterium
TGGCGGTCTTGCGCTTGGCGGTCTTGCGCTTGGCGGTCTTGCGCTTGGCGGTCTTCCGCCTGGCAGGCTTGCGCCTGGCGGTCTTCCGCTTCGCTTTCCTTGCGGTCTTTCTCTTTGCAGCCATGTCTTCTCCGTTTCTGGATCCAGAGATTGAAGTGGATTTCCATGGGGGGAAGTCCACCTCCACAATCGTTTCATCGGATGGATCCGTGATGTTTTGCCAGGAAACTAGAAATTTTCTTGATTCCGACCTGACACCGGGGTGACCGGCAATCTGTCAGGATGATTCGCCCAAACCGGAAGCGGGAGATTGCCGGGTGGCCGAAGCCATTTCCCCGGCAGTCTCCAGCCGTCAATTCTTCTGTTTGGAGAAAGCCCGGTTTCGCCCTTTGAGCGCCTTGACCAGAGGCACCTGCCGGATCGACCCCCCCACTCGGATCGTGATCCGGCCGGATTTGATCACCGAGGCGGCCAGCTTCATCCGCCGGACGGTTCCGTCAGGCAGCAGGACCCGGATCTTCTGAATGTTGGGCTTGAAGGTGCGATGGCTCACCCCGGTGGTCTTCAGGCCGACCCCGCCCTTCTTCTTGGGCAGCCCCCGGCGGGCGATCCGTCTTCCGAAGGTGGTCTTCTTTCCGCTTGTTTCGCAGGTCCTGGACATGGCGTTTCCCCTCTCCTGGGGGCAAAAGGAAGCGCACCAGGATAGGTTCGCCCCGAAATCCGGTCAAACCGGCCCCGGGGGAGGTTGACTCCCCCTTCCTGGGGGCGGACAATGCTTTCTCGAACGATGGCTGCGGGAGAGATCCGGAGGGCCTCGAAGGCCGGACCGGGCACCGAAGGGGCAATCGGGGAGCCTCCCCGGGAAACTCTCAGGTAAGCGAACGGCAGCCGGACGAGCTCCTGGAGGGCTGGCTTCCAACCGGCCCGGAACAGGGGGCGCCTCTCTGCGCCCCCTTTTTTCTTTGCCCGGCCGTGAACGCCCACACACAGACTGAACTCCTTCGAACCCGCCTCCATCCGGCCCACCGGCAGGCGGGAGGGAAGCTTGTCCCCTTCGCGGGCTGGGAGATGCCGCTCGACTACGGTTCGATCCTGGCCGAGGCCCGGGCCGTGCGGGAGTCGGCCGGCTTGTTCGACGTCTCCCACATGGGCCGTTTCCATCTCAAGGGCCCCCGGGCCGTCGAGGAACTGGACCACGCCCTGGGGGGAAGGCTCACCGACCTCCCAACCGGCAAGGCCCGCTACACCCTCCTCCTCGATCCCCGCGGGACCATCCTGGACGACCTGATCGTCTACCGCACGGGGGAAAACGAGTTCTTCCTGGTGGTCAACGCCGCCAATCGTGCGGCCGACTTCCAGGCCCTCGGGGAGCGGCTCTCCACCACCCTCCTGGAAGACCACACCCTGGATGGCGGCGGCATCCTCGCGCTTCAGGGCCCCGATTCCCGCCGCCAGCTCGCTGTCCTGGCCGGAGGGGTGGATTCCTTCTGCCCCGCCTTCCTCGACCTGGGCCGGCTGGAGATCCCCGGGGTGGGTCCCCTCCCCATCGCCCGCACCGGCTACACCGGCGAGCACGGCTACGAACTCTTCCCGGATGGGGACCAGATCCGCACCGTCTGGGATCGCCTGCTGGCCGCCGGGGTGAAGCCGGTCGGACTCGGCGCCCGCGACGTGCTCCGTCTGGAAGCCGCCCTGCCGCTTTACGGGCACGAAATCGACGCCTCCACCAACCCCTTCGAAGCGGGCCTGCGCTTCGCCATTCGCGGCTGGAAGGAGCGCGATTTCATCGGCGGCGAGGCCCTGCGGGGCCTGCCCGAGCCCTCCCGCGAACTCATCGGCCTCACCGCCACCAAGCGCACTCCCCGCCCGGGCTACCAGCTCCTGGCCGACGGCCGCGAGGCCGGCAAGGTCTGTTCGGGGGTCTGGTCGGCCACCCTCGGCCACCCCATCGCCATCGCCTGGCTGGAAAAGGGGGCCGAAGGGCCCCTTGCCGTCCGCTCCCAGGGACGCGAGTTCCCCGTCGAGCGGGTTCCGCTCCCCTTCGTCCCGCACCGCTCCCGCAACTAGAGAAACCGGAGAATCGACCCTCATGCGCCCCGACGACCGCTCCTACCAGGACAGCCACGAATGGGCCCGGCTCCAAGACGACCGGGTCTTCGTGGGCATCACCGACTTCGCCATCGAGCAGCTCGGCGAGCTGGTGTTCCTCGAATTGCCCAAGCCCGGGACCCGGCTGACCCGCGGCGAGAGCTTTGGCGAAATCGAGTCGGTGAAAGCCGTCTCCGACCTCAACTCCCCGGTCACGGGGGAGGTCGTCGCGGTTCACGACTCGCTCCCCGACGAACTCGAGAAGCTCCAGGCGGATCCCTGGAACGAAGGCTGGCTCCTCCAGGTGAAGGTGGACGGTCCGGCCGCTCTCGAGGGGCTGCTGGACGCGGCGGCCTACAACGACCTGGTGGCCTCCGAGAGCTGACCCGCACTTCCAGGGGAAGGAAGGCATGCCCTACATCCAGAACACGAACGAAGACCGGCAGGAAATGCTCGCCCAGATCGGGGTGGCCTCGCTGGACGATCTTTTCAAGCCGATCCCCGAAAAACTGCGTCTCCGCGAGCCGATGCCGCTCGACCCGGGAATGACCGAGGAGGTCCTGCGCAGCCACGTCCGCCGGCTGGAGTCCTGGAACCTCCCCGCCGCCGAACGCCCCTGTTTCCTCGGGGGCGGAGCCCGCAATCACGGCTGGCCCGCCTTGTTGGACCACCTCGCCGCCCGCAGCGAGTTCCTGACCGCCTACACCCCCTACCAGCCCGAATGCTCCCAGGGCACGCTGCAGTGGATCTTCGAGTTCCAGTCGATGGTGGCCGAGCTTTGCGGCCTGGAGGTGGCCAACGCCTCGATGTACGACGGGGCTTCCGCCTGCGCGGAAGCCGCCCTCATGGCGCTACGCATCACCGGGCGCGACCAGGTGGTGGTCTCCATGGGACTCCACCCCCACGCCCGCCAGACCCTGCACACCTACCTCCGTCATCAGGAGGTGGAGATCCTCGAAGCCCCTTTGGTCGAGGGGATCACCCGCCTGGGGGGCCTGACCGGGGAGCGGACCGCCGCCGTCCTTCTCCAGCAGCCCAACTTCCTGGGCCTGGTCGAGCGGCTCGATCCGGCCGTGGAGGCCGCCCGCGCGTCCGGCGCCCTGGCGGTGGCCGCGGTGGATCCGGTCGCCATGGGGCTCCTGCGGTCTCCCGGGCGGGCCGGATTCGACGTGGTGGTCGGCGACGGGCAGCCGCTCGGGGTGCCGCTCGGCTACGGCGGCCCGTCCTTCGGCTTCTTCGCCACCCGCCAGGAATTCGTCCGGCGCATGCCCGGGCGCCTGGTGGGCGAATCGCTCGACAAGCAGGGCCGGCGCGCCTTCACGCTCACCTTCCAGACCCGCGAGCAGCACATCCGGCGGGAGAAGGCCACTTCCAACATCTGCACCAACAACTCCCTGATCGCCCTGCGGGGCTGCCTGCAGATGGCCGCTCTGGGGCCGGCAGGCCTGGAGGAGGTGGCCTGCGTCTCGCGCCAGCGGGCCCTGGAACTTCGCGATGCCTTGACCGCCCTGGAGGGCGTGGAGGAGGCCTTCCCCGGCCGGGCCTTTTTCCAGGAGATCCCCTTCCGTCTGGCCGGCGGCGACCGGGCCGTGATGCGCTTGAAAAAGGGGCTCGCGGAACGCGGGATCGCCGCCGTGCTGCCGATGAGCCGCTGGTTTTCCGACCTCGAGGGGGTCTTCACCCTGGCCTGCACCGAGAAGACGCGCCCCGAGGAGATCCACGCGCTCGCCACCGGGACGCAGGAGATCTTGAGCCTGGAGATGGCTGTATGAACTCCCGTCCCGTCCCCCTGCTCTTCGAGGAATCGCACCCGGGCCGCCGCTGCACGCGCATCGCCGGGGCCCACCGGGAGCGCGCGGTCCAGGGGCTTCCCGCCGCCGAGCTCCGCGACCGGCCGCCGGCCCTCCCCGAACTGGGCGAGCTGGACCTAGTGCGCCACTTCACCCGCTTGAGCGGGCAGAACTACGCCATCACCACCAGCTTCTACCCGCTCGGCTCCTGCACCATGAAGTACAACCCGCTGGTGAACGAGGAGCTGGCTGCGCTGCCCGGGTTCACCGGTCTGCACCCTCTCCAGGAGGACGGCGAGGTGCAGGGAGCGCTGGGGATCCTGGGGGAACTCCAGGAGGCTCTCGGAATCCTCACCGGCCTTCCCGCCGTCTCCCTGCACCCCGCGGCCGGCGCGCACGGCGAGCTGACCGCCATGCTCATCCTGCG
>CAZQAP010000192.1:4405-5776 GCA_964591365.1 uncultured Planctomycetales bacterium
GGGATCTGCGCCGCCGTCCACGAGGCGGGCGGCCTGGTCTACATGGACGGGGCCAACTTCAACGCCTTGATCGGCAAGGCCCGCCCGGGCGACTTCGGGGTGGACATGATGCACCTCAACCTCCACAAGACCTTCTCCACGCCCCACGGCGGGGGCGGGCCGGGGGCCGGGCCGGTCTGCGTGCGCGAGGACCTGCGCAAATACCTGCCCGTGCCGCGCATCGTGGAGGAGAAGGACGGCTACCGGCTCGACGAGGACGCTCCCGCGAGCATCGGGCGGGTGCGGGGCTTCCACGGCAACTTCCTGGTCCTCCTGCGGGCCTACGCCTACCTGAAGAGGCTCGGGGCCGAGGGCCTCCCCCGGGTGGCCGAGAACGCGGTCCTCAACGCCAACTACCTGCGGGTGAAGGTAAACGAACGCTGGCGGGTCCCCTTCGACCGGATCTGCATGCACGAATTCGTGGCCCGGCCGACGCGCGCGATCCGCGAGCAGGGGGTGCACACGCTCGACGTCGCCAAGCGCCTGATCGAGTACGGCTACCATCCGCCGACCATCTACTTTCCGCTGGTCGTTCCCGAGGCCCTGATGATCGAGCCGACCGAGACGGAGAGCCGGGAGACCCTGGACGCTTTCGCGCGGGACCTCAACCGGATCGCCGACGAGGCCCTTTCGGGCCCGGAGGCCCTGCAGGCGGCCCCGCGCAACACTCCCGTGGGGAGGGTGGACGAGGCCCGGGCGGTCAAGAACCCGCGCCTCACCCGCCCCTGCTCCTGAATTCTTGAATTGATGCCCGCCCGGCGGCTCGACGACCCTCCCCTTGCGGGGGCCGAGAACATGGCGCGGGACGAAGTCCTGCTGGAACTGCGCACCCGCCCGACCCTGCGGTTCTACTCCTGGATGCGCCCCACCCTCTCGCTGGGCTACTTCCAGGAGGCGGCCGCCCTTCCGCTCGCGGCGGTCCGGGAACGCGAGGGCGAGGTGATCCGGCGACCCACCGGCGGCAAGGCCATCCTGCACGAAAACGAGCTGACCTACGCGCTCTGCGCGCCGGAAGAGGGGGCCCTGGCGGGAGGCCCGGGGCGGATCCTCGAGGCCCTGCATTCCATCCTGGCGGAAGAACTCTCGCGCCAGACGGGGCGGAGGGTCGTCCTTCGGAGAGGGGCCCGGCTGCGAAGCGACGAGCCGGGCAGTCCCTGGTGCTTCCTCGACTCCTCCCCGCTGGATCTCGTCTGCGGAGGCCGGAAGCTGCTCGGCAGCGCCGCCCGCCGGCGGAAGGGATGGATCCTCGTTCACGGAAGCCTGCCGCTCCACCCGGCCCGGGAAACACCCGGCACGGCCTCCCTCGGCCGGGAGCCCGACCGGGATGCCCTG
>CAZQAP010000193.1:0-4134 GCA_964591365.1 uncultured Planctomycetales bacterium
GGGGGGGGGGGGGGGTTGGTAGTGGGTGGCCCGGCTGCCCCGCGTTCAGAGGGTGAAGCGAAGGGGGACGGCCTTGGACGAGAGGTCGAAGTTGCTGTTGATGACCGCAAGGTAGAGCTTGGTGCGGCGCCCGGCCAGTTTCAGCGGCAGGGCGAAGGGCGGAGCCACGACATGCGCGGCGGCATCCCCCAGGGAATCCAGCGTGCCCTGGAAGCCGGAAGTGACAACCGGTGTATTCCCGTGCAGCGATGCCCGGAAGAGGTTGTCGCGCGTGAGCGGGATCGAAAGACCGTGCAGGGTCGTGGGCCCGGTGCCGTGGACCGACAACAGGATCTGGTAGCTGGCTCCCGAATCCACGGCAGGAAAGTCGATCGCGTAGTCGATCGTTCCCCCGGAAGAGACGGATAACACCTCGCCCGAGGCGGTGAGGATCGGGGTCGCGAAGACGTACGCCGCGCCTGCCATTGAGGCGAGGTTGTCGCCCTGGCTCCCGTTCACGCCCTTGGCGTTGCTGTCCTCTCGGGGGGCCCCGACCACCACCGTGTCGCCCGACAACGACACTGACTGGCCAAAAACGTCACTCCCATCCGTATTGGACGCCTTCAGATAGGCCTCCTGGCTCCAGATCGTTCCATTCCGCACGAAGACATAGGCCGCCCCGGCGGCTGAGGCGCTGTTGTCGGCCTGGTTGCCGTTCACACCCGTGGCGTTGCTGCACTCACCCAGGGCCCCGACCACCACCGTGTCGCCCGATACCGAAACCGACCCGCCGAACCCGTCACCCGTATCGGTATTGGAAGCCTTGAGATAGGCCTCTTGAGCCCAGATCGTTCCGCTGCGCACGAAGACATACGCCGCACCGGATTGAGTGGCGCTGTTGTCGGCCTGGTTGCCGTTCACGCCCGTGGCGCTGCTGGCCTCCTGAAAGGCCCCGACCACCACCGTGTCACCCGACAACGACACCGAATAGCCGAACCGGTCGGACGCATCGGTATTGGACGCCTTGAGATAGGCCTCATGGCTCCAGATCCCACCGCTACGCACGAAGACATAGGCTGCCCCGGAGAAGGAGGCGCTGTTGTTGCCCTGGTTCCCGTTCACACCCGTGGCGTTGCTGGACTCAAAGAGGGCCCCAACCACCACCGTGTCGCCGGAAACTGACACCGAGTAGCCGAACCAGTCAGCCTGATCGGTATTAGACGCCTTGAGGTAGGCCTCCTGGCTCCAAATCCCACCGCTACGCACGAAGACATAGGCTGCGCCAGAGGAGGGGGCGCTGTTGTCGCCCTGGTCGGCTTGGTTGCCGTTCACGCCGGTAGCGTTGCTGGACTCACCTTCGGCCCCGACCACGACCGTATCGCCCGACACCGACACCGACCGGCCGAACCCATCATGCCTACCAGTATTGGAGGCCTTGAGATAGGCCTCCTGGCTCCAGATCCCACCGCTACGCACGAAGACATAGGCTGCGCCGGACCATTCTGCGCTGTTGTCGCCCTGGTTTCCGTTCACGCCCGTGGCGTTGCTGTCCTCAAGCCGTGCCCCGACAATCACCGTGTCGCCGGACAACGACACCGAGTTGCCAAAGAGGTCCCCCCCGGCCGTGTTGGATGCTTTTAGATAGGCTTGCTGACTCCAGATCGTCCCGCTCCGCACAAAGACATAGACCGCGCCGGATTCGTGGACGCTGTTGTCCTGGTTGCCGTTCACGCCTGTGGCGTTGCTGTCCTCCAACTCGGCCCCGACCACCACCGTGTCTCCAGACACCGACACCGAGTTGCCGAACTGGTCACTCGCGTCCGTATTGGAGGCCTTGAGGTAGGCCTGCTGCGCGATGGGGTCGATGGTCAGCGGGTAGCGCGCATTCCGCTCCTCGATGGAGAGCCGCAGGCCCGAGGCGATGCGCTCGAAGCTCGATTCGAGCACCCGGCCATCGGCATCGGACACGCTCAACCCCGTGTAGGTGAGGAGCGCCGCGCCGCCCTTGTCCAGGAAACGCATCCCGTGCCCGTCGTTCGTGATTTCCGGCGTCAGCCCGCCGCGCACGGCAAGGATGAAGGTCAGGGGGCCGTCCCCGGCGCCCCGGGCCGGCCGTTTGTAGACGGTGTATCCGTTTTCCAAGCCGCGCCGGTCGTTGACGTACCACTCCGTGAGCGTGTCGTCCCAGTCGTAGGCCACGCGTCCGCCTCCGGTGCGCACGCGGGCCTGCTGCGAAACCATTTGCTCCTGGCCGGGAAAGCCGTAGCTCTGGAGTTCGAGGCCCCAGGTCCACGCGCCCGCATCAGGGGTCACCGTGAAGCCGCGGCCATCGAAACGGGTGTGCCACTTTTGATTCGGATTCCAGGCCTGGAAGCCGCCGCCGTCCACGGCATGCACCGCGTGACGCCCGGCCTCGTACGCGGCCCGGATGCTCGACCAGTCGCCTGCGGAAAGACCGTCAGGCACTTCGTCCGAGGAAACGGCCCGCCCTGTGGCTGCGGGGGTCCGGTCCCGGGAAACGCACGGTTCAAAAGCCTGGGCGGGAAGGGAGGCGGGGAGGAAGGCCAGGACCAGCCCGGCCAAGGGAAACATCGGCAAGAGGGAACGCACGAGAACTCCTTGGTGGGAGGGGGAAGGAACAAAGAGGATTCCCGGGGGAGTCCACTTCCCGAGTGGGATGGGATCACTATATCAATCCAGAGGAATCCCCGCCCCGGGCGCCGGGCTTGTTCAGGGCCCTGCGGATCCAGGCCGCAAGCAGCGCGGAGGCCAGGGCGGCGCCGAGCGAGTAGCCGAGGCAGGCGCCCAGGACGGCGGGCTGATCCCAACGGGGTGCGAGCTGGGTTCCCAGAAAGGTGAGCGGCACCACCAGGAAGATCGAACGCACGAAGGAGACCGTGAGCCCAGGACGCGGCTGCTGCATCCCCTCGAAGGTGGAACGCATCAGGAACATCGGGGCCATCGCAAGAAAGGTGAAGGGAAGAAAATGCATTCCGATCAGGGCGTATCTCCCGGTCTCGGGGGAATTGGAAAGACCGTGGGCGACCGAGGGGCCGAGCAGGAAGGCCAGCGGAACCACGAACAGGATTCCGTAGCCGGCCCCCGCAAGAAGTCCCAGTTTCAAGCTGCGCCGGATCTCGTCCAGGCGGCCCGCGCCCCAGCGGCGCGCAGCGTAGGGGAGCATCGCCACGCTCATGGCGATCATCGGCATGGCCATGAAGCGCACGCTCTGATCGAAGATCGACCAGGCCGCCAGCGTCGCCGTGGGGTCGGGACCCCGCGCAAGAAGGAAGTTGATCGCCAGGGCCTCCAGGGCCAGCAGCACGTAGTTGATCGAGGAGGGGATCGAGATGGTGAGGATGGCGCGCACCGGCTTCTCGTAGACGCCGGGGTTGCCGTCTCGTCCCGCCGCCCGGCGCGCGCGTTCGTGGAGGCCCGCCCGGTGGCGCGCATAGAGAAGCCCCCCGATCCGGCCCAGCACCGTGGAGAAGGCGATGCCGAAGATCCCCCAGCGGAAGACCAGCACGAAGACCGTGTTCAAGAGCACGTTGAGCGAGGCCGAGATCAGCCCGGCCCACATCGTGCTGCGCGTGTCCTGATGGGCCTTGACCAGCGAGTCGGGCAGGATCGACCAGAACGAAGTGAAGGCCGATCCCCCCAGAAGCACCGCGGCGTAGATGCGGAACTGGTGCGCGGCGGCGGCTTCGAGGCCGACCTTTTCGGCGAAACTCCATATGCCGCCGGCGAGAAACAGGAAGCCGACGATCAGCACCGAGACGATGCGCAGGGTGGCGCGCTTGAGCTGCTCCACCCGCCTCCCCTCCCGGGCACCCATGGCGGCCGAGATGCGCGCCGTCAGCCCGTTGGAGGTCCCCACCCAGCAGGCGATCATCAGGAACTCGAAAGGGAGCGTCAGCCCGATGGCCGCCAGCGAGGGATCGGCCAGGTCCCCGAGCATGGCGGCGTAGATCTTGTCCACCCAGGCGAAGGCCGCGCGCAGCCAGAAGGAGATGACCAGCGGCGCCGCCAGGGCGAAAAGGCTTTTCTCGAGGGGGAGGCCGCCCCCCCCCTCGCGGGGCCGGGATCCCGCGCTCAATCCCCGCCGCCTTCCAGCCAGTCGAGGACGGCCCGGGTCTTCTTGGCGGATTCGGCGCC
>CAZQAP010000193.1:4234-5756 GCA_964591365.1 uncultured Planctomycetales bacterium
TTCCGATCGGGGCCGAACACGCCGAAGATCCGTTTCCAGATCCCATCGAACCAGGCGGTGGTCCCTTTCGGGCCGCCGAAGCGGCGGTCGAGGGCCTTCTGGAAAGCCTGCTCGAACGGCCCGCCGAACAGAAGACCCTCCAGATTGGGAAGCACCGGCACGCGGGCACCCTCTTGGACGGGCTGGAGGCCGGCCTCCACCCAGATGGCAACCTCACGGTGCATGTCCGCCAGAAGCCGGGGATCCTCGGAATCCTCGATCAAGCCGGACCATTCCGGACGGGCAGGAAGATGCTCCTTCTTCGCAAGCGAAAGCAGCCGGCTGACGACTTTCTTCTGGTCGAATTCCCCCTGCCCCTGGAGTTCGCGCCAGACCAGGAAGGCGGCGCTGCGGAAGAACCGCCGCAAGTCGCCCTCCAGGGCCTGGTGCAACCGGGTGGCATCGAAGTCCTCGCCGAACAGATCCCGGGCCGCGGACCCGGCGGCGGCGACCAGGGTGTCGGCCAGCTCCCCGATGGCGGCCTGCACTTCGTCGGGATCGACGACATCGCTCACGGACTCCTGGTAGCGATAGAGCTTGAAGAGGACCCAGTCCTGGACCGCCAGCCGGACCGCGCCCCCGGAGGCCCGCGAACTCTCCGGCGCTCCGAAGCGGAACCCGAGCGGCGCGCCGTCGAGGCGGGGGAAGGAGGCCTGGAGGATCGTCAGGCCGGGTTCGTCGTCCAGAAGGGTGTAGCCCGGCATCCGCACCTGGAAATCGCCGGGGTGATCCGCGGGCGTGCCCTCGTCGGTGGAGGTCACCGTGACCGTGCGGATCCCCCCGCCGGAAAGTCCCACTTCGGTGACCACTTCCACCTGCGTCTCGCGGCAGCCCGCCGGCAGGAATCCGGCCAGGAGGACAAGGGGAGCAGCCCGCCACATGCCCCCAGGATACGCCGGAAGGCCGCGGCCCCGCCTTTCGACAGGAGGTCCCGGAAAAGCGAAACTGAAGGGCCATGTCCAAGCCCCTCTGCCTTCTCCTGGCCGCCTTCCTGCCCGCCCTGGCGGGCTGCATGAAGGCTCCCGACCCTTCCCAGGCCCCCCACGCCGCGGCAGCCCCGCAGATGGCCTCGCCCCCCGGATCCCTGACCTTCGAGATGAAGGTCCCGGACGGATGGAAGGCCCTGGCCCCCGACCAGTCCTTCTACCTCAAGAAGTGGCAGATCGAGGGCGGCGGCATCTGCACGGTCTCCTTCCTGGGCCCACAGAGTCCGGCCGGCAAGCAGGCCAATCTCGACCGCTGGAAGGGTCAGTTCGAGACCGCGGGGGCCGGTTCCGAGGAGGCCGCGCCCGCTCCGCTTTCCGGCGCGGCCTTCCCCACCACGACCCTGACCTTGAAGGGCACCTTCACCGCCACGCGTTCGATCGGAGGTGGCGAGCCACGGGAAGATTGGATGCTCGCCGGCGCGGTGATCGAGACTCCCGCCGGCCCGGTCTTCTTCAAGGCGGTGGGTCCGCGGAGCGTGCTGGAACCGGAACTCGAC
>CAZQAP010000194.1:0-5750 GCA_964591365.1 uncultured Planctomycetales bacterium
CAGTTCCTCGTCCCGGGAAACCGGCACGTGGAAGAGATCACGACGCTTCCCGGAATGGCGCGCTTCTCCATCGACCGCCTGCTGACCGCCGTGGAGACGGATCTGGAGAACGGCGTTCGTTCCGTCATGCTCTTTGGCCTGCCGAATCACAAGGATTCGCGCGCAACCAACGCCTTCGACCCTGAAGGGGTTGTTCCTGCCGGCGCACGGGCCCTCAAGCACGCTTTCGGAGACGACCTCGTCGTCATGACCGACGTCTGCCTCTGCCCCTATACGGATCACGGCCATTGCGGGTTCGTTGAGGAAGGGGAGATCCTCAACGATCCCACCGCCCTTGCTCTGGGAAGGATGGCCGTGGTCCACGCCGAAGCGGGGGCCGACGTCGTCTGCCCCTCTGACATGATGGACGGCCGGGTCGGGGCCATCCGCAAGGCCCTCGACAGTGCGGGCTTCGGAAACACCGCCATCCTGGCCTATACCGCCAAGTACGCCAGCAACTTCTACGGTCCCTTCCGGGAAGCGGCCCATTCCGCCCCCGCATTCGGAGACCGCCGCACCTATCAGATGGACTCCCGCAACCGCAGAGAGGCGCTGCGCGAACTGCGCCTCGACGTGGAAGAGGGCGCCGACCTCGTCATGGTGAAACCCGCCCTCGCCTATCTGGACGTTCTTGCCGACGTCGCCCGCGTCTCTGAAGTGCCGGTGGCGGCCTACAACGTGAGCGGAGAGTACGCGATGGTCCAGCTTGCCGCCCGGGAGGGGCTCGGGGAGGAGCGGGCGCTGGCCCTCGAGGTCCTCCACGCCATCCGGCGCGCCGGGGCCGACCTGATCATCACCTATCACGCGTCCCGGGCCGGAGAAGCGGAGTGGCTCGCTCCGTGAGCGGAACCGCATCGACCGTGCGCACGCCCGCGCTCTTCCAGCGCGCCATGGCGGTGATGCCGGGAGGCGTCTCTTCGCCGGTGCGGGCCTGGAGGGCCGTGGGAGGCGAGCCGCTCTTCTTCGAGCAGGGAGATGGCGCCTTCGTCTTCGACACGGACGGGAACCGCTTCCTCGACTTCATCGGCTCCTGGGGCCCCCTGATCCTCGGGCACGCCCATCCGGCGGTGGTCCAGGCCATCCGCCGGGTCTGCGGCCGGGGAACCTCCTTCGGAGCGCCTTGTCTCGCCGAACTCGAGCTCGCCGAGGCGGTCGTTGCCGCATCCCCCGTCGCGGAAAAGGTCCGTTTCACGAGCAGCGGGAGCGAGGCCACCATGAGCGCTCTGCGGCTCGCCCGAGCCGCCACCGGCCGGGACCTGCTCCTCAAGTTCGACGGCTGCTATCACGGCCACGCCGACCCCTTCCTGGTGCGGGCCGGCAGCGGACTGGCCACTTTCGGCGAATCCTCCTCGGCTGGCGTGCCCCGGGCCTGTTCGGATCTCACCGGCGTCCTGCCCCTCGACGACGAAAAGGCTCTGGAGGCCTGGTTCAAAAAGCACGGCGCTCGCACGGCAGCGGTATTCGTGGAGGCGGTCCCCGCCAATGCCGGCCTTCTTCCCCAGCGGCGCGCCTGGCTCGACCGCCTCCGCGAGCTGACCCGGCAGCATGGCGCTCTCCTCGTGGTGGACGAAGTCATCACCGGTTTCCGCCTGGCCGAGGGCGGTTTCTGCGCGCGGGAAGACTTCCCCGCCGACCTCGTCACCTACGGCAAGGTGATCGGCGGCGGACTTCCCGTGGGGGCCCTTGCCGGCCCCGCCGCGCTCATGGACCGCCTTGCTCCCGAGGGTCCCGTCTATCAGGCGGGAACCTTGAGCGGAAACCCGGCCGCGATGGCCGCCGGTGGCGCGACCCTCGAGGTCCTGCGCAGCAAGGATCCCCGCGGTCTGGACGGCTGGGCGCGTCTGGAGGAACTCGGCCGCACCTGGGAAGGGCTCGTGGCGCCCCTGGCCGCCCGGGAATGCGATGCGGGCCATCCCGTCGCCTTCCAGCGGGAGGGGAGCCTCTTCTGGTTCTGCTTCGGATGCGCGGAGCCCCCGCGGCGCTTCGACCGCATCCCCGCGTCGGGACCCGCCCGCCATGCGCGCTTCTTCCACGCCCTGCGGAAACGCGGGGTGATGACAGCCCCCTCGGGCTACGAGGTGGGGTTCCTCAACCTCGCCATGACCCCCGCCGACCTCGAAGCCGCCGCAGCCGCGGTTTCGGAGGCCCTGGAGGAGTCCCGGTGAGTTCCGCGAAATCCATTCTTTCCGCGCTCGCCTGCCAACCGGCGGCTTCCACCCCCGTCTGGCTCATGCGCCAGGCAGGCCGCACGCTTCCGGAATACCGGGCCCTCAAGAAAGACCATGGTTTCCTGGAGCTGGCCACCACTCCCGAGCTTGCCGCCCAGGTGACCCTGCAGCCGGTCGAGCGGTTCGGTTTCGACGCGGCGATCTTTTTCGCGGACATCCTCACCCCGCTGCTGCCGCTCGATTTCGGCATTGCGTTCCGCCCCGGCCCGGTGCTCGAACGTCCGGTGCGGGGTCCGGAGGACCTCGGCCGGGTGTGCATCCCGCCCGCCGGCTCCCTTGGCCACGTCACGCAGACCCTGCGCATGGTCCAGGCCGCCCTTGCACCCGAAACGGCCCTGCTCGGCTTCGCCGGCGCCCCGTTCACCCTGGCGGCCTACCTCCTGGATGGCGGGGGATCCCGGGAGCATGCCGGCCTGCGGACCGCACTTTACGGCGATCCGGCCTTCCTCTCCGAGTTCCTCGACCGCCTCGCAGCCCTCACCATCTCGTATCTCGAACTCCAGATCGAGGCCGGCGTCGAAGCGATCCAGCTCTTCGACACCTGGGCCGGCCTGCTTCCCGAGCCCGTCTTCCGCCGCACGGCGCTCCCCGCAGCCCGCAAGGTGCTCCAGGCGGTCGGACACAGGGTTCCCGCCATCTATTTCGTCAAGGACGGCGCCCATCTGACCGCGGCCATGGGAGAAGCGGGCGCCCGCTGCTTGAGCCTCGATTGGCGCGCCCCGCTCGACGCCGCGCGCAAGCTCCTGGGCCCCGGCGTGGCCGTGCAGGGCAATCTCGACCCGGGGGTCCTACTTGGAACCCCGCAGGCGGTCCGCCAGGCTGCGCGCGAGATCCTTTCCCGCAATGCCGGCGCGCCCGGCCACATCTTCAACCTCGGGCATGGGATCCTTCCCCAGACGCCCCTCGAGAACATCTCCGTGCTGCTGGAGGAGGTCCGGGAACATGAACCCGCAGCCCGCTGAACTCCCCCTGGAGCTGGTCGGGAAGTACGACCGGCCGGGCCCGCGCTATACGTCCTACCCCACCGCCCCGGTCTGGAGCGGAGACTTCGGTCCAGAGGAGTACGGCCAGGCCCTGGATGCCGCCGACCGGCGGCCCGAGGACGAACTGGCCCTCTACGTGCACCTGCCCTTCTGCGAGAGACGCTGCCTGTTCTGCGGCTGCAACGTGGTGATCACCCGCCGGGAAGACATCGTCGAGGAATACCTGGCCCGGCTGTTCACCGAGATCGAAAGGACCGCCGCCCGGCTCCCCCACCGGCGCAGGGCCGCGGCCCTGCATCTTGGAGGAGGCACCCCCACCCACCTCGACTGCTCCCAGTTGGAGCGCCTGCATCGGGAGATCTCCCGCCGCTTCGAGGTCGATCCCGAGGGCGAGATCGCCATCGAAGTCCATCCGCCGATCACGACCCATGCCCAACTGGAGACGCTTCGGCGCCTGGGCTTCCGCCGCATCAGTTTCGGAGTCCAGGATCTCGACTGGGAAGTGCAGCAGGTCATCGAACGCGACCAGACCGTCGAGCAGACCGAACGCCTGCTCGAGTGGTCCCGCGAACTTGGTTTCTCCGGGGTCAATTTCGACCTGATCTACGGCCTCCCCGCGCAGACTCCCGAGACCTGGGAATTCACCTTGAACGAGGTGCTGCGCATGCGGCCCGACCGTCTTGCGATCTACTCCTATGCCCACGTCCCGTGGATCAAGCCGCACCAGAAACGCCTCCCGGCCGACCGCATCCCCGGCCCGGTGGTGAAGATCGGGCTCTTCCGCGAGGCGCGTCGCCGTCTGCTGGAGGGGGGTTACCGGGAGATCGGCATGGACCATTTCGCCATTCCCGAGGACGACCTTTCCCGCGCTGCAGAGGAGGGCCGCCTCTACCGGAACTTCATGGGGTACACCGTGCGGCCTGCCGCCGATTTTCTCGGCTTCGGCGTCTCGGCCATCTCGGAAGTGGAGAACACCTACGCCCAGAACAGCTCCAAGCTCAACCGCTGGAACGACGCGATCGACGCGGGCCGCCTGGCCACCGAACGGGGCTTCCAGCTTTCCGGGGAAGACCGCTTGCGCAAGCGGATCATCGACAGCCTGATGTGCAATCTGCGCCTCGATCTTGCGGGAATCGAGCGCCTTTCCGGGAAGCCTTTTCAAGAATCGTTCCCCCGCCAATGGAAGGCTCTTGCGGGATTCGAGCAGGACGGGCTCGTGGAACGGGGATCCCGGATGCTGGTCGTGACTCCGCTGGGCCGCACGCTGGTGCGCAACATCGCCATGCTCTTCGACGCCTATCTCGAGCCTCACAGCGAAAAACCCATCTTTTCGCGGACGGTCTAGTCCGGGCTGAATTGGACCCCACGGCCGTACTGCTGCTCCAGATGGGCGGGCCGGAGAGCCTGGACGAGGTGGAGGACTACATCCGCATCCTCTTCTCCGATCCGGATCTGGTCCAGCTCCCCGTCCCCCTTTCCTGGTTCCGGAAGCCGCTGGCCCGCCGCGTGGCGCGAAAACGCGCGCCGGTGGTTCGGGAGCAGTACGGCCGCATCGGCGGCGGTTCCCCGATCGGAGGGATCACGCGAGCGCAGGCCGCCGCTCTGGAGAAGGAGCTCCGTTCCGCCGGGGCCTTCCACTGCTTCGCGGCCATGGCCTATACCCGCCCCTCGATCGGCGAGGCGGTCGAGGCCGGGCTGGCGGCCGGCTGCCGGCGCTTCGTGGCCCTTTCCCTGTTTCCCCAGTTCTGCCGCGCCAGCACGGGAGCGGCCTTCCGGGATCTGCGCGAAAACCTGGCAGGCCATGCCGTTCCGCCCGAAAATGTCGTTTGGATCGACCGCTGGGGGGACGATCCCGGCTACCTCGACGCACTCGCCTCCCGCACCCGGACGGCCCTGCAGGAGGCCCGCAGCGCCCATCCGGCCCCGCCGCAGCTCCTGGTCAGCGCCCATGGGGCCCCCGAGGCCCTCATCCACAGCGGCGACCCCTATGAGAAGGAGGTGCGCGCCACCGTGGAGGGTCTGCGTGCCCGGCTCGATCCCGCAACTCCATTGACCCTCTCCTTCCAAAGCCGGGCCACTCCCGTGCGCTGGCTTCAGCCCCCCACCGACGCCACCCTGAAGCGTCTGGGCGCCGAAGGAGTGAAGAACGTGGTCGTCCTTCCGGTCTCCTTCGTCTCCGACCACATCGAGACGCTCTTCGAGATCGATATGCTGCTCGGAGACATCGCCCGGGAGGCTGGAATCGAACATTACGCGCGGGTTCCGTCCTTCAACGACGGGCCCGAACTCGCCGCCGTGCTCGCAAAACTGATCCGCTCGCACACATGAAGGCCATTCTGGACGTCGCGGTGGTCGGCGCCGGGCCCGCGGGCCTGGGCACAGCCCATTTCGCGGGCAAGTGCGGCCTGAAGGCGGCGGTCTTCGAGGCCGGGCCCAGGGCGGGCGGGAAGATCCAGACCTGCCGGGAGGACGGCTTCGTGATCGAGGGCGGCCCCCAGGC
>CAZQAP010000195.1:0-3173 GCA_964591365.1 uncultured Planctomycetales bacterium
GACGAATACCTGGCCGCCTATCTGCGGACCGGCCGCAAGAAGATCATCGGCATCGGGCGGGAGGTGACCGGGCTGCGAAAGGACGGGCGGACCGTGCCGCTCGAGATCGCGGTCAGTGAGGTGAAGCTGGAGGAGCACCGCTTCTTCACGGGCCTGATCCGGGACATCTCCGAACGGAAGAAGACCGAAGCGATCCTCAGGCGCGAATACTCCCGCGCCCAAAGCTACCTGGATGCGGCTGCGGTCATCATGGTCGCCATCGGCCCGGACGGAAAAGTCACCCTCATCAATCGGGCGGGATGCAAGGTCCTGGGAGGGAAGAAAGAGGAGATCCTCGGCGTCAACTGGTTCGATCGCTTCCTTCCCGACCGCAACCGCAAGGAAACCCGCCTAGTCTTCCGTGAACTGATGCGCGGAAAGATCATTCCCTTCGAGCATCGCGAAAACTCGATCCTCACCTTCAAAAGAGAGGAGCGGCTGATCGAATGGCACAACAGCCTGATTCGGGATGCCGAAGGAAACATCACCGGCGTCATGAGCTCGGGGACAGACATTACCGAAAAGAAGGAGCTGAACCGGGCCCTCCAGGAACAGGCGGGACTCGTCCGGCTGGGAAAAATGGCCACCGTCGTGGCCCACGAGGTCAAGAACCCCCTGGCGGGGATTTCGGGAGCCGTCCAGGTCTTCTCCCGCCGGCTTCCCCAGGACAGTCCCGATCAGGCCATCCTGCAGGAGATCCAGGAAAGGATCACCGGGTTGAACCAGATCGTGGAAGACATGCTTCTCTTCGCCCGGCCGCGTCCCCCCCGGCTGCAGCCGGTGCCAATCCTGTCGCTGGTCCGCTCCAGCCTGAAATCCCTCCGCCAGGATCCGGGCAACGCCCGCCTCGTCTTCCTGATCGAGGGAAAGGAGCGGATGGTTTCCGCCGATCCGATGCTCTTGCGGCCGGCGCTCTCCAATCTCCTCATCAACGCCTCCCAGGCCGTTGACGGCAAGGGCCGCATCCGGGTTTCGGTGGAGGGGGACGGCGAGGACTGCATCTTGCGCATCCATGACGACGGCCCCGGCATCCCCGTGGACCTGCGCGACAAGGTCTTCGAACCGTTCTTCACCACCAAGAGCCGGGGAACCGGGCTCGGACTGGCCATCGCCCGGCGGATCCTGGAACTCCAGAAGGGTGGAGTGCGGCTGGAGTTCCCCCCCTCCGGCGGCACGATCGCCCGGGTGCACCTGGCGGGCAACCACGAGAAAACCCCCGACTGAAAGGCCGGGGGCCAACCTCGGAGTGCAATCGATTCCTTTCAGCCGCGGGAATGCCCGCGGCCGTGGGAGGACGTGCTGGGGCGGGGACTCGAGTGGTGCACACTCGGGCGCGGGCTCGAGGGACGCGGGCTCGAAGTGTGCACACTCGGACGCGGACTCGAGGGACGCGGGCTCGAAGTATGCACGCTCGGGCGCGGCTTCGAGGGACGGTACGTCGGACGCGGGCTCGAAGTATGCACGCTCGGGCGCGGCTTCGAGGGACGGTACGTCGGACGCGGGCTCGAGGTGCGCACGCTCGGACGCGGGCTCGAAGGACGGTACGTCGGACGGGAGCTCGAGGTATGCACGCTCGGACGCGGGCTCGAAGGACGGTACGTCGGCCGCGGGCTCGAGGTATGCACGCTCGGACGCGGGCTCGAAGGACGGTACGTCGGCCGCGGGCTCGAGGTATGCACGCTCGGACGCGGGCTCGTGGGCCGCATGGTGGGACGATAGGTCGGCGCGGGCCGACTCACCGGCCGGGCAGGCCTGGTAAAAACCGGGCGCGAAGTCGGAGCTGCGGGAGTCCGCACCAGGATGCTTCCTCTTCCGCTCCCCGAAGAACTACCGCCCCCAAGGGAAATGCGGCGGAGGCTCCCCGAACTCGTCCGCGGCACCGGAAGCGGCCGGAGCGTTCCCGAACCGTTTCCACTGCCCGATCCCGGACGCGGATAGGAGACCACCAGTCCGCGGTCGCGCGGCAGGGTGCGGGGCTCCGTGAGCCCATGGGAGGCCCCGCCGCCGCCGGACGATCCGCCGTGACCATCCCCATCGTCATCGCCATCGCCATCGTGGTGGTGGCGTCCATGACGGTGATGGTGGTGTCCGCCCGGGTACGGATGTCCGTAGTAGTAGGGGTCGTACGGGTACGGGTGGTAGTAGTAGTAGAACGGGCTGTAGGGAGAGTAGGGGTATCCGTAGTAGTACCAGGTGTGGTAGTAGAACGGGTAGCCGAAGTGGAACTGGAAGAACGGGAAGAAGACCCCCAAAGAGGTCGAAAAATACTGGGGATAGATGTAGACGCTCGGCTCTTCATCGTCCTCGTCTTCGTAGTAGTAGTTGTTCGTGACATAGGAATAGGAAGCCTGAGTGGCGGCGCCTCCTCCGGAACCGTAGGAATAGACCACCGGGCTGGGAAGATCCTGGCTGGGATAGGAGGCGATCGTGGGGGCCGGGGCGTAGCCCTCGACCCGCCCGGCACCGCCGCCGGCGAGCGGCGAGCCGACAAGGATCCGGGATCCCCGATGTTCCACCAGGGCACTCACCGAGTACCCGGCCTGATCTCCCGCCGCTCCGCCAAAAACCCGCAAGACGCTGCCGTCGCGGCCCGAAAGGACGACGGCCTCCCCGGCACCGCCGCCGGCCTGCGGAGCCCCCGCAACGATGTCGGGGATTCCGTCGCGGTCGTAGTCGCCTGCACCGCTGACCGAAACCCCGAAACGGCTGCGCGGTTCGTCACCTGAAGAAGAGAGCAGCACGGCGCCGTCACCGCCGGAAAAGACGTAAACCCGACCAGGGCCCTCGCCGGGGGCACCGACGGCCAGATCGTTGCGGCCATCACCGTTGAGATCGCCGGCCGCGGCGAGCGACCAGCCCAGTGAGGCTCCCCGCCCATTGCCGGAAAAGGATTGGAGCACGGCGCCGTCCTTGCCCGAGAAGAGGTAGAACTCGCCCTCAGAATGGGCCCCGGCCGAAGGAGCACCGACCGCCACATCGGCGAAGCCGTCTCCATCGATGTCCTTCACGCCCGCCACCGAGTAACCGAACCGATCGCCGGAGGACCGCCCGCCCAGAATGTAGAGCAGCTCACCGCTGTGGCCCGAAAAAACGAATGCGCTTCCGCTGTCCGGGGCGACGGTGTCATCTCGGGG
>CAZQAP010000195.1:3273-5669 GCA_964591365.1 uncultured Planctomycetales bacterium
GGCCCGAAAAAACGAATGCGCTTCCGCTGTCCGGGGCGACGGTGTCATCTCGGGGCGCCCCCACGATGATGTCGGGAGTTCCGTCGGCGTTCACGTCCCCGGCTCCCGCGACGGCCCGGCCGAACTCCTCATCCGTAGAATCCCCCCCGAAAAAGAAAAGCAGGGCGGCGTCCTTGCCGGAATACGCGCGTGCAGCCCCGAATCGCGGTCCGGCTTCACCGTCGTAGCGGGCCCCAACCAGGAAATCGGAGAACCCATCTCCATCGAGATCCCCCAGGTCGGCCACCGAAGAACCGAATTCACCCTTCGGAGTGCTCCCCTCGATCTCATGCAGAAGCGCGCCGTTGAATCCGGAAAGAATGCGCACGTAACCCGGCGCAGGGTGGCTGCGAACCAGGGTCTGGACCGCACCCAGGGCCAGGTCCGGAAACCCGTCCCCGTCCACGTCCCCGAGACCGGCGACGGACCAGCCGAGTTGATCTCCCATGCCGCCGGCAGCGGAGACCTCCTGCCCGAAGGCGGAGGCTGCCGGAAGGAAGCCGGCCAGGAGGAAGAAGACCGGAAAACGAGTGAGTTCTTTTCGCATGGCGGTTCACCTACTTTCTATTCTTCGTTCCTTGGCCCGGTTGGGAACCAAAAGGTCCCCTTCCGCCACGTAACATGCCACGCAAAAGGTCACAACTCAAGCCGTGTCCCCCTGCTCCCAGAAGATCCGAATCCCCCTGAATAGGCCCTTCGAGCTGGAACTGGCCCTTTTCGGGCACGGCTGGGTGGACCTCTCCCCCTTTCAGTGGTTTCCCGAAGCCAGGCGGCTCGAATTCGCCCTTCGGGCCGGCAGACTGGCCATTGGGGCCATCCTCACCCAGAAGGGCGGCAATCTGGAAATCGGCACCCTCGCCCGGCGCCCCCTGGAGTTCCGGGAGCGGGCCGGAGTCCGGAGCCAGGTCGGCCGGATGCTGCGCCTCGGGGAGGATTTCGGGACTTTCTGGGGCCTCTGCCGAAGAAGTCCTGCACGGGCCTGGGTGGCTCGCCGGGGGGCCGGCCGCCTGCTTCGGGCCCCCACTCTCTTCGAGGATCTGATGAAGATCCTCTTCACCACCAACTGCACCTGGGCGGCGACGCGCCTCATGTGCCGGCGCCTTGTCGAGGCCCTGGGAACCCGAACGCCGCTTGGCAACCGCACCTTTCCCGGTTTTCGCGCCTGTGCCCGCCAAGGAGAGGCCTTCTTCCGGAACGAGATCCGGGCCGGCTACCGCGCGGCTTCCGCCTACCGGCTGGCCTGTGCTTTCGCGGAGAACTCCCTGAACCAACGCGCCCTTGAGGACCCCGAGTTGCCCATTGGGGAACTTCGGGCCCGCCTCCAGGCCCTTCCCGGGTTCGGTCCCTATGCTGCGGGCCAGGCTCTTCGTCTTCTTGGCCGCTACGACGATCTCGCTCTCGACTCTTGGGTCCGGGCCCAAATGGCCCGCCGCAAGGGCCGCCGCAAGCCCCCCAGCGACCGCGCCATCGAACGGGAATACCATGCCTTCGGCTCCTGGCGCGGGCTGGTCCTTTGGATGGATCTCACCGCCCGCTGGCACGGAGAAGAGAAGACCGCATGACTCCCAAGCCACCTCAGAGGATCGCCTTGACCGGAGCCAGCGGCGGTCTCGGGCTCGAATTCACCCGCCAGTGGCTGGAATCGGGCCGCAAGGTCTGCACGCTGGCACGCAACCCGGCCGCATCCCCGGGTCTGCAAGAACTCGCAGGGAGATTCGCCGGACAGCTCCTCCTGGTCCCCTGCGACGTCACCGTGGACGCGTCGGTGGCGGAAGCGCGCCGCCGCGTGGAGGCCCGTTTTCCCGCGCTGGACCTCTTCCTCAACAATGCCGGAACCTACGGAGCGCGCTCCGCCACCCTCGAGGAACTCGACCTGGACGAGATGGGGCGGGTCTTCGAGGTCAACACCCTGGGCCCCCTGCGGACCAGCCGCGCGTTCCTGCCGCTTCTTCGCAGGGGGGACGAGCCGCGCCTGGCGCACGTCTCCTCCCTCATGGGCTCGATCGGCGACAACAGGATGGGCGGTTCCTACGCCTACCGGATCAGCAAGACGGCCCTCAACATGGCCAGTTCCGTCCTGGCGCTCGAGCTGCGTCCGGAAAAGATCCCCTCCATCGTGCTGCATCCGGGCTGGGTCAAGACCGGAATGGGAGGCTCCGAGGCGCCGCTCGAACCACCGGAACCGGTGGCCGGCATGATCCGGGTGCTCGACCGGATCGGCCCCGCCGACGCGGGCGCCTTCTTCAACTGGAAGGGCGAACGGGAACCCTGGTAAACCCGGGGCGGGGAAGCCCCCGGGCAGGGCGAGCGGTCAGAATGGGGGCGTGCCGCGTTCCCTCGTCCTGCGCCTCTCCCCG
>CAZQAP010000196.1:0-5642 GCA_964591365.1 uncultured Planctomycetales bacterium
CGCTTTCCAGCGAGCGCCCGGCCGTCTCCTACGTGAAGATCCCGTTCGTCTGGTAAGTGGGGGTGGATGAGGGGCAGTCCCGTACTTGAAAGACTCCAGCCACCCTCCCTTCCGGTCACGCTGGCTTTTCGGCTTGACCCTGGGGGCTTTGACATTGTCCTGCGGCAGCGGGGGCGGCACTTCCTCTGACGGCGCCGGTGCGACCGGGAATTTCCAGGCCCTCTCCACCAGCATCCAGCCTGGAATGCGCTGGGAACTGAATCGGGAAGTCGAGATCCGGTTCAATCATCCCGTGGATGCCTCTTCGATCAGCTTCAGTTCCATTCTTTTACGTCCAATCAGCCGGGAAGTCCAGGGCCGCCCCGTCACCGGAGTTTTCACCTTTCAGGAGGGAAGCGACGACAAGGTCGTGGTCTTTCATCCCAAGTGCCCGACCAACGAGGAACTCGACAACGGGGGCTTTGTGCCGGGTGGATTCCGGTATCAACTGACCCTTCCCACCGAGCGGGGCTTCGGGCAGAGCGTGCTCAGGGACAAAAGCGGACATCGGCTTTCCTTCGGTCTGACCGTGGATTTCCGGACCCCACTTCCCCCTATCGAACCCCTCTTCCTGGATCCCGTGGTGGGCCCTCCCCGCATCCTTTCGGTGTCCTGGCCCGAGGGGTTGAACCTTTTCAGCAAGCCGGATCCAAGCATCGAGGTCCTCTTCAATCAGCCCGTTGACAGCCGCCCAAGCAATCTGAATCTCGACTCGTTGTTCCTTCTCTATTCGGACGGTGCGGAGGGGGAGCCGGGAGAAGACTCCTTTCCAGAGACCAACCGGCTGCCTGGCAGCCTTTTGCTTCTGGACAATTGCAATTCTTCAGGCTCCGGGGCCCGGATCTTGTTTCAAGTCACCGGGATCCTTCCGCCGGCCCGAAGACTCCGGCTGGTCATGAAGAACTCTTTTTCCGATCTCGTTGGAGAAAGGAACACCAGTGATCAGATCTGGCCCGAAGATCATCGGACACCCAGGCTTTCCGACATCTACCAGGATCCTTCTTGGAACGACGAAGAGGAAACCGTGGACGAGTTCCGGGAAACATTCGATGGCACCGGCAATTTGGACATTTCAGCCCAGACGGCCCTTCCTCCGGCCCGTCTGGAAGATGGGGATGTGAGGGCCAGTTTCGATTTCCCGGGAGCTTTTGTTTCTGAAAGCGCCGATTTCGAGGTGGATTCCCCCATTTTCCTGGAAATCAATACGACCGGGTCGAAAACCGTGAGCGATTCGTCGGGCCGGATTTTTACTGTTGTGAACGGAGTTCTTCAAGTTCACGACCTGTTCATTCAATCCGGCGCCGGCCTGCGTGCCCGCGGCCTCAATGCCCTTGTCATCTACGCCACCGGAAAGGTAACCATCAACGGAACCCTGAACGTCAGTGGGGATAATTCCCACCACCCTGTGGGGCTGAACTCGCCCCAGTTTCCCGAAGGCGGCGCAAAAGGGGAATGCGGCGGCGGGGACGGAGGGTCCGCCTCCCTGGTCACCAATGCGGAAACCTTGCGGGGCGAGAACGGAGATGGGCCTTTCGGATTCGAAGGGATCGGAGGAGAAGGTGGAGAAGGGGGATTCCAGCAATCCGACCTGGGGAACGCCGACGGGCAGTCGGTTTTCATCAGCGGCGGGGGGGGCGGGGGGACGTTCGGCCGGACCCCCAGTGATGCCGTTCGCTGGACACGATGGACCGGAGAAGAGCGTCCCACCTGGGATGACCGGGGACCCGACCATCATCCTGAGCAGCATCCGATGTACACAAGGGACAGCCCTTTCTGGCCGCACGGTGGCGAGGATGGCCTGCGGGGTTCCGCGTGGGGAGCCGGGAACTGGCTCACCAATCCCCGCCAGGTCCATGGAGTCCACGGAATGGAGGACCGTTCCCACGACTTCGACCCCGTCTCCGGCCTTCCAGATGACCGTGTGACCGGATTCGATCCGCCCTGGACCTCCGGTTCCGTGCCGCCCTTCGTTTTCGGCGATCCCACTCAGGGAGCGGACGGAGGCCGTGCGGGAAAGTCGATCTTCTCCGACGATCAGGACACCAGCGACGATTTCTGGGGAAGGCGGCTCAATTCCGATGGCAGCGTGACCATCGGCGAACTGCTTACTCCCTGGGCCGGTTCGGGCGGGGGGGCCAGCGGAGACTCCCAGGTCATCAGACGCCAGGATGTGGACGGGGACGGGACCAAGGACCCGGTCGAGTTCGCCTGGCCCGATCCCAATTTCCCCAAGGGCCGGACCACCACCTACCACAAGGGAGCCCCCGGGGGGGGCGGAGGAGGACAGCTCGTCGTCATGGCCATCGGGCCGATCGTGATCGGGCGCACAGGAAAGGTCCTGGCGAACGGCGGCATCGGCCACGGCGGTGAGGCCTCCCTTTTCCAACAGGACCTCGTCTCGGGCTCCGGGGGGGGGTCCGGAGGACACATCATTCTGCATAGCGCCACCTTGCTCGACCTTTCCCACATCCTCCTCAAGGACGCCGACGGGGAGTTCGTGGTCTTCGCGGATTCCGCCGAGCTTGTGGACTACGCCGAAAACCATTTTCCGGATCAGCCCCAGCCCATCCAGGCCCGCGGGGGCCGGCGCGGCTGGTCCGCCAACCTGGTCGGCGATGGGAATGGTGACTTCATGGCGGGGCGTGGCGGAGCGGGGGGAAATGGAGTCATCCAGGTCCACGTTCCCGATCCGGCGCGGAACATCCTCTGGCCGGTGGACAATGCGGCCGTGATCCAGGACTACATTTTCCACGGCGACCTCGGGGGCAATCCGGGAGATATCGATCGCGTCGAGGAGGTCCTCGATATTTTCAGCGTCCCGAAGGCCTACTGCCTGATTCCGTTTTTTTCAGCGGGGTCCCAGGTTCAAAGCCGGTGGATCGACACGGGGCTCGCCGGCTTGCGCGACCCGGCAGGCGGCGACGGCCCCTTCCCCGATTACGGCGATCCTCTCCTGCGATTCCTGGGCACGGATGATGGGGATGGAAATGTGAAGAGCACGAACGAGAGGGTGGATCGGCTTGCTCCCGTAGCCACGGGATCGACAGACAGCGTGGCCATCGATGGGTTCCAGATGACCGTTCCGGGAGCTTCCAGCCTGTTTCCGGCCCATCTCCTGCGGAATCCCGACCTTCTCAAAGGGTACGACATTCTTCCCAGCAGCACGGGAGCCCGCAGCTTCGAAATCGTCGCAGCGGAATTCGATCGAGCCGCCGATTCGATGAAACTGTTCTCCCTTCCCGGGGACGGGCCCATGACTTTCGGACTGGAAGCTTCCAATCCGGTTTGGGCCGTCATCCCGAAGTTCTTTCGTGTGGGAACTTTGAGGCTCAAGGACCGTCTTCCGGAATCCGCCTCCGTGCAATTCGAGTTTCAGGCCACGAAGGAGACCTTTCCGGGTTCGAATTTCCCCGACCCGGCATCCGTGATCCCCGGGCCGGTCGAGTGGACCGCTGATCCCGGGTTGTTGAAGGGATCGCGCTTTTTCCGCTACCGCATCACCTTCGACATCGATGCCCAGGGGGCCGGAGTCTCTCTGGCGAACGAGCGTCCAGCGGTCTTCTACGTGAAGATCCCCTTCGTCTGGTAGGCTGGATGGCCTTGTTCAAGAAGAATCCGGGGCAGAAGAGACCTGTTCCGGACAGCCCGGGCGACTCTACCATTCCCAGCCATGGTTCCTGCGGACGCCTCCAGCGCGGACGGCCCGGATCCCCGGAGGAGAAGTCTCCGCTGGGCGCTTCTGGTCTTCCTGGTCCTCACCCTTCTCTTCAACAGTCAGATCGTCCTGCACCCTGGGAGCATCTTCGGCTCCCCCACGGCTGATTTCAGCTACCACTACTGGCACACTTGGTGGGGGCCCGAGGCCGTCGCGCACCTGGAGAACCCGCTCTCCACCCGGCTTCTCTTCTATCCGGACGGGGCCGGGCTCTACTGGCGGGACATCGCCATCCTGACCATTCTCGCAGCCGCTCCCATCACCTGGCTTTTCGGCGCGGTCCTTTCCTACAACCTGATCTATCTGGCGAGCTTCTTTCTGGCCGGATGGGGTGCTTGGGCCCTGGTCCACTACCTGACCGGTTCCCGTCTAGCAGCCTTGGGAGCGGGAATCGCCTACGCCTTTTCACCCGGCCATTTCCTGACCTACTCGCAGCAGGTGGCCAGCCACATCCAATGGATCCCTTTCATGGTCCTCTGCATTCTCCAACTGCGCCGGGAGCGCTGTATCTGGTATGGCGTCTGGGCGGGCGTCTGGCTGGCCGCCAGCATTCTTGGAAGCCTCTACTACGGGATCTATTCCGCTCTCCTGGTGGCGGGGATGGGGTTCTGGTTCCTCGTTGTCCCCTCGGACAAGGTGCAGGAACCCTGGCCCTGGGTGAAGGGGCTTCTGGCCTGCTTCGTGACCGCGGGCGTCCTGACCTCCTTCCGGACTCTTCCGATGATTCTGGAGGCCTTGCGGGGAACCCGCATCGAAATGCCCAGTCCCGGGACCCGCGCAGACCTTCTCGGCATGACCGTTCGTTCCGGTTTCCGGGCCGCTCCCGAGGTCTATTCGTGGCCGGCCTTCTTCGGAATCGTGGTGACCCTGGGAGCCCTGCTGGCCCTTTTCCAGGTGGGCTGGCGTCGAACGCGGTTGTGGGTGTTCACGGGGCTCGGTTTCTTTTCCATCACCCTGGGGAACACGCTTCACGTGGAGGGCCGGGAGTTTCCCTCCATCCCCATGCCGGCGGATGTGCTGCACCGCATCCCGTTCCTGACCTCTCTGCGGGCCTACCACCGTGCCAGCGTGTTCGTGATTCTGGCACTGGCGGTCCTCTACGGGCTGTGGCTTGCGCAGCTCATGAAACCCACGGGGCGCGGCAGGACCGTCAGGCACGGTCTGGCTGTCCTTGCGATCCTTCTCTCGGTCGCTGAGTTCCTGCCCCCCTCCCGGCACCCGGATCCTCGCCAGGTCCCGCCGTTCTACTTCGAACTGAAAGCCTCCCCGGACACGCGTGCCGTTCTGGCCATTCCCTTCGACGGGGAAGTCCACACCGGGCTCATGCAGGTTCCGATGTTCTTTCAGACCGTTCATGGGAAACCGCTGGTCGCAGGGCAATACGGGCGCCTCGATCCCGCCCACCGGGAGCGGCTGGAAAGCTCCAGCTTCCTGAAACGGTTCCTGGCCGACGATCCCCGGCACCCCACCGTCCCCTTCGATCTTCCCACCCCGGCGCAACGGAAGGATTACCTTCGTGAACTCCGCGAGTGGGGGATCGGCTGGGTGATCCTCCACCGCCAGTTCATCCGCAAGCAGGGCAGTCTGGAGGAGGACCGCCGGCGACCACCCGCCGAAGTGCATCTGGCGACCTTCCTTTTGCCTTTCTGGTGGGGGCCCTCCAGGGAGAAGCTCCTTGCAGCCCGGAAAACGGGGGCCTTCGATTACCCTGCGGCCCCCACGCAGCAGTACCTCCATCCAAGCGTCATTCCCTTTTTGAAGGCCGTTCTGGGGTCCGGTCCCTTGGAACTGGAGGACCACTCCTTGGTCTGGAAGGTTCCACTGCAAGAATAACCCGGATGCTGGCCCACAAGAGTGGGCCCAAAAGGAAGGCCCGGGCGTAACCCAA
>CAZQAP010000197.1:0-5554 GCA_964591365.1 uncultured Planctomycetales bacterium
GGCCTCGCGCAGGAAGAGCACCTTGACGATGCGGAAGTAGTAGAAGAGCGAGACCACCGACATGGTCACCAGGATCAGGGCCAGCCAGGCGAGTCCGCCGTCCAGCGCGGCGAGGAGCAGATACCACTTGCCGGCGAAACCCGCGGTGGGCGGAAGCCCGGTCAGAGAGACGAGGAAGACCACGAAGGCGATGCCCGCCACGGGGTGCTGGCGGCCCAGGCCGCGCAGGCCGGAGATCTCCTCGTGGCCGGCCTGGTTGGCGAAGTAGATCACCGCGCCGAAAGCGCCCAGGTTCATGAAGTAGTAGACGAAGGTGTAGAGCACCGCGGCCTCGAAGCCGCGCTCATCGAGCAGCGCGATCCCCATCAGGATGTAGCCGGCGTGCGCCACCGAGGAGTAGGCCAGCAGGCGCTTCAGGTTGGTCTGGCGGATCGCCGCCAGGTTGCCGAAGATCATCGTGGCCGCCGAAACCAGCGCGAGCAGCATCACCAGGCTGTGGCGAAAACCGGGGGAACCCTCCAGCGGGATCTCGGTCTGGGTGACCCCGGCGTAGGCGCCGGCCAGGTAGCGCAAAAACCCCCCCACCGCCACGCCCTTGGAACCGACCGCCAGGAAGGTCGCCACCGGCGTGCTCACGCCCTGGTAGACGTCGGGCGCCCACCACTGGAACGGGAAGACCGAGAGCTTGAAGCCGAAGCCCACCAGGATGAGCAGCGTGGGGAGCGCCACCTGCACCGCATGGCCCCCTTCCACCGCCTGCAGGATGAAGGGCGCGATGAGACGCACGTCGAGGCTGCCCGACATCCCGTAGAGGAAGCTGGCCCCGAAGATCAGGATGCCCGAGGCCAGCGCGCCGTAGATCACGTACTTGAGGGCCGACTCGGCCCCGGCGCGGTCGCGCTTGACCATGCCGGCCAGCGCGTAGGAGGAGAGCCCCAGCGTCTCGAGCCCCAGGTAGAGGAGCAGCAGGTTGTAGGTGCCGACCAGGAAAAAGCCCCCCAGGGCGGCGGTCAAAAGCAGGAAGTATGTCTCCCCCTTCCCCTCGCGCGGGGTGCGGCGGTCGAGCAGGTCGAAACCGATCACCACCGCCACCGCGGCGGTGATGAAGAGCTTGAAGATGGTGGCGAACCGGTCCACCGTGACCATGCCGAACACGTCCGCCGAGGCCCAGCCGAGCCGCTGGACGAGAAGCAGGCCCGCAAGCAGGAGAAAACCGAGGCTCAAGAACCCCGTCTCGCGCCAGCGCTTCTCCTTGTCGAGAAGGTCCCACACAAGGACCGTGCACAGTCCCAGCGTCAGCGCCACCTCCGGCAGGAGGTACTTCAGGGCGTCGAGGTAGGAGAGTGCGGCGGACATGCGCTGCGGATCAGCCGGCCAGAAGCTTCTGGAGGACTTCCAGCGAGGCACCCATCTTGTCGAGCACCAGCGTGGGCAGGATGCCGACGATGATGCACAAGAAGGCGAAGGGGATCAGCGACCAGGTCTCCACCGGGGTCAGGTCCTGGAAACCCTCGTACTTCTTGGGCATCTTGCCGAGGAACACGCGCTGCAGCGCGTAGAGCAGGAACGCGGCGGTCATGATGATCCCCAGGGTGCTGATCAGGACCAGCACCGGAAACTGCCGGTAGGAGCCCAGCAGCGTCATGGCCTCGGAGATGAAGCCACTCATCCCCGGCAGCCCCAGCGAGGCGAAGAACCCGATCGTGCTCAACCCGAGGTACTTCGGCATGCGCTGCGCCAGACCGCCGAAGTCGTTGAGGTTGCGGTGGTGCGCCCGGTCGTAGACCACCCCCACCATGAGGAAGAGCATCGCCGAGGAGGTGCCGTGCGTGAAGAGCTGCAGGGTGGCGCCGTTCAGTGCGGTGAATCCGGCCCCCAGATCCTGGCCGGCAGCCCCCAGCCCGAACATGGCCGCGGTTCCCAGCAGGAAATAGCCCATGTGGCTCACCGAGGAGTAGGCCACCAGGCGCTTGAAGTCGGTCTGGGCCATGGCCACGTAGGCCCCATAGACGATGTTGATCGCGCCCAGCACCGCCAGCGCGCCCGCGAAGGTGCGGAAGGCGTCGGGCGCCAGGGGGAAGTTGATGCGCAGCATCCCGTAGGCGCCGAGCTTGAGCAGGATCCCCGCCAGGATCACCGAGATGGGCGTGGGCGCCTCGACGTGCGCGTCGGGCAGCCAGGTGTGGAACGGGAAGACCGGGATCTTGACCGCGAACCCCACGAAGAGGAACCAGAAGATCCAGGTGGTGAACTTCATCCCCAGGAAGGTGGAGGCGTCGAGCGCCCAGCCCTGCGCGGCGCTCTGCAGCGCCAGGATGTCGAAGGTCCCGCCCTTCAGGTAGATGGCCACCAGGGCGATCAGCATCAAGAGCGACCCCGCCAGGGTGTAGAGGAAGAACTTGATGGCCGCATATTCCCGCCTGGGCCCGCCCCAGATACCGATCAGGAAGTACATCGGCAGCAGCATGATCTCCCAGAAGACGTAGAAGAGGAAGAAGTCGAGCGACACGAAGACGCCGTTCACGCCCGCCTCCAGGAGCAGCACCAGGGCGAAATAACCGCGCACCTGCTTCTTGATGTTCCAGGAGGCCAGGATGGCGACCGTGTGGATCAGCGCAGAGAGGAAGAGCAGCGGCAGGCTGATCCCGTCGAGCCCCAGGTAGTACTGGATGTGGAAGGCCGGGATCCAGTCCCACTTCTCGGTGAGCGCCGGCTGCATGCCGCCGAAAGCGTCGTCGAAGGCGAAGAAGTAGATCCAGACCGTGAGCAGCAGCGAAAGGGCGCTGAACGCCAGCGCGGTCAGCTTGACCGTCCGCTCGCTCGCCTTCGGCATCGCCAGGATGAACACCATCCCAACCACGGGAAGGAAGGTGATCAGCGAAAGCAGGGGTAGGTGTTCCATCGGTTCCGTGTCAGAACAGGCCCAGGAGGACCACCGCCGAAAGCACCAGGGCCCCGGCGAGAGTGAAGTAGGTGTACTGCTGGATGCGGCCGGTCTGCATCCGGCGGGCCATCTGGCCCGCGGAGGAGGCCGCGCCCGCGACCCCGTTGACCGCGCCGTCCACGACCCCGGCGTCGAAGAGGCCCACGCCGTTGGCCAGCCGGCGCATGAAGCGGCCGATGAAGTTGACCAGCCCGTCGATGACGACCTTGTCGAACAGGCCCTGAAGCCGGCTCAACCCGAAGGTGCCGCGCACGATCGTGGCGCGGTTCAGCTCGTCGATCCAGTACTTGTTGTAGACCAGGCGGTAGACGCCGCCCAGCCGGCGCGCAGCCTCGGCGGGGCTGAGGACCTTCCAGAGGTAGAACAGGAAGGCCAGCAGCGTGCCGAGCCCGGCGGCCAGCACGCTGAAGATCATCGCCCGGCCGTGGGCCTCGTGGGCCCGCTCCTCTTCGCGCGCCTCGGTCTCCGCGGCCAGGGATCCCTCGGGGGCCTCCAGCACGGCGCCGTTGGCCCCGTAGCCGCCGGCCTCGGAGATGGCCGCGGGATTCCAGTCGGCCAGCTTCGGGTTGCGCACGAGCTGCAGGAACCAGGGTTCCGAACCGCCCCCCAGGGCGTGCAAGGGATCGGCCAGCCAGAACTTGCCGCCCAGGACCGCGCCCAGCCCCAGCACGATCAGCGGGATGGTCATCGTGCGCGGCGATTCCTTGGCGTGCTCCGCTCCGTGGGCGCGCGGCTCGCCGTGGAAGGTCATGAAGATCAGGCGGAACATGTAGAAGGCGGTGACCGCCGCGGCGACGACGAGCAGGAGGAACGGCAGCGCCCAGATGAACTGCCCGGTCTGCATGCTCTTCTCCAACGACCGGGCGATGATCGCGTCCTTGGAATAGAAGCCGGCGAAGAGCGGGATGCCGGAGATGGCCAGAGTGCTGGCCAGCATGGTGAAGTAGGTCACCGGCATGCGCTTGCGCAGGCCGCCCATCTTGCGCATGTCCTGCTCGTGGTGGCAGCCGAGGATCACCGAGCCCGAACCGAGGAAGAGGCAGGCCTTGAAGAGCGCATGGATGATGACGTGGAAGAGCCCGGCGGCCATCCCGCCCACTCCGATCGAGCAGATCATGTAGCCGAGCTGCGAGATCGTGCTGTAGGCCAGCACCTTCTTGATGTCGAAGGCGGTCATGCCGATCGTGGCCGCGAAGATCGCGGTGAAGGCCCCCACGCAGGCCACCACGAGCTGGGCGGTGGGCGAAAGCACCAGGAAGATGCGCCCGGTGAGATACACCCCGGCCGCAACCATCGTGGCCGCGTGGATCATGGCGCTCACCGGAGTGGGGCCCTCCATGGCGTCGGGGAGCCAGATGTGCAGCGGGAACTGAGCCGACTTGCCGACCGCGCCCATGAACATGAAGAGCCCGGCCGTGGTCAGCCCGGAGTCCCATCCATGCGCGGCCACCTGCGCAGAAACCCCCTGGTAGAGGCCGTGGAAACTCAAGGTCCCGAAGCGCGTAAAGACCATCGCCATGCCCACGAAGAGGGCCACGTCCCCCACGCGGGTGGTCATGAAGGCCTTCAGGCTGGCCCAGGCCGCCGACATGCGCGGTTGCGTCTTGTCGGTGGCCAGGTGCCCGATCAGGAGGTAGGAGCAGAGCCCCATGATCTCCCAGAAGATGAAGAAGAAGAACAGGTTGTCGCTCAGGACCATCGCCAGCATGGCGAAGGTGAAGAGCGAGAGGTTGCTGAAGAAGAGGCTGTAGCGCGAATCCCCCTGCATGTACCCGATGGAGAACAGATGCACCAGGAAGGAGACCAGCGCCACCATGGCGAGCAGGATCGCGGACAGATTGTCGTAGAGGATCCCGGCA
Organism: uncultured Planctomycetales bacterium; assembly: GCA_964591365.1. Classification (GTDB taxonomy): domain Bacteria; phylum Planctomycetota; class UBA1135; order UBA1135; family UBA1135; genus CAZQAP01. Next base: position 4,804 of record CAZQAP010000197.1, read on the forward strand.
TGGAATCCCGCCAGCCCGCCGGTGAACTGCTCGCTGCTGAAGAAGAACTTCCACGAATAGCCGTCGGCGGTCGAACTCATCAGGAAGTCCGGATCCCACTGGGCGAAAACACGAATGAGCTGCCAGATGGCGATCACCGCCGCCACGCCCATGGCCCCGGTCGGGAGCCAGTCGCCCTTGCGCGGAAGCCGGTTGCCGAGGAAGGTCTGCACGACCCAGGCCGCCAGCGGCAGCAGGGGCACCAGCAGCAGCCAGAAGTAGGTGCCCGGGCCGAGCGAGGAAGCGCCTTCGGGGGGGATCGGGGGGAGAAGCACGGCGGGAGGAAGAGAACCGGGGGGCTAGTCCTTGAGGGTGTCCACGTCGTCGGGCCGGATGGTGTCGAAGAGGGAGAAGATGTTGAGCACGATCGCGAGCGCCAGGGCGGCCTCGGCGGCGGCCAGGATGATGATGAAAACGGCCGCGAGCTGGCCGTCGAGGCCGGAATCGGGCCGGAAACGGTTGAAGGCCACGAAGTTGAGGTTGGCGGCGTTGAGCACCATCTCGAGCCCCATCAGGACGTAGATCAGGTTGCGGCGCGAGGCCACGATGGCCAGCCCCAGGATGAAAAGGATCGAGCTGACGGCGAGATAGGCGCCCAGGCTCACCGGCCCCCTCCTTCGCCGGGCTCGGCGACGCGCTGGCGGGCGATGTAGACCGCGCCGATCAGGGCCGCCAAGAGAATGATGGAGGCCAGCTCGAAGGGGAGCAGGTA
>CAZQAP010000198.1:0-5397 GCA_964591365.1 uncultured Planctomycetales bacterium
CCGCAGGCCGACTCGCAGTTGAAGCAGATCGTCGGCACCAGCCGGTAGTGGCGTTCCACCCGCCGCGGCCAGGCCCTGGCGTCGTACTCGACCCAGTCGTCCCATTTTTCGGGCGGGGGGAAGCTGGCGAGATCGGTGACCTGCCAGGGATGTCCGGAAGGGGCCAGCCGTTCGGTTTCGGCGTTCATGAGAGCGGAACCTCCTGCCCGGCTTCGATCCAGGCCTTCTCGACGAGGAAGAGACCGGCCGCCGCGGCGAGCAACGCCAGCCCGCCGAAGACTGGAACCGCGCCCGTGATCGCTCCGCTCGCCGCCAGGACCGCGGCAACCACCAGAAGCCCCCGGCCCTGGTAGGAGGACCTCTTGCCGCGGAACAACGCGCGGGCGCGCCGGAGGTCGCGGGAGCCCGCGCGCGGTTTCTGGGAGATCGCGATTCCGGCCAGGCCGGCCAGGATCAGTGCGGCGAAGAAAGCCCCCGTGGCGGCGGGCGGGCCGTCCGGGAGCGGCAACGACACGAGAATGGCCAGTCCCGTCCCCAGAAGCGCCGCCCGCAGGACGAGCTGGGCGAAGAGGCCCGGCTCCAGCCAGAGATCCCGGCCGCGGCACTGGCGGAAGAGGAAGGCGCTGTAGCCGGACGCGAGCACGGCGAGCGGCAGGTCGGCGAAACGAAGCCAGCGCACCGTTTCCGAACGGTCGAAGAGCCCCGCGACAAGCGAGGCCGCGGTCACCGTGCCGAAGGCCATCAGGACCCAGGTCCCCTTCACCAGCCAGGAGCGGGGGTTGGGGTGCAGGAGGAGCTTCAGGAAGCGTTCCGGGCGCTCGAGATCGAGGACCAGGAGAACCAGGGTCGCGGCCAGGAAGAAAAGCCCCGCGGTTTCCGGCCACAGACCGCCGGGTGTTCCCAAAAGCCCCAGAAAGGGTGCCGCGATCATGGCCCCGGCGGCCAGGTTCTTGGTCAGGAGGTAGGCGGGGATGTGGGTCCCCCAGGACGGCGAATGATCCACGTTCAGCGTGGTGACGAGATCGGGAGGAGCCGCGAAACCGTTCACGGCGGGCAGCGGCGGAGTGCGCCGGTCGGCCCACAGCCACTGCGGGGGTTCGGCGGTGGAACCGGGAACCAGCGCCTCTTCGAGCGCATCCACGTACCAGACCCGCGGGCGGGTCTCCTTTTCCGGCTTGCGCTGGCGGGTGGGCAGGTCGCGGATCATCCCCGCGATCACCGAATCCCGGTCCTCGGCATCGCCGGCCACGATGGCCTGTTCGGGGCAGACGCTCACGCAGGCCGGCTCCAGCCCCAGCTCGGTGCGGTGGGCGCAGTAGTGGCACTTCTCGGCCGTTCCGGTGTCGGGATTCAGGTAGAGCGCGTCGTAGGGGCAGGCCTGCATGCAGGCCCGGCAGCCGATGCAGAGGCCGCGGTCGAGATCGACGATGGCGTCGGCCCGCTTGTGGAGGGCCGTCACCGGGCAGATCTCCACGCACGGGGCGGCGTCGCAGTGGTTGCAGCGCAACACGGTGAAATGGCGCCGCACGGCCGGGAAACTCCCCTTTTCGACGTATTTGACCCAGGTGCGGAACGAACCGACCGGCACTTCGTTCTCCGACTTGCAGGCCACCGTGCAGGCGTGGCAGCCGATGCACTTGCGCTGGTCGATGACGAAACCGTATCCGGTCATGGGGAGGGTGGAGTGGGGGGCGGGCGCCCGGAGGACGGCTTTTTCCGAATCCTGTTCATCCTAGCCTTCCCTCCTCTCCCTGGCGGGCACGCGGGTCCCATTTGGGCATGTCCTCCTCCGCAGTTCTATGCTGACCCCCGATCCGGCTGGAGGAATGCCCCCTCCCCAAGCCGGACCCTCTTTCGGATGCAAGCCAAGGTCTGGCACAAGGCCTACGACCCGGGTGTGCCCCGGGAGATAGGAACCGGTTTGCTCACCCTGCCCGCTCTCCTGGAGCGGGCTGTGGAAGAGTTTCCCGACCGGTCCGCCCTGATCTTCCAGCACAGCCGGATGACCTACCGGCAACTGAAGGACCAGATCGACCGGCTGGCCACCGCCCTGGCACGCCTGGGGGTGGAAAAGGGCTCCCCGGTGGCGGTGCACCTGCCCAACCTGCCCCAGACGGTCATCGCCCATGAGGCCGTGCTGGCCCTCGGCGCCCAGGCGGTGATGACCAATCCGCTCTACGTGGAGCGCGAGATCGAGCACCAGTGGAACGACGCCGGCTGTCAGGTCGCGGTCACCGCCGACTTCCTCTACGCCTCGCGCCTGGCGGGGATCCGCGGCCGTCTCCCGGTGCGGGACTACATCCTGGCCTCCATTCCCGAATACCTTCCCCTTCCGCTGCGGCTCCTGGCCCCCTTCAAGCTGCGCCGGCATGATCCCCCTCTCTGGGCGCGGGTGGAACCGGGCCCGGGGATCCACTTCTTCCGCAAGCTGATCCGGGCGACCCCGCCCGCACCCCCGCAGGTCGAAATCGGGCTCGAAGACGTGGCGGTTCTGCAGTACACCGGCGGCACGACCGGGGTTTCCAAGGGCGCCATGCTGACGCACGGCAATCTTTCGGTGAACGTGGTTCAGACCCAGGTCTGGTTCGGGGAATTGCGCCAGGGGGACGAGGTCTTCCTGGCCGCACTGCCCTACTTCCACATCTTCGGGCTGACGGTCTGCATGCACCTGCCCATCGCCGTCGGGGCCACGATCGTCCTGATCCCCAACCCGCGCGACATCAAGGGGATCCTGGCGAGCACGGAACACTACGGGATCACCATCTTTCCAGCCGTTCCGGCTCTCTTCGACTCCATCAACCGCTACCCCGGCGTGGAGAAGAGGAACCTGCGAAGCATCCGGGCCTGTTTCTCGGGCTCCGCCCCGCTGCCCGAGAATACTTTGGAGCGGTTCGAGCACCTGACGGGGAGCCGGATCCTGGAAGGCTTCGGGCTCACCGAGACTTCGCCGGTGACCCACGTCAACCCGATGCACGGCCGCCGCAAGATCGGCTCGATCGGCATTCCCGTGCCGGAGACCGATGCCCGCATCGTCGATCCCGGGGACGGGGTCACGGAACTTCCGGTGGGGAAGGAGGGCGAACTGGCCATCCGCGGGCCGCAGGTCATGCAGGGCTACTGGAACATGCCTGGGGAGACGGAAAAAGTGCTGAAGGACGGCTGGCTGCTCACCGGAGATCTGGCCGTCATGGACGAAGACGGCTTCTTCCGCATCGTCGGACGAAAGAAAGACATGATCCTGGCCTCGGGCTACAACATCTTTCCCGACGAGATCGACCGCGTTCTCGAGACCCATCCGGAGGTTCTGGAAGCCTGCACCATCGGCGTTCCCGACCCCCGTCGCGGTGAGACGGTCAAGAGCTTCCTGGTCCTCAAGCCGGGGGCCCGGGTCACGGAGGCCGGGCTGGAGGCCTTCTGCCGGGAGCGGCTGGCGGCCTACAAAGTTCCCCGACAGTTCGAATTCCGCGACGAGCTTCCCCGCAGCGCCGTGATGAAGCTGCTCCGTCGCGTGCTGCGCGATGAAGAAATCGCCAAGGGAGGCTCGTGACCACTTCCCATTCCGCTTCCGGAGGGCCATCCTTGGAGAATCCGAAAAAAGAAGAGAAGCGCGCGGCCATCCTGGAGGTGGCCAAGGCCGAATTCGCCCATCGCGGCTACCATGGATGTTCCATCGCCGACATCGCCCGGCGGGCCGAGGTGGCCGCCGGGACCATCTACCTCTACTTCGGCAAGAAGGAAGACCTCCTGGTCGGCCTTTTCCGGAAGTACCTGGGCGGTTTCCTCACCGAAGCGCGTCCGGCCCTGGCCGAGGTTCCAGCCGGGGGGAAGCGCCTTCGCCGGCTCATCGAACTGCAATTCGGGTTCTTCGAGAAGGATCCGGAACTTGCCCGCGTCATCCAGGTCTACCTGCGGGAACGCAACCCCTACATCCGGGACGGGGTGCGGCCCACCCTTCTGGACTACTTCGGCCTGCTCCACGAAATGCTCGAATCCGGAGTCGCCTGCGGAGCCTTCGACTCCTCCCTGGACATCCGGCTTGCACGGAAGGTACTCTTTGGGGCCCTCGACGAGGTTGTGACGAGCTGGGTGCTTTCGGAAAGGCGCTATTCGCTCTTCTCCCTCGTCGATCCCCTGTGTCGCATGCTTTTGCGCACCCTGGGCGGAGCGGCCCCCGCTTCCCAGCCCGGGGAAGAGTCGTCCGAACGGAAAAACGAGAACTCATGAGCTTTCAACCGCCGGATCTTTCGGGAAAGGTGGCCGTGGTGCTGGGAGCCAGCCGCGGCATCGGAAAAAGCATGGCCATTGCGCTGGGTCGTGCGGGCTGCAAGGTGGCCGTTGCGGCGCGGACCATCCGTCCCCATCCCCCTTCCCCCGGATCCCTCCTGGAAACCCAGGCGGCCATCGAGAAGGAGGGCGGGACCGCCCTTCCCCTGCGCACCAATCTGCGCCACGCCTCCGATCTGAAACGTCTGATCCACACCGTCCTGGTCACGTTCGGCCGGATCGACATCCTCGTCCACAACGCAGGCGCGCTCTGGTGGGGCAAAGTCGCCGAAACGCCTCTCCACCGGCTCGACCTCCTGCTGGACATCAACCTGCGGGCGCCCTTCCAGGCCGCCCAGTTGGTCATTCCCCCCATGGCCCGCCAGGGCGGCGGGCACATCGTGTTCGTATCTCCCCCCGTCGAAACGGAACATCTTCCCGGCAAGACGGCCTACCTGATCGGGAAGTACGGGCTTTCCCACCTCGGGCTCGGCCTGGCGGAGGAAGTGCGTGAATACGGGATCGGGGTTCAAAGCCTCTGGCCGGCCACCCTGATCGAATCCCAGGCCACAATCCATTTCCAGATCGGGAAACCCGAACAGTGGCGCAAACCCTCGATCATGGCCGATGCGCTCCTGGCCCTGGTTGCGCGGCCCGCTTCCCGGGCGGACGGCCGGGTCCTGCTCGATGAGGACGTCCTGCGCGAGAACGGAGTGACCGATTTCACCCCCTACGACGTCGTGGCGGGTGGAGACCCGGTCTACATCGCCGGGAAAAACGCGGATGCATCCTACTGGCAGGGCCCGCTCGGTCCCCGGCCTGAAACCGAACCCCTGCATTGACCTTCCCGTTTTCCGTCGAAGTGACGGTGCGGGGATACGAGATCGACTTCGCCGGCCACGTCAACCATGCCGTCTACGCCCTATGGGTGGAGCACGCGCGCTGGGAACTCTGGCGGGCCCTCGGGCTCGACCGGGAGTGCGAACGGCTGATTCCGGTCGTTCGCCACGTCGAGGCCGACTATCTCGGCGAGACCTTGCTGGGCGACCGGCTGGAGATTCGGCTCTGGCCGCGCTGGGTGCGCCGCACCAGCTTCGCCCTGGGCGGGTCGATCCGCGTTGCCGCCGCGGACGA
>CAZQAP010000199.1:0-2854 GCA_964591365.1 uncultured Planctomycetales bacterium
CGGATCGGCCAGGGCCTGCGGCTCGGGGTTCATGCGGTCGAGGGGGATGCGGTTGGGCAGGGCCGCGAACGGCGAGAAATCGGGCACCGTGGTGAAGCAGTCGCGCAGCGGAACCGCGGCGGCGTCCATCTGGTTCATTGGGGGGAGCCCGAGGATCAGTTCGATCGTGTGCAGGATCCCGGGCTGGTTGTAGCGCGTGGAGACGACCGCGCCGCGGCGGGTGTAGGGGCTGATGACGTAGGCCGTGGTGCGGTATCCGCTCACGTGGTCCCAGCCGGCCTGGGGATCGTCCTCGATGACGAAGAAGCAGGTCTCGGGCCAGAAGGCGCTGCGGCTCACGGCCTCGACGATGCGCCCCAGGGCGAGGTCGTTGTCGGCCACCTGGGCCTCGGGAGTGGGGGAGCCCGCGCGGGTGCCGGAGGTGTGGTCGTTGGGCAGCGAGAAAACGACGAGATCGGGGAAGGCGCCCTCCTTCTCGAAGGCGTGCAGCTCCTCGATGAACCTTTGCGCGCGGAAGACGTCCGGTACGTCGAGATCCCACCCCGCGGTTCCGGCGCAGACATAAGGGCGCAGGGATTCGATCGCCGGGCGGGCCCCGACATCGATGAGGCCGGTCCCCTCGAGGAAGTCGCGCCAGTGGTCACGGAAAGTGATCGGGTCCCGCCGGGCAGGATCCTTCCAGCTCTTTTCGGTGATCGAGAACTCGCCGTAGACCCGCAGGGTCTTCCCGTGGGCGAGGGCATCATCCCAGAGGAACCCGCTCGGCGCGTAGGCCAGGGCGTCCACGTCGTGGGCGCTCATCCCGTCGGGGTAGCTGCGCGGGAATCCGGCGAACGACTTCTCCAGGTAGTCGGTGACCACCCCGCTGTCGCACCACTCGTGGCCGTCGGCGCTCAGGATCCCCGAGCAGTAGGTGTTGTCGAGCAGAACGAAGCGGTGCGAAAGGGCGTGCTGGTTGGGCGTCACCTCCTCGCCGAACACGCAAAGGTCCGGTTCGCCGTTCCCCTCCCGCATGTCGCCCAGCACCTGGTCGTATGTGCGGTTCTCCTTGATGATGTAGATGACGTGCTTGAAGACGCTCGGCTCGCCCACCCGTTCGGGCACGGGGACCGGGGCGCGCCCGGGGCGTGCAGGGAGAAGCGCCTGCTCGATCGCGCGGCTTCCGAGGTTCTCGAGCGCCTTTGCCGTGAGGCCGGCAAGTTGCTCCTCCGACGGCACCGGCACCAGCGAGAGGGAGCCGAAGTACTGGTGCGAGTTGAACTCGCGCCCCCCCGTGGCGGGGTTGCGGCGCCCGGGACCGAGGCCCTTGATGTTGGCCACTGCCAGGGCGTCCCGCCGCGCATCGAAGAGGATCGCGCCGGGAAACCATCCGGCCGGGATCAGCCCGCGCAGCCGCGAACGGGGCGGATCGAAATCCACCACCGCAACCGCGTTCTCGGTGCCGTTGCAGACGTAAAGGGTCGAACCTGCGGCGTCGAAGGCCAGGGCGTTGGGGCTGGCCCCGAAGAGCCCGAACGGGAGCGTTCGCAGCGGAATCGTCTCCACCAGCGCCTCCCACTCCACGTCGATCACGCTGACCGTGTCCTCGGCGGCGTTGGCCACGGCGAGGAGACGCTTGTCCGGCGAGAGGGCGAGCCCGGAAGCGTGCCGTCCGGTGAGGATCTCCTTTTTCGTCCGGCCGCTGGCCAGATCGATCACCGAGACGGAGCCCTCGCTGGCGATGAAGCGCTTGGGATCGACCCGCACGCGGGTTCCCTGGCCGGCCGGGCCGGTCAGGCTGTCTTCCGCGGGCCGCCGCCCGCCCCAGTTGCTCACCCAGGCGCGGCCGCCGGCCAGGACGAGGCCGTAGGGCGCCACCCCGGTCTCGAAGAGGCGCAGGCGTTCGCCTGTTTCGGCATCGAGTTCGAGCAGGCGGTTGGAGAGGTTGAGGGTCGCGTAGAGCCGCCGGCCGTCGGGGGAGACCGCCAGTCCCGAGGGGATCGCCCGGGGGCGCTCGGGCCGGCCGCTTGCGGGGAGTGAAAACGAACGGAGGGGTTGGATGCGCCCGCCGCGATCCACCGAGAACACCTTGATACTGCCGTTCACGTTGGACATGTAGAGGCGGCGGCCGTCCGGCGAAAAGACCAGCCCCGTGTAACTGAGCTGGCCGTCCTCGTCGGGGGCAGGATCCGGCACCGCCTCCCCCGCGCCGTTCAGCGCGCCGGCTTCGGCGGGAAGGCGCACCCGCTGCATGATCGAGCCCCACTTGGGGTTGACGACCACGATCTCGTGCGTCTTTCCGGCGGTAACGAGAAGCCGCCCGTCGGGGCTCAAGGCCAGGGCCTGCGGCCGCAGCCCGGGGAGCGGCACCTGCTTCCCCGCGGGGGTGACGACCTGGCTCACCGGAAGAACTCCCGTGCCTCCGCGCATGCCCGCCGGGGTCTCCGGCCCGCGCCGAGCCCGCGGCCCCAGTGCGCATCCGGCCAGGAGCAGGCCGGCGGCCGGGATGCCAAGAAGCCGGAACCGAAGGAAAGGGGAGATCGAAATCCCGGCAGGTCCCTCTTCTTTCATGGTCTGCGCCTCCACGCCGGATTCTATCAAGCGGTGGGGAAGGTATGATCCATCCTATCCCGCAGAGACGAAGCGCAGATGCGGGACGGAGACATTTGTGAACTTCATGGGGAAGCGGCCTGGAACGATCGGACTCCTCCTCCTCGTCCTGGCCGGGGCGTTTTTCTGGGGGCTTCGGACGAACCCTGGTTCTCTTCTCCGGTTTTCGTCTCCGCAGGATCCAAGCAGCCTGGAAGGGGAATCGTCGTGGATCACCGCGGCGAATGAAATCGCGCTGGAACCGGCTCTCTGCATGGGCGGGGAC
>CAZQAP010000199.1:2954-5393 GCA_964591365.1 uncultured Planctomycetales bacterium
CACGGGTCCTTCGACGTCTTCTTCGCCCGGGGGGTGGAAAGGGGTGGATCCCTTGAGTGGGAGGCTCCCTCCGCTCTTTGGAAGACGCCCTCCGACGAGTGGTGTCCCCGGATCTCCGGCGATCCGGCGGGCGGCTTCCAGATCGTCTGGGATGCCTTCGTGGACGGGAGCTACCGCGTCCTGTGGGGCCGGGTGGAGGGAGGCCATCCCGGCGGGCGGTTCCTGCTCGACCCGCGCCCCGGCTACCAGGGGTTTCCCGATATCGCCGTGGATGCGGCGGGAACGGCCTGGATCGCTTTTGAAACGAGTCCCCGATTCGGGGAGTGGGGGCCGCTTCGGGAAGCGCGGGACATCCGATTGATGAGGCTGCAGAACGGAAAGGCTCGGGAAATGCCTCTTCCCCCGCTTTCCGCGGGAGATTCCGGCCGGCAACTTCCCCGACTCGGCTGGAATTCCAAGGGACTTCTCCTGACGTGGCGGGAGCTGATGGCCGCCGGCCCGCTTCCGGAACATTCGAAATTCCCCAATCTGGAGAAAACCCTCTCCTCCTGGAAGACGAAGGCGTGTTTCTTCCGGCCGGGGGGGACAATCGAGGCCTGGGTCCTTCCCTACACCGAGGGGGGCAACGACAACGCCCAGGCCTTGATTCCAGGGAAGGACGGAATCTTTCACTATGTTTCGGCCAGCGACGATCGTTCCCGTTTCTTTCCGGACGAATTCAGCTGGTTCAAGCCGATCGAGGGGAAGTGGCGCCTGCGGTTCTTCGATCTCATCAATCCCGGAAGCGACCCCGGGAGATTCCTGGGCGGTCCCGAAACCAGCCCCGCTCGCCCGGCCGGCGAAGCCAGCGCCCCCGGACCCCGGCCTGGATCCCCGGGTGGCCGCTTGTTCCTTGGGGATCTCCACCGGCACACCGAGATCTCCCGCTGCAACGGCTCCAGCGACGGGACGCTCCTGGATGCCTACCGCTACGCCTTCGGACCCGGACGACTCGATTTCCTGGCCATCACGGATCACTTCCAGCACATGACCGAGTGGTCCTGGTGGCGATCCCTCCGGGAGGCGGAACGATTCGACATCCCGGGGCGCATGGTCGCCTTCGTCGCCGTGGAGCGCATGATCGTGGGGGTCGGTCATCAAAACCTGATCTACGTGGGCGGGAAACCGGAGCGGCTCATCCAGAAGAAATGGATGCGACCGGCGGACGGGCGCCTTTCCCTGGATTCCCAGGCCACCCTGGCCATTCCCCACATGATGGGCCGCAGGAAGAACCCCTTCCATTGGGAGGATTTCGATCCGCGCTTCAACCGGGTGTTCGAGGTCTATCAGGGTGCCCGCGGGTCCTACGAAGGACCCGGGCTTCCCTACCAATCGGCCGAACTGGACCCCCTGGCGATCAGCATTCCCCAGGCGCTTTCCGAGGGAAAGCAGTTCGGCCTGGTGGCCTCGTCCGATCACAACAGCTCCTCGACCGGGTTCGCGGGTGTTTTCGCTTCCGGGCTTTCCCGTGCGGAAATCTTCCAGGCCCTGCGCTCCCGGCACTGTTTTGCCGCCTCCTCCCGCTGCCGGCTTGAAGTCTCTCTGGGGCCCCTCCAGGCGGGCGATTCGGGAAGTCCCGCTTCCTCCGATTCCCTGGTGATCCGGGCTTCCCGGCTTTCTGGAAGCGGGGATGCGGATCGGATCCCGGTTGCCTATGCGGAGATCGTCAAGAACGGAAAGATGTGGAAAAGGAAGGACGGACGCGGGGCCGGCAAGGAGACCTCCGAGTGGTTCGTCCTGACCACCCGCGCCAGGGATCCCCAGTCCCGGCTGGCGGTCCATCTCGAGGGCGGAAGGATCGGGAAGATCCTTCCCAGGATCGGGGGGCTCATGGGCGCCCGCCTGGCCGGCCGCACGAAAAGCGGCTTCACCGTTTCGGGCGGCCCGGCCAACGCCGACTTTTCCTTCGAGGTGGTGCAGGAACCGGCAGGGGGGGGGGCGACCCTGAACTTTTCCAGGGAAGAGCGCTCGGAGAAAGTCGTTCTCGAGGACCTGCCTCTGGGAGGTTCCGTGCGGATCGGCGGCGGGAACCCGACCTCGGAATGGCTTTGGAGGATGGGCCCCTCCCTCGGAGCCCCCGCTCTCGACTGGCGCCTCTCCGATCCGGACCGCAAACCCGGCGACTCCTATTACGTCCGGGTGGCCTGGGAAGACGGCGACCTGGCCTGGTCCAGCCCGATCCGGATTGCCGGAGGAGACACGGGAAGACCCGGCGCCCCGCCCCCGGACGGTTCTTCCCGTTAAAAAGGAAGAGGCTTCCGGGTTCCAGGGAAGTTCTCATCTCCCACTGGATTCGGGCCCTCGGAAGGCCCCCGGCCCTGGCCTGGGAACCCGATCAGGAGCGCCGGTAGGCCTCGTCGGCGGGGCGCACGGTGCGGGCCATCCAGAGGGGGCGGCGGA
>CAZQAP010000200.1:0-3761 GCA_964591365.1 uncultured Planctomycetales bacterium
CTCTCGGTCTTTCTCTTTTTCTTTTCTTCTCCGCGTCTCCGCGTCTCCGCGGTTTATTTTTCTTTGGAGATCCTCGTCACCCGAGGTCCCCCGGCACGGGATGGACCTGCCCGACCCGCCGGCACACGGGGTCAGTCCGGATCCCAGTCTCCTTCCGGATCGGCGTCCAGGACGCCGTCCCGATCCCACTGGATGGGCTGGCCGGGAACGTCCCCGCGGATGAACCGCACCAGCCGCGGAGCGGGTTTCCGGGTGAGGACCACCTCGAGCAGGGTGGTCTCCCCTGGCCGCAGGAAGTCCCGCAACCCGGCCGCCGGGAGGATGCACTGGGCGGGGAGGAGCTGGGCCAGTTCGGTCGCGGTGGCGGCGTCCACCCGGATTCCGAGCCCGCCCTCTTCCACCACGGCCGCTTCCAGCCGGGGGAAGTCGAACAGGAAGACCAGACGGTGGGAGGTGCGGCGGTTCTGATGCACGTGGCGGATGGCCGGGCCGAGGCGCCGCTCCCAGACCGGCGCAGGACGGGCAGCCGCCATCGGCAGGGCATCGGGGGCGGCGGGGAAGAGAGCGATGCGTTTGTCGGTGCAGGGGTTTCCGTGATGGTCGGTCACCTGAACCACGAGCTGGGCAGGTGCCGGGCCCGCCGAAGGGGCGGGGTCTTCCTCCGCGAACCGTCGCACCAGCCTCCGGTGGGAAGCCGGGTCCTCCACTTTCAAGCAGTCGAGGATGGAAGCGACCACGGCGTCGGGCCCTTCCGCGGGGATGCCCGTCAGGAGTCCATTGGCCGGGTCGGTGTGGGAGCGGTCCCAGAAGATGCGAAAGGGAGTCGCCTGCGCCCCCCCCAGGGGCTCCAGGGCGGCCGCCCCGGTCGGCAGCCGGAAGCAGCGTGTGTTCGGGTTGGCACTGGGAATTCGCACCAGTCCGTCGCTGCCCGCTTCCCTCTGGGCCGGCATCATCCGTTCTGCGGCCCCGGGCGTGGGGATGCCGCCCGCCATGGAAAAGGGGAAGAAGCCATCGTTGCCCGCGGGCTGGCGGCGGATCCATTCCCGGGACATCTCCCAGAGGCAGTCGGAACCGAGTTCAAGATCGTCGAGCACGCGGGCATAGGGAAAGTCGGTGCGGCCCAGTTCCGGAAACATGGCCAGACTGTGGTGGGCCAGCCGGGAGCCGTGATGGGGAGTGGCCAGGGTGATCAGGTGGCGCAGGCGGGCTTTCCGGGGACGCGGCCGGGTTCCCAAATGGCTGTAGCGGGCCGTCCAGGCCCAAGCCAGGAGGCCCCCGGTGCTGTGCCCGATCAGGCTGAAGGGGCCCCGGACCGGGTCGCCCCCTTCCGGACCCGAGCAGGGCTGATCGAGGGCTGCGTCGAACGCTTCAACGAGGTCGTCCAGGGTGATCCGGCCGTCGAGGGAGAGATAACGGCCCAGGAAAATGTTCCGCAGGGGATACCCCTCGGCGGCCAGCCGCGGGGCGAGGAGCCCGTAAGCAGCCGTCGTCTGGACAGACCAACCGTGGAGGAGGATGAGGGTCGGTTTCAAGGTTGATCCCTTCGCCGTGGCGCCCGGGAAGCGGCGCATTCTAGGGGCGGCCTGCCTCCCTGAAGAAGGGGAGCCCTTTCCAGCTTCCTTCTCTCAGTCGCTGGTTGCCGGGTTTTCTTCGGCTTTTCCACATCTGGACTGTGGGCTGGTTTCCGAAAAAAAGGGGAAAAAGGAAAAAAACTCTGTAGACCGGGCCCTTTTCCCGCATAGAATCCCGTGGGTTGGATTCCTTGGGAAAGCCCCGGGACTCCTCCGGCAGGAATGGGCTCACCCCCCGAGTCGAAGACTCCCGCTCCCTGGCAATCGAGAACCACGGCGCCAACGGGCAGGCGGCCCACCTTCTCTGGACCGCCCCGCCCTCCAAAGCTCCTGGTTGCGTTTCTGACGGTCCCTTTCGGTTTCGGCTGCAAGGTCTTGAAGGAACGTGGCCAGAGTCGCCAACTTATTGGCGCCATCTGAGGGGATGGAGTTGCGGTCCTGGTGCTTCGGTGCTGGGGCCGCTTTTTCTTCCCTCGCGGTTTCCTCCCGGCCACGCCCATGTTCACCCGCGCCGACTTCGAGCTCTACCAGACCCGCTTCCAGTCCGATCCGGAGTGGAACGGCCGCCGCCTGGAGGTCCGCCGCCGCCTGCAGGCCCTGGGGAAGAAGGTGTGCGCCGGCCTCGAGGGGCAGGGGATTCCCCTCGACCGGCGGGAGAGCCTCCACCACCCGCACCACACCAACGGCAAGCGCGTCCGCCGCCAGCGGACGATGCTCTTCCGCGATCGCAAGGCGCGCCGGTCGCTGCAGGGCTTTCTGGGAAAGGAACTCGGCAAGGACCTCGATTCGGCGGTCAACAACCTCCATTTCCAAGCCGGTTTGGAGGAGCGCGGTTTCTTCTGGGGGCTTCGCATCGACACCGGTGCCTGGTACGACCTGAACGTTCTTCTCAAACGGGCCGAGGAACCTGGGGGCAGGGAGGCGCTCCGGGCGGCCTGCAGCCGGGCAAAAGGCTTCTCCCTGGAAGTGGATGGGAAGGGGGCCCGGCCCCTCATCGAAATGACCAGCCGGGACTGGCGCGACCTGGCTGGAATCCTGCGGCCCGGCGAGAGCCGTCTCGAGATCGTGCGGCGGGAGGCCCCCGAAGCGGTGGAAACGGAGGGTGAGAATTTCCTGAACCGGGTGGAACAGGATCTCGTTGGGCTGGCCAGCTTCTACACGCTCGCATGCTGGACTCTCGACCCCACCTCCCCCGACGGAGCCTCGCTCTAGCCTTTTTCGGACTGGCGGCGCTCCTGCTCGCCTCTCCCCCTGTTTCGGCCCGCCAGGCTTCCCCGGGGCCGGCCCCCGCGCCACCGGCCCAGGCTTCGGCGCCCGAAACCAAGGAGGTGCTGGTCACCGCCAAGGCCTTCGAGCAGGATCCGCTCGACGCCCCCTGGTCCAGCGATCTTCTCCACCATCCTTTCCTGCAGGGACGGACCGTTCCCGAGGCCCTGGAACGCCAGCCCTCGGTGATGGTGCAGAAGACCGCCTACGGGCAATCCTCGCCGTATATCCGCGGCTTCACCGGCTACCGCACCCTGATGCTGGTGGATGGGATCCGCCTCAACCATTCCGCCATGCGCAGCGGCCCCAACCAGTACTGGAGCACGGTGGATGGGTATTCCCTGGACCGCCTGGAACTCGTGCGCGGCCCCACCAGCGTTCTCTACGGGAGCGACGCCGTCGGCGGGACCGTCAACGCGGTGCCGCGCAAGGCGACTCTCGGACCCCAAGGGAGTGGCTTTGGGATGGGGGGCCGGTTCTTCGGACGCTACGCCAGTGCCGAGGACTCGTACCAGGGCCGTTTCGAACTCGACGCCCACGACGGCTCCGCCTGGGGCTTTCTGGCGGGGGTGACCCTGAAGGATTTCAACGACCTCGAAGGCGGCCGCGACACCGGCGTACAGCCCGCCACCGGTTACGAGGAGAGGGACGCCGATGTGCGCTTCGACCGCTATCTCGATTCCGGTCTGACCCTGACCCTGGCGGCCCAGACCGTTCGCCAGAACGACGTGCCGCGCACCCACAAGACCATCCACGCCGTCCCCTTCGCGGGGACGGTGGCCGGCAGCGAACGCCGCAGGGAACAGGATCAGGTCCGCGATCTCGTCTACGGGAAGGCTGCCTGGACGGAAGGCGGCGGCCTGTTCGACGCCGGGGAGCTCACCTTGAGCCTGCAGCACCACGACGAGGAGCGCGACCGCCTGC
>CAZQAP010000200.1:3861-5390 GCA_964591365.1 uncultured Planctomycetales bacterium
GCCGGGGAGCTCACCTTGAGCCTGCAGCACCACGACGAGGAGCGCGACCGCCTGCGCACCGGCCGCCGGCGCGATCTGCAGGGCTTCTCCCTTGACGACCTGGGGGCGCTGGGCCGCATCGAGAGCGAGAGCGCGGTGGGGCGGATTTCCTGGGGATTCGAGGCCCACCACGAAAGGGTCAGCTCCTTCCGCAAGAACTTCAAGGCCGGCGTGTTCACCGGCGCCAACGTGCAGGGGCCGGTGGGGGACGATGCCAGCTACGACACCGTGGCGGCCTATGTCCAGGACGAAGTCGACGCCGGAAGAGGCTTCCACCTCGTGCCGGGGGTGCGTGCCACGCATGCAAGGCTTGACGCCAACCGGGTCGCCAACCCGAAAGCCTCGGGTCCCAAGGTGATCGGGGTCAACGACGACTGGAACGCGGTGGTCGGAAGCGTGCGGGCGCTCTACGACCTGTCCGAGGAGAGCCGCCTCTTTGCCGGCGTTTCCCAGGGATTCCGCGCCCCGAGCTTGAGCGACGAGACCTCTTTCAACACCACGAGCGCGGTGGAGAGGCCTTCCCCCGGCCTCGACCCCGAGCGTTTCGTCCAGTTCGAGATCGGGAGCAAGGGGCGCACCCCGGAATTCGAGTGGCAGACCTCTCTCTTCCACACCCTGATCCGCAATTTGATCGTGCAGTCTCCGAACGGGAAGTTCGTCGGTGCCACCCCGGTGGTGCGCAAGGACAGCATCGGGGACGGCTGGGTGCAGGGCGCGGAAGCGGCTCTCACCTGGCACGTGGATTCCGATTGGAGCGTCTTCGGGTCCACCTCCTGGACCAACGGCGAAGTTGACCAGATCTTCTTTCCGGCCTCGGGCCGCGGGCGCCGGGTGCGGGCTCCTTTGAGCCGGCTGGCGCCCTTCCAGGGGACCGCCGGGGTCCGCTGGCAGCCGGAGGACCGCACCTGGTGGGTCGAAGGCTCCGCCTGGGCGGTGAACAACCAGGACCGGCTGGCCCTGCGGGACCGCACCGATACCACCCGAATCCCCCCCGGAGGGACGCCCGGGTTTACCCTGTTCGACGTGTCCGCGGGCTGGACCGTGGGCCCCCGCACCCGCATGACCCTCTCCGTCCAAAACCTCGGCGACCGGGACTACCGGGTCCACGGTTCGGGGCTGAACGGTCCTGGCCGCAACCTCGTTCTCACTGTGGAGGTTCGTTTCTGAGGCCGCTGCTCGTCCTGCGTCCGCTTTCCCGGCCGGTGGGGCTCCTGAAGCCCCTCCTGGTCTCGGTCGGGTTCCACTCGGTGCTGGCCGTGGGGCTGGCCGTCTGGCTGGGAGGGGTCTTCCGGCACCGGGGCGAGGATCGGACGCCTCCGGTGGTGGAGGTGCAGGCCCGCGAGGGGGCCCTGCCGGTGGTGGAAGCGGTCCCGCCCCCCGAACTTCAAGTTCCCCGGCCCGAGGAGCCCCGGCTGGAGGAGGTCTGGCCGGAGGAGCCCCCCCCCCCCCCCCCCCCCCCCCCCCCCCCCCCCCCCCCCCCCCACCCCCCC
>CAZQAP010000201.1:0-5181 GCA_964591365.1 uncultured Planctomycetales bacterium
CGCCAGCCAGGCCAGGGAGACGGCGACGTGGATCCACTTCCAGGCCGTGCGCCAGGCCTCCTCCACCGAGATCTGCAAGAAGTAGCCGGAGACGATCATCGGGAAGAGGGTCGCGGCCAAAAAGAGGCCCGTGCGGCGGCGGTGGGGGAAACCGCTTTGCACCCGCGCCCAGACGTGCCGGCGCCAGATCGTGCCGGAGAGAAAGACGAGAAGCGGTGCGAGAACCACGTGCAGGTGTTGCGCGAGCGGCTGGAAGGGGCTGTTCACCACCGCGTACGGATCCGCGGGCTCCATCAGGTAGAGCATCCAGGCGTAGACCAGGCCGGTGCCGCCCACCAGCAGGACGGCGCCGTGGAACAGCCAGGCCTCGAGGCGGTTCAGCACGGGTGAGGCCCCGGGATCAGGTGCCCGAAGCCGCGGGGATGGGATGGGCCTTCGGCGCGGGGAAGAGGACCTGGTGGAGCGCCAGGACCCGCCGCACCGCCAAAGTGACCGCCCGCGAGGTGAGCGTGGCGCCGGTCACCCCGTGGATGCCCTTCTTGAGGCTCAAACCCTTGTCGAGCGCGTGCCCCCGGAACTGGGCGTACCAGTTGCCGCGCGGCAGATAGTCCTTGGGTTCGTGGAAGGCCAGGACTTCCAGGCGCGCGATGCGGCCCTTGGGATCGACCACCACCATCAAGGTCTCGGGGAGCGTGCGCACGCGGTGGGTATCGAACCAGGCGGTGCCGAGAAGCTTCCCCTTCTTCCAGCCCTGGTAGGTGGTGAGGAGGGCGCTCGGGATCGTGCCGCCCGAGAGCTTCTTCGCCCGGGCCAGCTCCTCCTTGGTGAGGAAATGGGCCTTGCGCCGGATCTCGGCCTTCGGGAAGGCGAGTTCGAGGGCCTCCTTCTGGGTGAGGAAGACGCCCGCGGGCCTTCCCGCCGCCTGTGCGGGGAGCGAAACGGCGGGACAGGCCGCGAGAAGGAGCGCCGCGAAGGCGCGGCCCGCGCGCCCCCTAGAAGATGTAGCCGATGGCTGCACTGATCCGGTTCACGCCGCTGCGCGCGACGGTGTCGATGTTCTCGAAGTCGAGTTTCAGGATGACCTGGGGCATCGGCTGCCAGGCCGCACCCAGGGTGAGGACGTCCACGTCGTTGGCCTGGTTGACCTTGAAGCCGGCCGGCACGCTCGACTGGGTGTCGAAGCTCTCCCAGCGCACGAACGGGGTCAGCGAAGCTTCGCTCTCGGGCGCGAGCGCGGCCAGGAGATCGTAGCCGACTTCCACGTACCAGCCGTCAAGGCGGTCGCCGATGGAACGCGCGCCCGTGAGCCCCAAGGCGCGGTTTAGCGCGCGGACCTGGCTGACCTGTTCGTGGACCAGGAGCCCGCGCAGGCGGAAGCCTTCGTACTTCCACTCGAGGTGGCCCTCGACCAGGGTGGTCCCGGCATCCAGGCTGCGCTTGCCGGCGGTGAGATCCTGGGCCGAGTCGCCGTAGTAGAGCGATCCGCCCACGGTGAGGCCGGGAAGCGCCGCCACGTCCACGCGGGTGACCGAGGCGAAGTTCTCGGCCTTGGCCTTGCTCCCGTTCTGGCGCCCGCCGCGAAGCCCCGTGGCCCGGAAACCGGCGGCATCGAAGCCGTTGACCAGGTAGCTGCGGTAGCTGACCGGGCCCACCTCGCCGAAGACGCCGATGCCGTTCTCGCGCCAGGTGGTGGGGATCAGGACCCGCTCCACCATCGGCCGCGCGGCCGAGAGGAAGGTGGTCGGCTCGTGCATCTCGTTCAGGAACCCCATCGGGATCAGGAGCAGGCCGGCACGGAAGTTGACCTCAGCCTGCATCAGGAAATCGAGGTAGGCGAACTCGGCCGACACTTCGCCGTTGTCGTCGGAGGCGGCGTGCTCGATCTCGATCTCGGAGTTGAAGACCCACTGTTCGTCGAACTTGTAGCCGAAGTAGAAGACGGCGCGTTCCAGGTCGAACTGGTCGGGCCGGCGCGCGGGCGCGCCGCGCTCGGTGGTGGTCTTGTAGTTCTGGTAGAGGAGTTCCCCGTAGCCTCCGATGGAGACCCCCGGCTGGGCGAAATAGATCTTGGACGCGGCCGGAGCCAGGCCGTGGCGCCCCTGGACGGCCTGCACCCCGGTGGTGCCGAGTTCGCGGCGTTCCAGCTCGGCGGCCAGGATCTCCAGGCGCCGGTCGAGTTCGGCATCCTTCTTCTTGAGCGCTTCGAGTTCCCCGCGCAGGTCCTGATCCGGGTCCCCGTGCTGCGCTGCGTCGGCCGGCAGGGGATCTTGTCGGGGGGCGGGGAGAAGGGTGAGGGGCAGGTCTTCCACCAGGAGTTCGAGGCGCCCCTTCCAGCCGGAGGTGGCGGTGGCGTGAAGCCCTCCTTGCGGAGTGGTTTCGAGCACCACGATCTCGATGCCCGCATGGGCCCGGGCCCAGGCCAGGGCGTCGGCGGGCCCCATCACGAAGAGGCCGGTGGAGAGGCAGTCGGCCGTCAGGGCGTCGGGCGCCCAGACCGTCACGCTTCCGAAGTCGGGGGCCGGCCGGCCCGTGCGCGGATCGAGCAGGTGGCCGAAGCGGCGGCCGTCCACCTCGATCCCGTGCTCGCTGTTGCCAGAGGTGGCCAGCGAGCCGTGCGCGACGGTGAGCTTCAGGACGGGCCGGGATCGGTCGCGGGGATCGGCCAGGCCGGTGGCGAAGGGTTCGCCCTGTTCGCCGAAGAGGAGGATCTGCCCGCCCAGGTCGAGAACCGCCTGCACGGCGCCCGCTTCCTTCAAGGCGCGGGCGGCGGCGTCGAGTCCGGCCCCCTTGCCGAAGCCGCCCTCTTCGAGCTGCAGGCCGGGATCGAGCCGGGTGGCCTTCCGCCCCTCGAGCCGAAGTGCGCGGAGCCCCCTGGAGGAAAGCGCCGCCCGGATCTCGGCATCCGAAGGGAGCCGGCCGCCGTGGCGCAGATCCCAGGCGGAAACCAGGGCCCCCACGCCGGGGTCGAAGGCCCCCTCCGTCTCCCGCCACCAGCGGGCGGCCCGGGCCAGTTCCCCCACCAGGATGGGGGAGAGGGGGACGGATGTCCCCGCCGGGGCGGCGTTGAGGCGGGCCAGCTCGCTGTCGGGCCTCCAGGTGGAGAGGCGCCTCTCGGCCGCCTCGAGGGCCTTCACGGCCGCCTCGCTGGCGGCCAGGGCCTGCGGGCGGCGGACGGCGGCGACCTCCAGGGCGAGGGTGGTCCCCATCAGCCCCAGACGGCGCTCCACCCGCACCGGAGCGGGGGGGGCGGCCGGCTCCGGGGCCTGGAACGGGGGGAGGAGCAGCAGCAGTCCCGGGAGGAGCCCGGGGAGCGGGGAGTTTCTGCGATCGGGTCTCAACAGTGTTTCCCTTTTGAGACTTGGTCTCAACAAGCCACAGGAAGGATAGGCTCCTCCGGGCCCTTTGCAAGTCTTTTTCCCGCGGGGCCGCGGGGCCTCCCCGAGCGCGGGATCCGCGGGTAGGCTGGTCGTCGTGGAACAGATCGTCCGCGGTGCCACGGTGGTGACCCTCGACCCCGGGCGGCGCGTGCTCCCCGCGACCGACGTCTCGATTCGCAACGGGCGCATCCATGCCCTGGGCGGGGCTCTCAAGCCGGTGGAGGGGGAGTGCGAGGAGATCCCCGCCGCGGGGAAGCTGCTCCTTCCCGGTCTGGTCCAGGCCCACGTCCACCTCTGCCAGACCCTTTTCCGCAACGCGGCCGAGGACCTGCCCCTTCTCCCCTGGCTGCGCGAGCGCATCTGGCCGCTCGAAGCCGCGCACGACGAAACCTCGATGGCCGCCTCGGCCCGGCTCGGCCTGGCCGAACTGATCCGCGGCGGAACCACTGCGGCGCTCGACATGGGATCGGTGCATCACACCGGCGCGATCTTCGAAGCCGCCCGGGAAGCAGGATTCCGGCTGACCGGCGGCAAGGCCCACATGGACCGCGCTCCCGGCGCTCCGGCCGGCCTGCGGGAGGACACCGAGGCCTCCCTGGCCGAGGCCGCAGCTCTCTGCCGGCGCTGGAATGGCGCGGAGGAAGGCTTGCTTCATTACGCCTTCGCGCCGCGCTTCGTCCTTTCGTGCAGCGACGAACTCCTGGCCGCGGCGGGGGATCTGGCCGAAAAGGACGTCGCCCGCCTCCACACCCACGCGAGCGAGGCCGCGGAAGAGTGCGCCGCCGTGGAAGCGCGCTTCGGCGCCCCGAACATCGCGGTGCTGGCCCGCTTCGGGCTGCTCGGGGCGGAGACCGTGCTGGCCCACGGGGTGCACCTCGCCGGGCGGGAAGTCGATCTCCTGGCCGAGACGGGAACCCACCTGGTCCACTGCCCGTCCGCCAACCTGAAGCTCGCCAGCGGGGTGGCGCCCATTCCGGGGCTGGCCGCCCGCGGCATCCCGCTCGCCCTGGGCGCCGACGGGGCGGCCTGCAACAACACGCTCGACGCCTGGACCGAGATGCGGCTCGCCGCCCTGATCCACAACCCCGCCGGGGGCCCCGGGGCCCTGCCGGCGCAAACGGTGCTGGAGATGGCCACCCTGGGCGGCGCGCGCGCGCTGGGCCTGGAGGAGGAGATCGGTTCGATCGAACCCGGCAAGCAGGCCGATCTCGTGCTCGTGGGGCTCGACCGCCCGCATCTGGTCCCCGCCGGGCCCGATCCCGCCGCGCTGCTCGTCTTCTGCGCGGGCCGCGCCGACGTGGAACGGGTCTGGATCGCCGGCCGGCCGGTCTTGCGCGACGGGCGCCTGGCGACCCTGGACGAGGAGGCCGTGCGCGCCCAAGGTTTGGAACAGGCGGCTAGAATCTGGAAATGCGCCTTTTCCTGAAATCGATTCTCTTTGGTTGCGGGCTCTCCCTGGGCCTCTTTCCGGCGGCGGCGGCCTGCACCCCGCAACACGATTCCGTCGCCTCCCGGCTTCCTGCGGGGACCGTTCTGCACCTCGAAATCCCCTCCCTCGAGGAGCTTCGTTCCGCGCTGGAAGGGACCGATCTCGAGGCCCTCTTCCGCGACGACGAGGTGGCCGCCTTCCTGGCTCCCATCCTGCAGGGCGTGCGCGGGGATCTCGACCGGCTGCTCGCTCAGCACCCCGCGTTCGCACGGCTTTTCCGCGACCCGCTCCCGGGCCGTTCCACCTTCAGCCTCCTCTCCCTGGACGAGGGGGGGAACGGCGGCCCCTCGCTGCTCTTCACCCTCGAACTTCCCG
>CAZQAP010000202.1:0-1510 GCA_964591365.1 uncultured Planctomycetales bacterium
GGTATAGAATGGAACGGGTCCCCCCGGACCGGACGGTGAAGACCGGATGGGTGTCCCGCGTAAGGAAACAACCTCATGAAGCGGCCCCTCCTGCTCGTCCTGTTCCTGATCCTGGCCGGCTTCCTGGCCTGGATCCTCCTCCAAGAGGGCTCCTCCCACGGGGAGGGGCCCCAGACCGGCCTTTCCGGCCGGGCCCCGGGGCCTGCCCCCGAGGCCCAGACCCTGTCCCAAGGAGTTCCTTCCGGGGCCGGGCAGCAGGCCCCCGCGCCCTCCTCCGGCGGAGAGACCCCCGCGGGCGGCCGCACCGAACTGGGCGGGGGCCCCTTGCTCCTGCGGGCCCTTCAAGCAGACGGGAAACCGGCCGCACCGGCCCGTTTCCTGGTCCAGACTGCAGGCCGAACACGCATCCTGGACGGGGAGGACGGCTTCGCGCGGGTCGAACGGCGCAAAAAACCGCTGATGGTGGCCGCAATTGCGGGAGGACTGTGGTCGGATCCCCATGCCCTCACTTCCGAGGAACGCGAAACCGGCCAGGAGATCCTCCTGACCGTCCGCGTTCCCGCCGCCACCCTGCTGGTCCTCGCCCGGCACAAGGACGGCGCCCCCCTGGCCGCCTTCAAGACCGCGGCGATCT
This sequence comes from uncultured Planctomycetales bacterium, assembly GCA_964591365.1. Taxonomy (GTDB): domain Bacteria; phylum Planctomycetota; class UBA1135; order UBA1135; family UBA1135; genus CAZQAP01. Next base: position 635 of record CAZQAP010000202.1, read on the forward strand.
TCTTCACTCCCCTCCCCGGCGCCGAGCCCGAAGTGGAAGGACTCGCCCGGCAGATCGCCAGGACCCTCGGACGCGCGGAAGGGGCCGACGGCCACTTGAGCCTGCCCGATCTCTACCCCGGGGTCTACAGCGTGCGGGCCTCGACCCCGGCCGAAGCGCCCGCTTCCGCATCGGTGAAACTTCTCCCCGGCAGCCGCGAGGCCGTGCTGCTCAAGCTGGCCCCGGGCGCCTTCCTGACCGGACGGATCCTTGGGGAAGACGGGCGGGCCCTTGCAGGAGCGGGGATCACCGCCGGCCCCAACAGCGGCTTTCTCGAAGGCATGCAGGAGGAATTCCTCAAACCCGGCCGCGAGGAAGAAGCCCTCCCCGGCCTGACCCGCTTCTCGGGCGTCTCCAGCGGGGACGGGACCTTCCGCCTGGGCCCCATGCCGGCCGGCTCCTTCGGAATGGTGGTGCGCAAGGAACCCCTGCCCGTCTTCGTCCTGCCCGGCGGCGTGACCCTGATGGAAGGCCGGGAGACCGACCTGGGCGACATCCGCCTCCCGGCCGGCTTCACCCTCAACCTGACGATCACCGAAGAGGACGGCACGACCCCCATCCCGGGCGCTCAGGTGCAGTTTCATCCCGGGAGTGGCCAGGCTTCCATCCTGGGCGCGCTTCGATCCTGGAAGGAGCCCCCGCAACCCCAGGCCGACGACGAGGGACACCTCGCCATCCCGGCCCTGCTCCCCGGCACCGTGACCTTGCGGGTGGGTGCTTCCGGCCACGCCCGCCGCGAGGTGGAGGTCGCCTTGAAAAAGGAGGGTCAGGAAGAAGGGATCCGCCTGGCGCCCGATTTCGGAATCCGCGGCGTGATCCTCGAACAGGCCAGCGGAA
>CAZQAP010000202.1:1610-3143 GCA_964591365.1 uncultured Planctomycetales bacterium
TGCACGTCCTGGCGCTGGATGCGGAGGGCAACCCCGAACCCGGGGTCGTGGTGAGCACTTTCTCTTTCGGGGGCGCGACACCCAAGGGGGATTCGACCGGCCCCGACGGGCGGGCCACCTTCGAACACCTGGCGGCGGGCACCTACATGATCTCGCTCCTGCCGGGCGTGGGCCGCGATTCCCCCGAAAGTGTCAGCCGGCTGGCCCAGGGAGATCTTTCGGGCTTCAAGATGACCTCCAAGACCATCACCCTGGAGGAGGATCAGGAACTCGAAGTGGTCCTGGGCGGGGCGAGCGATCTTGCCACCCTGCAGGGGACCGTCACCCGCCGGGGAGAACCTCTGGAGGGCCTCAGCGTCATGATCTACGGAGAGGGTTTCTCCAACATGCAGATGGGTTCCACCGGGGAGAACGGCTTCTACGAGTTCAAGGACGTGGCCCCGGGGAACTACCTCATCTTCGCGGGCCGGATCCAGATGGGCGGCGGCGCGGGCTGGAGCGGCGCCCTCACCGTTCCCGAAGGGGGCGGGATCGTCCAGCACGACGTGGAACTCCCCGCTGCAAGCCTCCGCGTGCGGGTGCTGGAAGCCGGATCCGGGGATCCTCTTTCCGGCATCCCCATCCTTCTGCGGACCGCGGCCGGAGAACAGGGGACCGGAGGGACCGCCAACTCCGACTCCAAGGGCGAGGCCGTCTTCGATTTCCTGACGCCGGGCAAGTATGTGGTCTCCGCGGGGCAGGCCGCCATGCCGATCTTCCCCTCGGGCAGGGGGCGCGCCTCGCGGGTGGTCGGACCCCTCGTCATCAAGGAGGGGCAGGACGAAGAACAGACGGTCGAGATCCGGCTCGAAAAGGAGGCCCGCCTGCGGGTGAAGGTCCTGGACACCCGCGGCGACCCCGTCGCGGGCGCCGGGGTCTTCTTCCTCGACCCCGGCGGGCAACCGCTCTCCGCCCTGGGCCTGAAGACCACCGATTCGAGGGGCATCCTGGAACTCGGATCGCTCCCGCCGGGCCCCGGGCGCGTGCTGGCACGCAAGGAGGGCGCCGGCCAGGTGGAGATGGAGGTCCGCCTCCGGAGCGACGAAACCACCGAAGCCACCTTGACGCTGGAAGCGGGGACCATGGTGTTCGTGCAGATCACGGACGAGGAAGGCAAGCCCGTCACCGGAATCCAGGCGATCCTTCTGGATTCGCGCGGCGCGCCGCTCTCGCTTCTCTACAGCGGGGTGGCGGAAGCCACCCAGGCGGGCCTCTCCTTCCTCAAGGGGGGCGAGCAGAAGATCGGCCCGGTTCCGCCGGGCACCTACAGCGTGCTGCTCGCGAAACCGGGCGGTGAGCGCAGGACCCACACCGTGGAGGTCCCGCGGGGAACCCCGGAAATGCACCTCACGCTCCCTTTCGAGTAGCCGCTAGAATCCCGGGGAGACGCTTATGAAAAGGTCTCTCCCGCTGCTCCCTTTCCTGATCCTTGCCGGACTTCTGGCCTGGATCCTGCTGGAGGACCAGGATGAGGCGGGCGGGCCCCCGGCGGGC
>CAZQAP010000202.1:3243-5140 GCA_964591365.1 uncultured Planctomycetales bacterium
CTGGCCGGGGGCTTCTGGTCCGACCCGCATTCCCTCGGCCCGGACGAGGGCAAGGAAAGCGGGGAGCTTGCGCTTCGGGGAGGGATGGCCGCCGCCCGACTCACCGTGCTGGCCCGCGACCGGAGCGGCAGCCCGGCGGGGCCCTTCGAGGTGCGGATCCGCTACCTCGGCGCCCCGAAGGATTTCCCGAAGGATGCGGGGATCCTGGGAAAGGAAATCGCGGAGCTGAAGGGCGCCGGGCCGGGCGTGGCCGGCCGCTGGGAAGTCGCGGATCTCTACCCGGGCCGGTATTGGATCTCGGTTTCGAGCCCGGACTTCGCTCCTGCAGCCGGCCGCCTGGAACTGGCTCCCGGAGAGCACGGGACGTTCTCGCTCACCCTGATCCCGGCGGGCTTCGTTCGCGGAAGGATCGTTTCCCCCGACGGAGAACCCGTCGCCGGAGCCACCATCGATCCTTTCTCCTCTTCTCCCACCATGATCCAGGAATACCGGGCGCCCTACGAAGGCCAGACGACCAGCCGGGCCGATGGGACCTTCCGGTCCGGCCCCTTGCACGCCGGTACCTACCTGCTGGCCATCCAGACCAAAGGATTCCCCTACTTCAGGACCGAACGGGAACTGGAGATCGCGGAAGGCCGGGACACCGATGCCGGCGAGATCCGCCCGCCGGCCGGCTACACCCTGAAGCTTCGCGTGACCGAAGACGACCGCACCACCCCGGTCGCCGGCGCCTCGGTGGAGTACGCCCCCCATCAGGATTCCCTCACCGTCATGTCTTCCTGGAGGAAGACCCGGCCTCCGCGGACCGATGTGCAGGGAAAGGTTTCCATCCCCAAGCTCAACGCGGGCCCCTGGGATATCCGCGTCCAGTCGGACGGCCACGCCCGCAAGGAGCTGGAAGTCGGGATCGGTCCGGAGCTGCCGGAGGAGACGATCGTGGCGCTGGACGAGGAACTCACCATCGCGGGGGTGGTGCGGGACCGCCTCCACGGCACTCCCGTCAAAGGCGCCGACGTGACCGCCTTTCCCGCCGGCCAGGACGACATGACCATGGCCTTCGCCGCGGGGAACGGCAACCAGAGAAAGCCGGTGGTCACCGCGGTGGATGGGACCTTCCGGATCGGAGGACTCGGTCCGGGAAGCTGGATCCTGCGGGTGAGGCATTCCGCCTACGCACCGCTGCTGTCCGAAACGGTGGAAACGGCCCCGGGAAACCCGAACCGCGCGTGACCCTGCTCCTCTCCCGGGGTGCGGTGCTCCACGTCCTTTTGCTCGACGCCGACGGCGCCCCGGTGAGCGGCAGGATCATCAACTTTTCCCGGGATGGAACCTTCTCGAGCATCGCGGAAGACTCCGATGGAGAGGGGCGGGCCACCTTCGGGAATCTGGCCGCGGGGGACTATTCCCTGTTCGTCGTGCTGGGGGGCGGGGCCACGGCCTCCGGGCATGTCCGCCTGGCGGAGGACGAGGTGGCCGACGTCGTCCTGGGCGGGGATCAGGATCTCGCCACGGTCGAAGGGCACGTCACCCGCGCGGGTGAGCCCGTCGCCGGTCTCACCTTGGGCCTGCATGGGGCTGACGCCGCCTTCCCCGCGGGGGCCTCCACCGATGAAGGGGGCTTCTACCGTTTCGAGAAGGTTCCGGCCGGGTTCTACGACCTCGAAGTCCAGGGCGATTCCGGGCCCCTCGGGGGCGGGGACGGGCTCGAGGTCCCGCGGGGCGGCGGCAGCGTCCGCCACGACGTGCGGCTCTCGGGAAACGTCCTTCGCGTCCGGGTGCGGGAGGAGGATTCGGGGCGGGCGCTTTCGTCCATCCCGATCCTGCTGCGTTCCACGGAAAGCGGATGGGCGGATTGGTTCGAGCAGACCGATGCGCACGGCGAAGGCCGTTTCCTGGA
>CAZQAP010000203.1:0-5123 GCA_964591365.1 uncultured Planctomycetales bacterium
CCCTTCGCCCTTCTTTCCTGGCTGGCCCTGGCCGCCGCCCTCCCCGCCCAGGCCATCCAGATGGTGAGCGTGGACCAGTTCGGAGGATCCGCCAACTCCCAATCCCTGAATCCGGACGTGTCCGCCAATGGCCGTTACGTGGCTTTCATGAGCGATGCCTCCGACCTGGTTCCGGGAGACACCAATGGAACCACAGACGTCTTCGTCCGGGATACGCTCACCGGCCTGACCACCCGGGCAAGCGTCTCCTCGTCCGGAGTCCAGGGGAACGGATTCAGTTGGAACCCGGCCATCTCCGGTGACGGGCAGACGGTGGTCTTCTCGAGCGTCGCCACCAACCTGGTCACCGTGGACACCAATGGCCAGCGGGACATCTTCCTGCACGACATGCAGACCGGCCAGACCTTCCGTATGAGCTTCGCCTGGGACGGGACACAGTCCAACGGCCTTTCGGAATGGGGGGACATCTCGGAAGACGGGGTTTTCGTGGTCTTCTACAGCGCGGCCACCAACATCGTGAAGAACGACTTCAACGGCCAGGGAGACGTTTTCCTCTTCAACCGCATGAACGGCGGCATGGAGATTGTCTCTTTGAGCGACACCGAAGCGCAGGGGAATCAAATGAGCTGGATCCCCAAAGTCTCCGGCAACGGGCGCTACGTCGCATTCCAGAGCAGTGCGACCAACCTGGTCAATGGGGACACCAACGGCCAGACGGACGTCTTCGTCCGGGACCGCACCCTCAAAACGACCCGCCGTGCCAGCCTCGGGTCGGGGGGAGTGCAGGCCAACGGTCAATCCTTCGATCCCCGCGTATCCGACGACGGCCGCTTCGTTGCCTTCAACTCCCAGGCCTCCAATCTGGTCTCTGGAGATTCGAACGCAAGGGCGGATGTCTTCCATCACGACCTCCTTGCCGGAACCACCGTTCGGGTAAACCCGAACAACCCCACGGACAGCTACATCAGCGACCTCTCCGCAGACGGCCTGCAGGTCCTTTTCTCGACCGGCAGCCCCCAGCAGGAAATCCTCCGGAACGTGGCCAGCGGACAGGAAACCCTGGTTTCCCAGGCTGCCTCCGGAGGGAGTGGAAATGCAGACAGCAGAAGGGGGGGCCTGAGCCCGGACGGGCGGTTCGCAGCTTTCGAAAGCCTTGCGAGCAACCTGGTCCAAAGCGATTTCAACCCCATGAAGGACGTGTTCCTGCACGACAATTCCGCCGTCCAGGTGAACACCATCACCCTCTCCGGGCCCACAACCATCAACACGGGAAGCCGGTTCACCTACTCCTGGACGAACGCCCCCGCTTCCAGCATCTGGATTCTCTACACCAGCGGCAAGAAGAATGGCGCAACCATCCAGGGCCACCCTTTCGACATCGGCCCCAAGCTCAAGAAGCTGGGCTCCGGGACCAACAACTCCGCCGGTTCGGGGTCCTGGCTCAGTCCGAAGATCGGCAGAAAGTTCTCCGGACGGAGCTTCTTCCTGGAAGTGGGCGCCTTCAAGAACGGACAGGTCTTCGACTCCAACTTCCTCAAGGTGCAGATCCTCTGACCTCCGGCTTTCCCGCCAACGGGGCCCCTCCTCCTTGGAGCAGGGGCCTCTTGGCGGCCGTTCAGCCCCCTTCGGGCCCTGCCAGAGGAAGAAAAACCGGCTGCCAGGAAGTCTGGCCCTGGCCGGCCAGAAGGGGATGGGGATCCGTGCCGTCCGCTCCCACAACCCAGATCTCGACCAGACCGGCGCGATTAGTGTCGAAAAGAATCCAGCGTCCGTCGGGCGACCAGGAAGGGTTGTCGCTGTTGCGCGGGTCCGGGGTCGCGGTGATCCTGCGCAAGCCGCTTCCATCGGGTTTCATGCTCCAGACTTCCCCGAACTGCGCCTCGAATCCGCTCCAGAAGACGATCCGTTTTCCACCCCGCGAGAACTCGGGGACGTTGGCATCGGGAAAGCCGGGCCCCAGCCCGTTGGTCTTCTGTTCCTGCCCCTGGCCGTCGGCGAACATTCCCCAGATCTGGGGCGAGCCGCCGGCCGAAGAGGCGAAGTAGATCTTCGCGTCGTCCGGAGACCAGGAAGGGTGGACGGCACCCCCGCCTCCGCTGGGATCGGGCGGGGTGAAGGTCAGGCGGACTGGATTGCTTCCGTCCACCCCCATGACCCAGATCTCGGTGTGATCCTCGCCGTTTCGCACGGAAGCGAAAGCGATCCGTGTGCCGTCGTGGGACCAGTCGGGGACGAAACTTCCGCCCATCCCGCTGATGGTGAGCTGGCGGGGATCGGTTCCATCCGGGTTCATCACCCAGATCTCGGGCGCTCCGCTCCGGGTCGAGGTGAAGGCGAGCCGCGTCCCGTCCTTCGACCAGGCAGGATACTCGTTGGCGCCGGGCGGGAAGGTGAGCTGCCATTCCCCGCTGCCGTCGGGGAGGGCGGTGAAGATCTGGGGTGTTCCGTTGAGGATCCGCGAGAAGGCGATCCGGCCATTGCCGGCCGGGACGGGGGTGCCGGGAAGGCGCTTGAAATAGATCTCTGGATTTCCATCCCGCTCGTCCTGCCAGACGGCGAATACGCCCGCGCGAGAGGCGGCAGCGGAAACCAAGGTGGAGGGGGCCGGATCCACGGTCAAGCGGACCGGCGGCTTCCAAGTGCGCGCCCGGTCGTAGGAGGTGCGCCAGTAGATCTCTTCGTTTCCGTCGCGGCTGTCCCACCAGATCAGGTGAAGCCCCCGGTCTCCGACGGCTAGGGAGGGCCGCACCGAGGCTCCACCGTCGCGGGTCAGCCTCCGGTCGGGAGACCAGGTGGCCCCGAAGTCGCGCGAGCGCTTGAGGTAGATCTCCCAGTTGCCGTCGCGGTCGTCGAACCACGCGAACCAGACATCGGAGCCCGAAGCCGCCAGGGAGGGAGCCCAGGAATTCGCCGGGTCGAAAGTCAGGCGCGTGTCGGCAGTCCAGGTCAGTCCGTTGTCCACCGAGCGCTTGAAGTACTCCTCTTCCCCGGAGGCGGGTGGGCCGTGGCGGGTATCGGTCCAGCCCATGTAGACATTCTTCTTCCAGACGGCGACCGCCGGGGTCCAGGAATTGTGGGGCTTGTCGGAGAGCCGCCTTGGGGGATCCCAGTTGGCGCCCGAATCCAAGGAACGGACGTACCAGACCTCCGAGTCGCCGCTGCGGCCGTCCACGTAGACAACGTGCAGACTGGCATTCCAGGCGGCGATCGCAGGAAAGGCCCCGGGTCGGGCCCCGGGCGTGATCAGGGTCTCGGGTCCCCAGGTGAGCCCCGAGTCGGGCGACCGCCGGAACCAGACTCGCGGAATCCCTCCCCGGTCGTCGAACCAGACGACGAACACCCCCTCCCCCGCGCAGGCGATGGATGGGTTCTGGGAAGACCCCGGATGGGTGGTCAGGCGGACCGGGGGGCCCCAGGACGTTCCGCCGTCGGGAGAACGTTTGAAGTAGATCTCCGGATTCCCGTCCCGTTCATCCGTCCAGACGAGGTACACGCGCCCCGAGCGGTCGGCTGCAATGCTGCGGGCGAAGTTGATGCTGGTCCGGGATGCCGCCGCGTTGCGGGTCAGCCGCCGGTCCGGTTCCCAGCCGCCTGGAAGAGGCTGGACATTCCCCGCCGGGACTGGCGCCTGGGCAGCCTGGGCAGGCAGCTTGCAGGACAGGGAAAAGAAAAGCGCCGGCGCCAGAAGCAGGGAACCCAAGCGGCCTACCATTCGTAGCGCTCCTCGTCTCCCGTCATGCGAGCAAGCTGGAGATCCACGAGAAGGTCCTTGTTCCCGTCGCGAAACTCGAGAATCCCCCGCTGCTTCTCGAGTTCCATCTCGATCCGCTCCAGGTGGAGCCGGGTGAGCTCCACCTCCGCTTCCGCCAGGGCCTGGAGCACCGGCTCCAGCTCTCCAATCCGCCCGGAAGGGACGGAGACGTTTCCATCCCCGTCGACGACGGGACCGATCCTCCGCCGGGCTTCCTCCAGCGCGGCGTGCAGTTGTTCCTTCCACTTCTCCTCCCGGGGATCCAGCAGGCTGCGGGCCTCCTCGACAAGCCGGGGGGATTGCTCGGAAATGCGGCGCAGGGTTTCCAGGAACTCCTCTTCCGACTCCCGAGCCATCCCTTCCAGCTCCTCGGCCATCCCCGGGTCGTGCCGGGAGATCGCCTGGATCAGGGCGGGGGCCAGGGCTTCGATTTCGGAGCGGGGATCCTCCTCCTCCTTTCCGCCCGCGGGGCCGGCTTCTCCCCGGGTGATCCGCTCCAGCCAGTTCCGCTGCAGGCCGGCAGGATCCTGGACGGCCGCTTCCAGCTCGCTCCTCTGCTGCTCCAGTTCCATGGTCATCTTCCGGACCTGAAGCGAACGCAGTTCCTGCCGCAGGTCGAACCAGGTTTCCAACTGGCCGCGAAGCTCGTTGCCCACCGCTTCCCGCTCCGGAGACCCCTCGGGGGCCTCGAAGAAGTGCTGGAGGGTGATCCGGGCCTTGCCTCCGATCACCTCCTGTTCGAGGAGCTTGCGGTGCTCCTCGCCATCGCCTTCCCGGGCATTCTGGAGCCGCTCCAGGTAGCGGGCGTGCTCGGCCAGCCGCCGGCGCGCTTCCTCCGGGCGCATTCGGAGGGCCTCCCGGATGGCCTCGTAAGCGGAAGGATTCCGTTCCTTGAGATCCATCAAGGCGTTTTGGAGGGGTTCCTCAAGAACCGGCTCCTGGAGGAAGGGCTCCGGACCGGCTTGTGCGGCCGGGGCCGGGAACAGGGCGAACAGGAGGAGCAGGGGGGCAATCATCATTCACTCCGGTCAGGCATGAGAAGGTCGAGACTGAAGGCTTCCTTGTCGAGCATCCAGGTTGGAAGCGGAGGGGCGCCGGACCCCTCTCTTTTCCCCTGCGATCCGGCGCCCCAGAAAGGGTCGGCCACAGGGGAAAGATCCCGCAGGCTGGCCAGCAGCAGGCGGGAAGTGGTGCGGTAGAGCGGGGGGGGGATTCCGTCTTTCCGTGCAGGTCCGGGACCGCTTGCCTGGAGCAGGAAGATCAGGAGGATCCCCAGGGCCGCGGCTCCGGAAAAAAGCCGGGGCGCGGAAAGGAATCTTCGTTCCTTCCGGCGGCGGGCTCTTTCCACCAGATCCGGGAAGGGGAGACCGGG
>CAZQAP010000204.1:0-2367 GCA_964591365.1 uncultured Planctomycetales bacterium
TGCGAAACCTGTCGCGACTTCGGCCAGGGCCCCCTTTCCCATCCGCTGCTCGTCGAGGCGATCGAGACGGGGTTCCTGCCCGTGGCGGTCCACAACAACCGGCCCGGCGCGGACGCGGGAATCCTGAAGCGATTCAAGGAAACCGCCTGGAACAACCCGGTCGTGCGTTTCCTCGATGCGGATGGCGAGGATCTCGTGCCGCGCGAGGAAGGCGTCTGGACCACGGCGGGACTCGCCGCACGGATGGCTGCCGCCCTGCGCGCCGCGGGCCGCCCGGTCCCCGGCTATCTCGGGCTTCTGGCCGCCGAGAAACCCCCGGCCGTGAAGGGGAAGGCCGTCTTCGCCATGCACTGCTATTGGGAAGGCGAGGCCGCGCTGGGCGGGCTCGACGGGGTGCTCTCGACGCGACCCGGGATGCTCCGGGACCAGGAGGTGGTCGAGGTGGTCTTCGATCCCGCCCGCCTGCCCTTCGCTGATCTGGTGAAGAAGGCTTCCGGTCTGGATTGCGCCGACACGGTCTTCGCGCGCAACGAAAAGGACGAAACCGCCGCCCGCGCCGGCGGGGCGAAGAAGATCGTGCGAACGGATGCGGAGCCCCGCGAGGTGAAGGCCGGCGACCACCACTACTACCTGGGGCGGTCGCCCTTGAAGTTCCTTCCGCTCACCCGCCTTCAGGTCCTGCGGGTCAACCGGGAGCTGGGCACGGGCGGCGACCCCGGGGTCTGGCTGAGTCCGCGGCAGAAGAAACTGGCCTCCGCCCTGCGGGCGGCCTGGAGCCGGCAGCCGGAACTCTTCCATGACTGGAAGCCGGCTGGCACGGTCTTCGAGCTTGCGGACGTCGAGCAGAAACTGCGGGCCGCGCGGAACGAAGGCCGGCCGTAACCCGGCCGCCCCGCCTTCGTCGGCGGGAGAGTGGAAGCCACGCGGCAGGGTCTCGTCCTCTTGCTCGTCCTGGGAGCCCTGGGGTCCGGCGTTCCGGCGGGCGGGGCGAAGGGGAAGGGAGAGATCCGCTTGGCGCGGGATGCACTTCTCCAGCGGCAGCCCGGCTCCGGAAGTCCGGGCGAGATGGCGCTCCTGGCGCGGGGCGCCCGCGTGACGCTGCGCGAAGAGCCGGGCCGGGCGGGTTGGGTGGCGGTGCGCCTGGATGGCTGGATCCCCGCCCTTGCGCTGGAGGGGGATCCGGAACCCTCCCGCGCTCCGATCCTCTTCCGCCTTTTTCACTCGCTGGACGACCAGGGCCCGGGGCGCGCCTATGTCGATCAGGTCGTTGCGCTCAAAGTGCTCCCTTCCAAGGCCCGCCCGCGCGGGGACTCGGTCTGGATGGAGTTCAACGTCATCGCCCGTAACCGCAGCGGGTTCGACCTTCCCGATCTGCGGGCGGAACTGAAGCTTCTGGATGCGGCGGGCCGGGAGATCGTGGAGACCACGGGCCGGCTGGAGGATCTCCCGGTCCTGAAGAACGGTCAGGAAGGTTCCTTCCGCCTGAATCTCACCCTCACCCGCAACCAGGTCAGGCGCTACCACCGCCGACGATCCCGGGTGCGCTTCTTCCTTCCCGGCGGAGCGGAACCAGCACGTGTCCGGAAGGCCGCGTCAGGGAACCAGGAGAAGGTCGGTCTGGCGCCCGTCGAGGAAGTGCATAGCCTTCCCGTCGAACCAGGCGTCCTCTTCCAGCATGATGCGCACCTTGCGGCCGCCCCATTCCTCCACCGGAACCCGTGCCTGGAGTTCGATGGAGAAGACGGTGTCGGGGTGGAGTTCCGCGTCCCCCCGGCCCGGGACTCCTTCCTGGTGGTCCCAGAGGCCGATGAAAGGCCCGGCGCCGTGGCCGTGGAACCCCAGCGGGTGGGAATAGATCGTGGCCTCGATTCCTGCCGCGCGGGCCCGCTCGAGGGCGCTCTTGAGCAGTTCGTTGCCCGTCCGGCCGGTGCCGAATTCTCGCATGAGCGTGTCCTGGAGCCGGTTGCCGGTCTTCAGGGCCGCCTGCAGGCCGGCCGGCGCGGCCGTCTCGCCGGGCCGCAGGACGTAGGCGTGCTCCTGGGTGTCGGTGTCGAGTCCCAGATAGGTGATCCCGAAATCGACGTGCAGCAGATCGCCGGGATGGATCACGGCTTCCTCGGTCAAGAAGGCTTCCGTGAAGCTCTGCTCCCGGCCGGCAAAGCGCTGCAAGGAAACGGAGGGGTGGAACCAGGTGTCCAGATGCAGGGCCTCGATCCGCTCCCGGAACCACCATTGAAGGTCTTCGGTGGTGGTGACGCCGGGCTGGATGGCGCGCTCCGAAAAGCCCTCGGCGATGATCCGGTGGGCGATGCGGCAGAGGCGCGGATAGACCTCCAGTTCCTCGGGAATGCGGGTTTCGAGCCAGCC